>CABKMZ010000018.1 GCA_902373545.1 uncultured Actinomyces sp. | reverse complement strand
TCATCATTCCTCCTTCTGCCGATGCATAGCCACAAGCTACAGGCGCTTGACGGTTGCGCGCTGCAGGGCGCTCGGCGCGTCGCGAGGAGGGCACCAATAAGGGAAGACACGCATGCCCCGCGGGGCGCGAGGCAGTGACAGCTCTGCGGATCTCGCTCCCCTTCGCAGGTGCGACGTATCGGTTAGACGGGAACGATGACGAGCGCTTGACGCCCACAGCCAGAATCGCGGCGATACGAGAAAAGGGCTTGGTCCTCGAGGGTGCAGCGCGGGTCTGTCACAACACGCACGCCGAGGGCGCTCAACGAAGCTGCCGCTGCCGCCGGCAGATCGAGGGAGGGCGTTCCCCACGAGGTGCGCGTGCGAATTCCGGGCATGGACGACTCACTCTCAGAGGCCATCTGCTCGGGCACCTCGTAGCAGCTCCCGCAGATCGCGGGGCCGATAAGGGCTTCGATCGGCCCATCGGTGCGTGCACGAAGAGCAGCCACTGCCTCTCCCAGAATCCCCCCGAGGAGGCCGCGCCGACCGGCGTGGACGGCGGCGACGACACGCCCGTCGGCAGCCGATAAAACGACGGGCAAGCAGTCGGCGGTCTGTACGGCCAGCGCGGGCCCGCCTCGCCACTCGCGCGCGTCGATGACGACACCGTCGGCCTCCACCGGGCCCCACTCCCCCGTCGCAGGACGCCCCAGCGCAACACCGGAACGAGCCAGCACAGGCCCCTGCTCGCCGCGGGCGATCACCTCGACGACGGTCGAGTGCGTCTGGTTCATCCAGACGACGTCCCTGCCGAGCAGATCGGCGAGCGCGCGACGCCTGCCGTGCACGAGCTCCTCGTCATCACCGACGTGCAGGCCCACGTTGCCGCATAGCGCACCGGTGCCCGGGTCCACCTCGGTGAGGTGGACCCGGGCACCGGCAAGAAGCTGCGTTGTCATCAGCGCAGGAAGGGCGGGATGTCCAGCTCTTCCTTTTCGGGGGCCTCGGGGTAGATGCGGGGCACCTCGAAGGAGTGGTCGGACTCGTTCTCCTCGTACTCCACGGCGGCGGGAGTCTCCACGGCGGCCGGAGCAGCCTCGCGCACGGGCGCGGCCACGTTCAGTCGGTGCTGCGGGCGACGCGTGGGCAGCTGGGTGATACGCGAGGTCTCGGGAGCCTTGGCTTCGGGAGCTGACGAACGCTTCTGAGCGACGGGCGCGGAGACGCGAGAGGCGGTGGCGGGACGCACCGGGGCCACCTCCGCGACATCGTCGAAACCGGCCGCGATGACCGTGACACGAATCTCGTCGCCGAGGGTATCGTCGACGACGACACCGAAGATGATATTCGCCTCGGGGTGAACAGCCTCGCGCACGAGCTGCGAGGAGGCGAAAACCTCCTGGAGGGAGACATCGGAGCCGCCCTGGAAGAACATGAGCACGCCGTGGGCGCCGTCGATCGAGGCCTCGAGCAGCGGGGAGGAAATCGCGCTCTCGACCGCGCGCAGCGCGCGATCCTCGCCGGTGGCCGCGCCGATGCCCATGAGCGCCGAGCCGGCATCCTTCATGACGGACTTGACGTCGTTGAAGTCAACGTTGATCAGGCCCGGGGTGGTGATCAGCTCGGTGATGCCCTGGACACCCGAGAGCAGCACCTGGTCGGCAGCACGGAAAGCGTCGAGCACGGAGATGGAGACGTCGGAGATCTCGAGGAGACGGTCGTTCGGGATGACGATCAGCGTGTCGACCTCTTCACGCAGCGTGGTCACGCCGCCCTCGGCCTGCGCCGCGCGGCGGTTACCCTCGAAGGAGAAGGGGCGGGTGACGACGCCGACCGTCAGCGCGCCTGCCTCGCGGGCCACGCGGGCCACGACGGGGGCCGCGCCCGTACCGGTGCCGCCACCCTCGCCGGCGGTCACAAAGACCATGTCCGCGCCCTCCAGCGCGGCGGCGATTTCGTCAATGTGGTCCTCCGCAGCCTTGCGGCCGACGGCGGGATCCGCACCGGCACCCAGGCCGTGCGTCAGTTCGCGGCCAATGTCAAGCTTTGTCTCGGCATCGGACATGAGAAGAGCTTGCGCGTCAGTGTTGACCGCGATGAACTCAACGCCCTTGAGGCCGACCTCGATCATTCGGTTCACGGCGTTAACTCCGCCGCCGCCGACGCCGACGACCTTGATCACTGCCAGGTGGTTTTGCGGTGTCGCCATGGATGTCTCCCTTGCATCAGACCCTCAACCTCTAGTTGAAGGTTGATGTTTAATGTGCTTCGTGTCGGAAAGAAATTAGGGGTCCGCGCGTGATCCTTCAAGCCAACACGCGGACAAAGAAGAAGACCTAACTGGTCACAGGATGATTCGGCGCTGACACGTCGTACGTCGTTGCCTTCACATTTGCGAGCAACGTGGCGAGCACTCGCGCTTTTTGCGGCGCATCCTCGCTGGTTCCCCACTTGACAGTTTGGCCCCCTCGCAGGGTGAAAGTCACCTGGTTTCCGGTCGAGGAAATCGCCGAAACCTGAGAGCGAGTCGACTCGTCCAGCGCCCCCAGAACGGAGGCGACGTCGGAGGCTCCCCGGGCGCGATCCTCGGGCAGGGTGACAAGCGGATATCCTCCCACGCCGCCCACCTGCTCAAAGCGCTCACCCTGGTCGTCGACCAACCAATAGGCTCCCTCGGCTGCCTCGACCACCATGCCCGTGCGCATCGTCACGGACACTTTCAGGCCCGTCGGCCAACGGCGCGAGACCGTGACCGTCTTGACGGCCACGTTGGACAGGACCGCGTGCGCGACCGCCGCCGTGTTCAGGCGTGTCAGCGGCACCCCCTCGAAAGAGGACACCGACGAGCGCACCGACTCGACCGTGACGAGCCTGCCGTCCTGACCCGTGACCTGGACGTTCGCGCTCGAGAGCGCGAAGAGGGGCGAGAAGAAGGCCACCCACCCCACGGCGGTCACAACCACGACCGTGACAACGGACAGCCCGATGCGGCGCAGTAGGAGCATGCGACGCGCGCGCGTTCGCTCACGCAGCCGATCCCCCAGGTCCGTTGCCTCCACGCTGCCCAGCAAAGTGGCGGCGTCGGCCGTGCCCACGGGCGTTGCGACCGTTCCGCGCGTGCGCCGACGCTCAAGCGCCGACGACGACTCAGCACCGCGCCCCCGAGAGCCGCGCTCAGCGCTCGCCTCGCTTGGCTCCTCCCCGCGCTGGCGCGACCGGCGCTGAGCGAAGCGTTCGCTCGTGCTGCGCCGATTGGCACCGCGTTCGCTCGCCTCGCGCTTCGAGGCCCCCCGACGGCGGCTCGAACCCTCGCCACGGGACGACCGCGCCAGCTCCGACGAGGCCGGGGAGGCCTCGTCGGTATCGGGCGTCGGAGTCTCGGCGCGCGAACGCGCGGCTGGCTGCTCGCGCTTGCCCCCCGGACGCCTCGGGGACGGTGGCCTCATGCCTGAGCCCGCTGCCACTCGTCCAGGACATCCGCGCCGCAGCGCGTGATCGAACCCGCTCCCATCGTCACGCACACGCCGCCCTCGGGCGTCAGGGACGCCGCCAGGCGCGCAGCCTCGTGCATGTCCTCGACATAGGACGCACCGGGTACGCGCGAGGAAATGAGCGTCGAGTCGACGCCGGGTTCCGGGTCCTCACGGGCACCGTAGATGCCCGCCAGGACGACGTGATCGGCGCCCGCCAGCGCCTCGGCGAAGCGCTCGGCAAAAATGCGCGTGCGCGAATACAGATGCGGCTGGAACACGACCGTCACTTCTCCCCCGTCGGCGACGACGCGAGCCTCGCGGATCGCGGCCTCCACCTCGGTCGGGTGATGCGCGTAGTCGTCGAACAGGCGGCGAGTTCCCACCTGGCCGCGCGCCTCGAAGCGCCGCGCCGCGCCCGTGAAACGCCCCAGCCCATCGGCAACGGCCTGCGGATCCAGGCCGCACTCGATACCGGCAGCCCACGCGCCCGCCGCGTTGAGCACGTTGTGCTCACCGGGCACGGACATGACCAGATCGGCACTCAGGTCGCCCCACGACAGGCGCGCCGACGCACCGCCAGCATGAACGGCAACGTCGGAGATGACGATGTCCGCCTCAGCCAGCGAGCGCTGTGCGCGACCGTAGGTCACGACGCGCAGCCCCTCGGCGCGCGCGGCCTGCGCCAGGCGCACCGCGCCCTCGTCCTCCGCGCAGGTCACCAGCAGCCCGCCCGGCACCATGCGACGCGCGAACTCCACGAAAATCTGCTCGAACTCCTCGCGCGAGTGGTAGCGATCCAGGTGGTCGGGCTCGACGTTGGTGACAATCTCAATCGCCGGGGAATAGTTCAGGAACGATCCATCCGACTCGTCGGCCTCGGCCACGAAGACGTCGCCCGCGCCCAGGTGCGCGCCCGTGCCCAGCTGCGGAAGCACACCGCCAACGGCCACCGACGGATCCAGACCGCACGCGGCAAGCGCAATCGCCAGCATGCCAGACGTCGACGTCTTGCCGTGCGCGCCCGCCACGCCGACGAAACGCATGCCCGACGCGGCAAGCGCCAGGGCCTGCGAGCGGTGGATCACCCGCTGGCCGCGCTCACGCGCGATCGCCAGTTCCGGGTTACTCTCGCGGATCGCCGTGGACACCACGACGACGGCAGTCGGGTCCACGTGGGAGGCATCATGACCGACGTAGACTCGCACGCCCACCGCACGCAGATGCTCCAGCACGGCCGAATCCTCGCGGTCCGACCCCTCGACAATCGCCCCGCGCGAGCGCAACAGCTCCGCGACGACGCTCATGCCAGCGCCACCGATACCAATCAGATGGAAACGATCGTTCAGCGTCGGCTCACTCATGGCCGCCCTCCTTCACCTGCGCCAGCGCCAGATCGGCCAGCGCGCGAGCAGCACCCGCGCGCCCCAGCGACTGCGACGCAGCCGCCATGTCCGCCAGACGGGTCGACCCCAGCAACGGGAACACGTTGCGGCGCACGAACTCGGCGGTAAAGTCCTTGTCGTCGATGAGCTGGGCGCCCCCGGCGGCGACGTGATCGGCCGCGTTCAGGCGCTGCTCGCCGTTGCCGATCGGCAGCGGCACGTAGATGCAGGGAAGGCCCAGGGCCTCCATCTCCGCGACCGTGCCCGCGCCCGACCGGCACACGACCAGGTCCGCGACGGCCAGCGCGTCCTCCATCGTCGTCAGGTAGTCGATGACGTGCCAGCGATCCGACAGGCCAGCGGCCTCAACCGCCTTGCGCACCGGCTCGTCCTTACCACGACCGGTCAGGTGAATGACCTGCGCGCCCTCGGGCAGCGCATCCGCGCCGCCCGTCATCGACTCGTTGACGTGGAGCGCGCCCAGCGACCCGCCGGTGACCAGCAGGGTCGGAGCGTGGGGGTTCACGCCCAGGCGCTCGGCAGCCTCACGCCTCGCGGCGCCCGCTCCCTCGGCACTCGCGCGGCGCTCCGCCAGATCGGCAATCGCCGACCGCAGAGGCAGCCCGGTCACGACCGTCTGACCCGAACGCGCCGCCAGCGGCGAGGACGGGAACGTCAGGGCAACCACCGCGGCGTTGCGTGCGCCCACCTTATTGGCCAGGCCAGGGCGCGCGTTCTGCTCGTGAATAACGATCGGCACGCCCGCGCGCTTGGCCGCAATGTAGGCCGGGGTCGACACGTAGCCGCCAAAACCCACCAGCACATCCGCACCCTCGAGCGCCTGCGCGCACCGCTTGACCGCGTCCGAGAAACGCGAGGGCAGCGTGAAGAAGGCCAGCGAGGGGCGCCTGGGCAGCGGGACCCTGGGAATCTCCACCAGCGGGAAACCCGCAGCGGGAACCAGATCCGCCTCCAACCCCGCCTTCGTGCCCAGCACAACGACCTCGGCGCTGCTCTCTCGCAGCTGCGCGGCCGTCGCCAGAAGGGGATTCACGTGACCGGCGGTCCCGCCGCCAGCCATCACAACCTTGACCATAAGCGTCTCCTTAACGCGAGCGTGACCTATCAGTTTATCGTGCGGCGCGCCTGCGCGGGGCCACCCGCGGGTCGCGACCAGCCGAGGCCTCGTCCGGCCTCCCAATCATCCGCATCCCCGCGCGCGCACGCGCAAAGGACGCCACGACCGCCACCGAGGTGATCGTAAACAAGAACGACGAGCCGCCGTAGGACACGAGCGGCAGGGGGACGCCGATGACCGGGCCCACCCGCGTCACCGACAGCACGTTGATGACCGTCTGCACGCCGATCCAGGTGCCCACACCCGAGGCGGCGATGACGACAAAGAGTTCCGAGGATTCGCGCGCCACGCGGAACATGCCCCACACGAGCAGACCCAGGCACAGCAGCACCGCGAAGGTTCCGAGCAGGCCGAACTCCTCGCCGACGATCGCGAAGATGAAGTCCGTGTGCGCAGCCTGCAGGTAGTTCCACTTCTCGCGCGACGCGCCCGGACCCAGGCCCGTCAGGCCACCCGATCCCAGCGCCCACAGCGAGTGGTCAATCTGCTCCGGCGCTGACTCATTCGGGCCCTTGGCGGTGCCCGGAAGAACATCCAAGACTCGACGAATACGCGTCGGGTTAGCGAGCACGAGGAACACGAGAATGGGGACGGCCAGCGTCACCAGGACGCCAAACCAGCGCTTGGGCAGGCCAGCCACCCACACGGCACCCAGCGCGCCCATGGCCACGACCATCGCCGTGCCCATGTCGCCGCCCAGCATGACGGCCCCGAGCGCAATCAGGATCGGCAGGGCGACGGCAACGCTCATCGCCTTCAGATCCGAACGCTTAGACGCCGACTTGGAGACAATCCACGCCAAAAACACGACGAGCGCGAGCTTGAGAAACTCCGACGGCTGCGCCATGATCGGGCCCATCTTCACCCAGTTCGCGTTACCGCCCTCCGAGCGGCCCAGCGGCGTGATGACCAGGGCCTGAAAGACCAGCGCAAAGACGAACAGCGGCGCGGCCATCGTCGTGAGCCAGCGCTGAGGAATGAGCTGAACGACGGTGGCGATAAGCAGCGACGACAGAATAATGAACAGCGGGCGCGCGTACGCCGTGTAGGGGTTCTCCCCCTCCGCGATCGACGTGACGGTCTGCGCCGAAAAACCCATGACGAGACCAAAGAACGAGAGGATGAGCGCCGGGACGATGACCAGGAAATAGGTCATCACCGGGTTCGCCTCGTGCTCGCGCCCCGACCCGAAACGGATCCGAGGCACGCTCACCGTCGGGACGTGCCAGCCGCGCTTATTCGTTGCCACCGGCGCTCCCCCACTGGGCCGCCAGGCGACGCACCGCGTCGGCGAACACGTCGCCGCGCTGGCCGTAGTTGTCGAACTGATCCCACGACGCGCACGCCGGGGCAAGCACGACGGTGTCGCCCGGACGCGACAGAGCCACGGCCTCGTTGACAACCGAGAACATCCAGTCCTCGTGGCCGTCGACCTCGACGTGGGGAACCTCGGGGGCGGCGGCGGTGAGCTCCTTGACCAGCGTGGTGCGGTCCTCGCCGATGACGATGACGCCGCGCAGGGTCGGCTCGACCTGGCTGATCAGCTCGGCAAAGTCCTGACCCTTAGCGTCGCCACCGACAATCCAGATGGCGCTGCGAGGAGGCAGCCCCGCCAGGGAAGCGCGGGCGGCGTGCGCGTTGGTCGCCTTCGAGTCATCGATCCACGTCAGGTCGGCTGCGCGGGCGACGACGGCACGTCGGTGCCCAGCCGGGCGGAAGGCGCGCAGGCCCGCCTCTACGGCCTCGGGCTCGACGCCGTAGGCACGCGCCAGCGCGGCGGCGGCCAGAGCGTCCGACAGGACCGCGGGTGACGGGTGGTCGCCGAACGCCTCGGCCAGATCGGAGATGTGGGCAAGCGCGACGGCCTGGCGGTGGCGGTCCTCAACGAACGCGCGATCGACCAGCAGACCCTCGACGATGCCGAACTGGGACACGGTCGGCGCACCGAGGGTCACGCCGATAGCCCGCGCACCCTCGACGACGTCCGCGTTCTCCACCATGGCCTCGACGCGCCGATCCGAGGCGGGGTACACGCAAGCGCGCACCGTGTGCTCGTAGACGCGCGCCTTGTCCGCCGCGTAGGCCTCGACGCTGCCATGCCAGTCCAGGTGATCGGCGTCCACGTTCAGGCAGATGGAGGCCAGCGGGCTCACCGTCAGCGCCGTGTGTAGCTGGAAGCTGGACAGCTCAACGGCGAAGACCTCCGCGTCGGAGTCGATCGCCCGGGTGATCGGGGTACCGATGTTGCCGACTTCCTCGGCTTTCACGCCGGAGGCACGCAGGATCTCCCCCAGCATGCCAACGGTCGTCGTCTTGCCGTTCGTGCCCGTCACCGTCAGCCACGGGCGCCCGGCGTGAGGGCCCTCCTCCTGGAGGCGCCAGGCGAGCTCAACCTCGCCCCACAGGTCGATACCGGCCTGGGCGCAGGCGGCGAAGACGGGGTGATGCGCGGGGATACCCGGAGACACGACGACGAGGTCGGGGCGGGCATCGAGCACCGCGGCCGCCAGAGCGTTCGCATCCTCCTCGACGTGGACGGGCACGCCCGCAACGTCGTCGAAGGACAGGGTCTGCGTGGCTCTCGCCGCGAAAGCACTAACCTCCCAGCCGCGGGTGAGCAGAGCACCGGCGGCTCCCTGGCCGGACTTACCCCAGCCGATAACTGCGGCACTGCGGTTCATCGAGCGGACACCCACTCCGCGTAGAAAGCGCCGGCGCCGGCCACGGCGATAATCGCGGCGATCAGCCAGAAGCGGATGACGATCGTGACTTCCTTCCACCCCAGCAACTCGAAGTGATGGTGGAGGGGCGCCATTCGGAAGACTCGTTTGCCGGTCGCTTTGAACACGCTAATCTGGATGACGTCGGACATGACGACGGCGACGAACAGGCCGCCGACGATGATGGCGAGAAGCTGGGTCTGGGTGAGGATCGACAGGCCAGCGACGGCACCGCCGAGTGCCAGGGAACCCGTGTCACCCATGAAGATCTGCGCGGGGGACGCGTTCCACCACAGGAAGCCGGCCAGCGCACCGATGATCGCGGCGCAGAAGATCGCCAGGTCGAGCGGGTCGCGCGTCTGATAGCAAGCCAACCGGTTGACGTCGGGCTGCGTACACGCCTGGATGCGCTGGAAGTAGGCAATGAAGGTGTAAGCACCGAAAACAAAGATCGACACGCCCGCGGCCAGGCCGTCCAGGCCGTCCGTCAGGTTCGTCGCGTTCGACCACGCCGTGACAATGAGGTTCGTCCAGATCAGGTAGAGGATCACGCCGATAGCCGTGCCCGCGAAGGCGAGACTCAGCGGGGTCGGGCGCGCAAACGAAATCGCCAGCGTGCTGGCATACTCGTTGTATTCGTTGGGATTGATGAGGGTGCCGCCCGCGAAGAGCGAGGCGACGGCGACCTGACCGATGATCTTGCCCGACGGGTGCAGGCCCAGCGAACGCTGACGCATGATCTTAATCCCGTCGTCAAGCAGGCCGATCGTTCCCAAGCCCACGAAGAGGAAGGCCAGCAGGAAGCCCGACCACGAGGGCCCCGCCCCCGCGACGAACGAGCCAATCAGCCAGGCGATCACGGTCGCCAGGATGATGACGAGACCACCCATCGTGGGCGTGCCACGCTTCGTCAGGTGCTGAGTCGGCCCATCCTGGCGGATGAACTGGCCGTACTGGTGCAGCACCAGGAAACGGATGAGCAGCGGTGTACCCGTTACGGACAGCGCCATCCCAATGATGAACGCAGCGATAAGACCAATCACCGGGTCATTCCCTTCTCCCGCAGGATGTCAGCCACCTGCCACGAATGTGAACCAAAGGAACCCTTCACCAGGACGACTGCGCCATCCCCGGCGAATTCCAGAGCCAGGCGGGCCGCGTCGGCAGGATCCGACGCAACCTGGCGGTTGGGAACCGCGCTGGCTCCTTCCAGATAGTAGTGGGCGTCGGCGCCCAGGCCAATGAGCGTCTCCACACCGCAGGCCTCGATCATCGCGCCGACCTGCTCGTGCAGCGACTGGGAGTCCTCCCCCAGCTCGAGCATCTCGCCCAGGACGGCGATCTTGCGACCGTCCTTGCCGATCGACGACAGCGCGGCGATCCCCGCACGCATCGAGTCAAGATTCGCGTTGTAAGAGTCGTCGATCAGCGTCAGCTCGCACCCGTCGATGACCAGCTCGTGGACGTCCATACGGTGGGGGCTCAGCGCTCGCGCACTCGAGAGCACCTGGACAACGGTCGCCAGGTCCACGCCCAGCGTCAGGGCGCCCGCCGCTGCCGCCAGCGCGTTGGCCACGTGGTGACGTCCGACGATCTTCAAGGAGACCTGCGCCGTGCCAGCGGGCGTCACCAGCGTGAAGGATGCTCGATCTGCGGCGTCAACGCTCACATCCTGCGCGCGCACCTCGGCTCGCGGGTTACCGGAGGCAGAGAAACGGATGACCTCACCCGAGGCCAGGGGCGCCATCGCCTCGACATTCGGGTCGTCGGTGTTCAAGATAACGGGACCGCCGGGGCGCATGCCCCGAATCAGCTCGGCCTTGGCAGCCGCGACGCCTTCGAAACCGCCGAAGCCACCCACGTGAGCGTGGCCCACACACAGCTCAATCGCAACATCCGGGGCGACGATATTGGTCAGGTAGGTGATGTGGCCGGGGCCCGACGCTCCCATCTCCAGGACCAGGTGACGAGTGTTCTCGTCGGCCAGCAGGACGGTCAGGGGCAGCCCAACCTCGTTGTTAAACGACAGTTTGGGAGCCACCGTGGGCCCATCCGCGCTCATGATCTGAAGCAGCAGATCCTTCGTGGTCGTCTTACCCACGGACCCCGTCATCGCGATGACGTCCAGCGCACCGCCCGCGCGCAGCGCCTGCACGTGCGCCCGAGCCAAGGCACCCAGCGCCTCGGTGGAATCCTCCACGACGATCTGAGCCACGGCCTCGTCAACCTCATGCTCGACGATAACCGCCACCGCTCCGCGCGCCACGGCGCCCGCCACAAAAGCGTGACCGTCGGCGCTCTCGCCCCGCCGGGCGACGTACAGCGAGCCCGCCTGGGCCTCGCGAGAATCCGTCACCACACTTCCGGTCACGCTCACGTCGCTTCCCACGAGGCGACCCGAAACCGCCTCCGCAATCCACTGCGCTGATGTCCGCATGCTTTTCTCCTTCAGGCTCACGGAGTCGTCGGGTACAGCGTAGCCGACCCCGAGGAGGCCGGGATACCCAGGTTTCCGACGGCAGTACGTGCTATGTCACCAAACAGCGGCGCCGACGATTCGGATGAGACCGACGCCACTTTTGGATTGTAGAGAATCACGGCGATCGCCAGGCGCGGCGCGTCCACCGGAATGATGCCGGCCGTCGTCGAGACCAGACCCGAGGCCCCGTCGATGACCGTCTCCGCGGTGCCCGTCTTCACGCCCACTCGGTAGCCGGGAACCTTCGAGGCAGCCGCGGTACCCAGATCGTCCTCGACAACCGACTCCATCATCGTCAGCAGCTGCGACGCAGTCGTCGCCTCCAGGACCTGAACCGGCTGGGTGCCCTGCGGGACCTCAACCGTGCCGTCCGTGTTCGTCCACGACTTGACGATGTGCGGGGAAATCCGCACACCGCCATTGGCGATCGTCGCGAGCGCCGAGGCCTCCTGGACCGCCGTAATCGCGTACGCCTGGCCGAACATCGTCACATAGCGGTCACGGCCCTGCCAGTCGTCGGAGCTGCGCAGCAGGCCAGCGGACTCGCCGGGCAGCTCAATGCCCGTCTCCTGACCGAAGCCGAACGCGCGCATCATCGAATAGCGCTGATCATCCGTCATCGTCTGGCCAATCAGCACAGTTCCCGTGTTCGAAGACTCGGCCAGGACGCCCGTCGCCGTCAAAGCCTCACCGTCATGCTCGTGGAAGTCCGTGATCGGGCCACCCGCATCCGGCAAATTCAGCGAGTACGGCACCTGAAACACGCTCGTGGGCGTGATCGTTCCCTGGTTCAGCGCCGCGCCGATCGTGATGAGCTTGCCCACCGACCCCGGCTCGAACGTGTCCTGCACGGCGTGCACCTTCTGCGGGTTCGCGTTATCCGGCTCCTTCGAATTCGAATCCGCGATCACCAGGATATGGCCGGTCGCCACGTCCTCGATAACGACCGTTCCCCAGTCCGCCTGGTGCTTCGCCACACGCGCATCCAGCAGGTCCTGGACCTGATGCTGGAGGTCGGCATGGATCGTCAGCTCCACCGAACCGCCGTTCTTGGGCTCCACCGTCGTGCGCTTACCACCGGGCATGACCGCGCCGTTGGGGGCGATCTCGAAGGCCTGCTGGCCCGGCGTACCCGTCAGCAACTGGTCAAACTGCGCCTCCATACCCGAGGAGCCCTGGCCCTCCGCGTTCACCGTGCCGATGACGGGGGCCGCCACGTTTCCGTTGGGGTACTCGCGCTCGAAGACCGACTCCCACTCAATGCCGTAGATATCCAGCTTACGGATCTCGCGGTAGGTCACCGCATCCACGTTGCGCTTGATGTACTCGTAGGTCGAATCCCCCAGCATCATGCCGCCCAGCTCCGCCTCGTCCATCCCCAGGAGTGGGGCGAGCTGATGGGCGGCCTCGGCCGGGCCGCGCCCGACCTCGTTGCCGTCGTCGTCGCGATGCACGTAGGAGGCGATGTTCACCTGGTTCACCGCGATGTCGTAGGTCTGGATCGAGTTGGCCAGCACGACGCCCGTCGCGTCCGTGATCGACCCGCGCGCAGCGGCCACAGCCGTCGATGACGTACGCACGCGCTGCCCCTGAGCGGCCAGAACCGGCCCCTCAACAATCTGGAGCTGCACCAGGCGCACGCCGCACAGACACAGCGCGCCGATGATGATCACAAGGATCCAGCGCGAGCGCGAAATGACGCTATCCATAGGCACGTGGCTCCGCCTTACTTGGCGGGCGTCCCGCCTTCAACGGTTCCCGTCTCAAGCGTGATGAAACCGGACGCGCCGGCGGGCACCATGCCGTTTTCCTTAGCGGCCCGCTCCAGCTCGGTCGGCGACGCCTTACGGTCAAGCTCGGCACGCATCGTCCACGACTGCGCCTCCAGCTCGTTGAGAACCAGCTGCTGCTCGCGAATCTCGAAAGACGTCTGCGCCATGCGCGTGTTCAGAACCATCGAGGCCAGCACGGACGCGAGCGCGACCGTGATAAGCAGCACGAGGACAGCCACGGCCGAGCGACGAGGGCGAGTGCCTTCAACAACGTGGAACTCGCGGACCTCCTCGCGGCGCAGTTCCGGACGAGCCGCGGGACGGGCCTTAGCGGTTGCTGCACTCATGAGAGATCCTTCCATTCGGAAATGAGTTCCGCTCCGCGCAGTCGCACGGATGCAGATCGGGGGTTGTGGTCTTGTTCAGCTTGGTCGGCCTTGTTCGCGCCCTTGGTGAGTAGTCGCAGACTGGGGGCCATATCGTCGGGGATGATCGGTAATCCGGGAGGGGCGGAGCTGGTTGATCCGCGCCGCAGCACGTCCTTGACGATCCGATCCTCCAGGCTCTGGTAGGACTCAACGACCAGTCGTCCTCCGACACGCAGGCTCGCCAGAGCACGGGGCAGGGCCCGCTCCAAGATGGTGAGCTCATCGTTGACGGCCACGCGCAGCGCCTGGAACGTACGCTTGGCGGGGTTACCGCCCGTGCGTCGAGCGGGCGCGGGAATGGCCGCGCGAATGATGTCCACCAGCTCACCGGTGCGCGTGATAGGCGCGTCGTCCCGGCGACGGATGATGAGACGGGCGATGCGCGGTGCGAACTTCTCCTCGCCGTAAGTGCGCAGGATACGGATCAGCTCACCCTCCGAGGCCGTGGCCAGCAGGTCGGCCGCGCTGGGTCCGCTGGTGGCGTCCATCCGCATGTCGAGAGGCGCGTCCTTGGAGTAGGCGAAGCCTCGCTCGGCCTCGTCCAGCTGCAGGGAGGACACGCCCAGGTCCATCAGGACACCGTCGATGCGCGCGCCGGGACCGCACTGCTCAGCCACGGCCTCGTCAATGCGATCGTAGGTCGTGTGAACCGCGCGGAAGCGATCCCCGAAACGCTCGAGGCGCTCCGAGGCCAGTGCGATCGCCTGCGGGTCGCGATCGATGCCGATGACCGTCAGCTCGGGGAAACGATCGAGCGCCCCCTCGGTGTGACCGCCCATGCCC
The DNA here is from genome assembly GCA_902373545.1 of uncultured Actinomyces sp. GTDB lineage: Bacteria > Actinomycetota > Actinomycetes > Actinomycetales > Actinomycetaceae > Pauljensenia. Next base: position 16,976 of record CABKMZ010000018.1, on the reverse strand, counting down.
AGGGTCCCGTCAACGAGGACCGCTCCGGGGCCCTCAATGGCCGGGGCCAGCATGTCCAGGCACTCGGCGAGGAGGACCGGGACGTGACGCTCCGACGCGGGGCGCCCGCCCTCGTCCGGGCGGCGCGACGAATCGCGCACCGCATCGAGTGCTTCAGTCATGTCGCGCCTCCTTCACGCTGATCATGTCCGACCCATCCACCCAGGTCCCCCACCGTGCTCCGCCATCGGGGAAGTGATGTCGGAACAGCGGGCGGAGACCTCGGCGTACGGGTCAGAACATCCCGGGAATAATCTCTTCTGCTGTATTGGAGAAGGCCTCCTCCTGGACCGCGAGGTACTCGCGCCAGGCCGAGGCATTCCATATTTCTGCTCGCGAACCAGCACCAATGACGGCGAGCTCGCGATCCAGACCGGCGTATGCACGCAGGTCCGCCGGAACGCTAATGCGTCCCTGTTTGTCAGGAACTTCCTTGTAGGCTCCCGAGAGCATCACGCGAATCCAATCGCGCGCCTGCTTCGACGACAGGGGGGCTCGTCGAAGCTCAGCAGTCATGCTCTCGAATTCCGCGACGGGGAATGCGTAGATGCAGTGCTCTTGGCCGCGAGTGAGGACGATTCCGCCCTGCATATCCTCACGGAAACGAGCGGGCAGAAACATACGTCCTTTGTCGTCGAGCTTGGGCTCATACGTGCCAAGGAACATGTCACCGCCCTCCCCTGTTCGGAACTTTCCCCCACTTTAACCCACTTAGCACCATATTTACAGAGAAACTTGCGGCGTGGCGCGCAATACTAAAAGGCTTTTCCGCGCGTTTACAACAAAAAGTTCCCGTGGAGAAAAGTGGAGGAAATCTACGACACATTCCGTGACACGTGTGGCGAGAGTGCCTCACGGCCCAGGCGCTCCAAAACTTATTAAGTGGCGGTTTTCCAGCGCTCATAGACGACGGTTCGGTTCATTTCCGCGCGTCACAACCAATACGACAGGACAGTTGGCAGTCCACATGGAGGGACACGGGGAGGAAGGTGGAGGAACTCCGGGGAGGAAGGTGGAGGGACCCAGGGGTGCAAGGTGGAGGAACCCAGGGGTGCACGGTGGAGGCCAACGGGAGCATCATGAAACAACCCGTGAAACACAGCGGGGAGGAAGGTGGAGGAACCCCGGGGAGGAAGGTGGAGGGACCCAGGGGTGCAAGGTGGAGGAACCCAGGGGTGCAAGGTGGAGGAACCCCGGGGTGCAAGGTGGAGGAACCCCGGGGTGCAAGGTGGAGGAACCCAGGGGAGCAAGGTGGAGGAACCCAGGGGAGCAAGGTGGAAGGACCCACGGGTGCAAGGTGGAGGCCAACGGGAGCATCATGAAACAACCCGTGAAACACAGTGGGGCGACTTTTGTAAAGCTGTACGCGAGCTGGCGTGTTGTTCGGCATTGAGGCGCTGGGCAACGAAAGACACGCGACGAGAGTCTGAAGCGCATGCCTGGGAAGACGCGGCAGTAAGGCATCGAAGAGTCGCGGAAGTCTTCGGGGAGGTCCACGCGTCTACCAGGAAGCGGAATGTAACGCTCGCGGCAGCTGGACCCGACAGGTGGTCGTGGTAACCCGCGTATGCGCAGCTGGGCCCGATCAGAGGCAGCGTGGGCGCGCCGCCCATACTGCCACCTGTAGGGTTAACATGCGCATCCAAGGGCCCGGACGACCACCTGCGGGGTTAACATGCGCATCACAGGCCCCCGGCCGCCAGACACGAGATGGCAGATCCGATAGCGAAGCGGGGGTGCGCCTCGCGCTCCCCCGCCCTCACGCCCAGATGATCAGATGATCAGTCGTCGTTCTTGCGATCGTCCCAGCGGCGCTCCTGATCCTGAATGAAGGAATCCCAGCCGCCGTTCTCTTTGTTCTTCTTGCGCCGAGGCCTGTCGGAAGCATCCGAGGGCGAGGCGGGCCTGGACAGCGCGTAGAGGATGCCGGCGACCGTCACGGCGAAGCCGGCAACGCCAATCAGAATCGACACGATGGAGTAGCCCAGCGACACGGCGACGACGAGGAGTACCATGCCCAGGACAGCCCCGGCAAAGCCGAGGGCGATGCGGCGGGGAGCGCGCGGGCCGCGCTGGGGCTCGGGCTCCGTTTCTTCCGCGGGGGCGGGGGCTGACATCTGCGAGGCCAGCGCGGGATCTTCCTCGCGCAGGGATGCCTCCATCTGCTCGAGGACCTTCTTCTCATACTCGGTGAGAGCCATTTCCTGCCCCTTTCGGACGTTAACTGGTTCAAGCTTAGCGTACGGCGCGCCCCGCACGGAACGCCTCACAGGAGGGTCCCCTGTTCCCCGCGTTCAGGCGAAGCGGCGCGGGATCCGCCGTCCCCGCCCGAGGCCTCGGCCGCGCCGGTCCCAGCGCCCCGTCCCCCGGCCTCGGCACCGAAGGAGCGCCTGCCCGGCAGATTCTTCCCCAAGAGCGTGGCGGGTGCCAGGGCTGCGGAACCGAACTTGGAGCGGATCTGGTCCATCGCACGCTCTGAGGCTGCGGGCTTCTCATCGCGGTCGAGCGTCACGGCGACGCCGCCGGAGCGGGACTGCAGGCTTTCGACGCGCACGCCGAAGAGGCGCACTCCCCCGCTCGGCATCGCCTCGCGGGCGAACAGGGACTGGGCGGCGCGGGCGATCTCGCGCCCGGTGTCGGTCGGTGCGACCAGGCTGACGCTGCGCGTCATCGTGTGGAAGTCGGCGCCGCGCATTTTAATGCCGACGGTCCACCCGACGACACCGCCGGAGCGCAGCCTGCGGGCACAGTCGTGCGACGCCGCCAGGATGAAGTCCTCGATCTCGTTCCGCGAGCGCACGTTCTCCTCGAAGGTGCGCTCCATGCCGATGGATTTTTCGGGTCGTGAGGTGGTCACCGCCCGCAGGTCGATGCCCCAGGAGAGGTCGTGGAGGTGGTGGGCGGAGGCGACGCCGAGGAGTTTGGTCAGGCGTGTCAGGGGCGTGTGGGCGAGGTCTCCGATGGTGTCGATGCCTTCTCGGTCGAGGATGGCACCGGTGCGTCCGCCAACTCCCCACAGTGCGCCGACGGGCAGCCCGTGCAGGAACTCGATTGTGGCGGAGGCGGGGATCAGGAGCAGGCCGTCGGGTTTGGCGTGCGAGGAGGCGATCTTGGCCACCGATTTGGTGGAGGCGATTCCCACGGATGCGGGCAGTCCCACCTGCTCGCGGATGCGGGTTCGGATGAGGCGGGCAATGTGGGTGGGTGGGCCGAGTCGGCGCCGTGCGCCGCGAACGTCCAGGAAGGCCTCGTCGATGGAGACCTGTTCGAGGGCGGGGGTGATTGTCGCGAGGATGTCCATGACCTGGCGGGAGTAATGGCTGTAGAGCGCGTGGTTGCCGGGGATGAAGGCCGCCGTGGGGCACAGGGCACGCGCGCGGGATGTGGGCATGCCGGCGCGTACGCCCAGGGCGCGGGCCTCGTAGGTGGCGGAGGTGACGACGCCGCGCCCGGAGGTGCCGCCCACGACGATGGGCCGTCCGATGAGGGAGGGGTCTTCGCGCATTTCGACCTGGGCGTAGAAGGAGTCCATGTCGACGTGCAGGATCGGCGTGGCCGAGTCGTCCGATCCCCAGTCGCGTTTGGCGCGCGCGTCTCTGGGAGCGTTTGACATGTCACCTCCTGAAGCAGCGAGCACGGTCCCGTGGTTACAGTGTCCACCATGGCACGCTCATCTTCGTCACGCGACATCTCCTTCGAGACGGATTTCGGCTCGGCGCGGATCCGTTGGGATGGCCCGCGCGCGACGCTGTTCCTGGACGGCGTGGAGTCTTCGGCGGTGGATACGTCGGATCCGACGTATCTGGAGTTCGAGTACATGCAGCACATGAGCGCGGTCGTGGCCGCCGCGTGGGGCCAGGGGGATCGTTTCCGAGCGTTGCATGTGGGTGGCGCGGCGTGTGCGCTGGCGTGCGCGTGGTCTGCTGCCTTCCCGCAGTCGCGGCACGTGGCCGTTGAGGTTGACCGGCTCCTGGCTGAGCAGGTGCGTGAGCATTTCCCGATCCCGAAGGCCCCGCAGGTCAAGATCCGCGTGGGCGACGGGCGGGCTGTCCTGGATCAGACGCGCGAGGGTTCGTTTGACGTGATCGTGCGCGACGCTTTTGCCGAGGGGCTCACTCCCGATCACCTGCGCACGATTGAGTGCGCCCGTCAGGTGCGCCGTTCTCTGACGGATCGGGGCGTGTACCTGGTCAATTGCGCGCACGGGGGCGCGGCCAACGCGCGCCAGGACGTGGCGGCGTTGCAGGAGGTCTTCCCCTTCGTTGCGTCGATCCAGGATCCGAAGGTGGGGCGAAGCGGTCGGCGCGGCAACGTCGTCGCACTGGCATGCAATGACGGGGTGGTGGACGCGGACGACATCGATCGGGCGCTGCGTACGCTGGCCTTGCCCGCGCGCATCACCAGGCCCGCTGAGCTGGTGCGCTGGGTGGCGGGCTTCCCCGCGCTCACGGACGCTCAGATCGGCTATCCCCCGTCTCACTGACGAGGCCAACCCTCCGTTCCCCCGCCCGCGCCGCGGGTGCGGGGTTGCCCGCGTGCCCCCCTGGGGCGCGCCGCGAGCAGGGCCGGGGTGTCCGACGCTTAGGCGCGGTGGCGCGGCGAGGAGGGCCCGGGTTCTTTGCCGTTGCGGCGGGCCTCGACGCGGGCGAGCACGTCTTCGAGGGTGTCGGGCTTGGAGGGAGTCTCGGTGCCGTCGACGCGGGGTGCGCGCTGGACGGACTCGATTTCTTCGGCTTTGGCGCGCGAGACCTGCGCGAGGTAGGCCTCGATGACGTCGCCGATGTCCTTGGTGGACTTGTCCTCGTCGCGGGCGGCGGCAGGCTGGGCCATGCCGGCCAGCGGGATCGCGCCGTCGCCTCCGCTCCACGCATCGAAGTGTTCTTCGAGGTTGGAGACGGTGTGGGAGATGTCCGGGTTGGATTCAACGAGCTTTTCGATGTTCTCCTGGTCCTGCGCGGCGCCCTGCTCGAGGTCGCCGACGGGCAGAGACAGGTCCGCGAACTTGGCCAGCGAGGTCAGCAGCGCCGAGGAGGCGGCCGGGTAGCCGGTGTCGGCCATGTAGTACGGGACAGCGCCGAGCAGCGCGAGCCCGCCAATGCCTCGTTGCCCGAGTCGAATCTGCACGAAGGTCGACAGGGGCGCGGGGAACTGCATGTGGTTCGTGATCTTCGCGCCGCCCGCGGGCAGCAGGGAGGCATCAGTGGCCTGGACGTGCACGGGAGTGGGCCGCGTGTGGGGGACGCCGGAGGGCACGCCGTGCAGCGAGAAGGTGATCTCCACGCCGGCGCGCTTGCAGATGTCGTTGATGGCGTTCGTGAAGGACTCCCAGTGCGCGTCCGGTTCGGCGCCGTGCAGGACAAGGATCGGATTTCCCATGTCGTCCTCGACCAGGTCGAGCACGGTCTTGGGCATGACCATGTCTGGAGAGGACACCCAGTCGTCAACGGTCACGATGGGCCGGTGCGAGCGGTAGTCCATGAGGGTGTCGGCGTCGAAGGTAGCGACGCGCTCGTTGTGCAGCGACCGCAGCATCTGCCCGATCGCTATGCGCCCGGCGGCGCCGGCGTCAATCGCCCCATCGAAGTGGATGAGGAGAATCTTGGCCTTCGCGCCTGCGGCGGGCCCGTCCTCGTAAAGGTCGGTCGCGGTGATGCTCACGTATCCTCCTCATGCTCGGTCTTTTCTCTCATGTCTAACGTACCTGTGGGGGCGGCGCCGCGTCATGCGAGGACACGTTTTGAGCTTGGGGCGAAGTCACGGTGTTGAAAAAAGGCTGCTCACAGCGCAACGACGAAAAGTGAGCAACAATAGAAGGCCACCAATATCGAGGAGGACCTATGACCACGGGCGCGCAGCAGGAGTCACGCACGGACCTTCCGTTGCCTGAACAGGACTTCGTCGACGCCGCCTACGAGCGTCTCGACGCGCTTCGCGCCTCCTACCGGGATCGTCAGGGCCGCATTCATTCGACGCACGGTGTCGGAAACGCGCAGGCGTGGACGGAGCGCGAGGCCCTGTCTGCGCACCTGGGTGAGATGGCCGCGCGCCTGGAGGGCGTGGAGGAGCGCCTCGTGTTCGGTCGCCTCGACATGGTGGATTCGTCGACGCGCCACGTTGGTCGCCTGTCCCTGTCTCACGAGGACGGCACTCCCCTGCTCCTGGATTGGCGTGCCCCCGCCGCGCGTCCCTTCTATCAGGCGACGTCGGCCAAGCCGGAGGGCGTCGTGCGTCGCCGCCACATTTCGACTCGCGACCGGCGCGTGACGGGGCTGGAGGACGAGCTGCTCGACGCCTCGCACGCCCAGGGCCTGGAGCTGCAGGGCGAGGGCGCCCTCATGCATGCCCTGAGTGAGGCGCGCGACGGGCGCATGGGTGACATCGTGGCGACCATCCAGTCCGAGCAGGACCGCATCATCCGCGCCTCCGACAAGGGCCTCCTGGTCGTCCAGGGCGGCCCGGGCACGGGCAAGACCGCGGTCGCGCTGCACCGCATCGCCTACCTGCTGTATGCCCACCGCGAGCGCCTGGAGCGCTCGGGTGTTCTGCTCGTGGGGCCCTCGCGCTTGTTCTTGCGCTATATCGAGCAGGTGCTGCCCTCCCTGGGTGAGACGGGTGTTGTGTCGGTGACGATGGGCGATCTGGTGCCGGGCGTGCGTGCGCGTGCGTCCGAGGACGAGGCCGTGGCTCGGATCAAGGGGCTGCCGGCCTGGGCGGCTATCGTCAAGGAGGCGGTGCGAGCGCTCGCGAAGCTTCCCAAGGGGGATCAGGAGCTGCGCGTGTGGAACCGTACCGTGACGCTCACCCGCGGCGACGTGGAGGCGGCCAGGCGGCGCGCCAAGCGCTCGGGGCGTCCCCACAACGTGGCGCGCGAGTCGTTTGCACGCGAACTGATGGACGTGTTGGCGCTTCGCCTGGCGCGCGAGGCTGGGGACGCCGACTCCGAGGGGCGCGTCGAGCCGGAGGTCAAGCGCTCCTGGCTCATTGAGATTCGAGACTCGGTGGATTGCCGCCGCGCGATCAACACGGCGTGGATGCCCACGAGCGCGCAGACGCTGCTACGCAGGCTCTATGCCCGCCCGGAGGTGTTGGCGGCAGCCAACCGGCGCGCGAGGTCGCCGTTGCGCCCCGACGAGCTGGCCCTCCTGGTGCGGCCGCGCTCGGCGCCCTGGACGATCTCGGACGTTGCGATCCTGGACGAGTGCGAGGAGCTGCTCGGCCCCATGCCGACCTCGTCGGCTCCCTCGAAGGAGACGGACGGGGGCGAGCTCGAGCGCGCTCGTGCCGCCATCGAGGGGCAGAACCTGGGAGGCGGCATCGTCACCGCGCAGATGCTCGCCGAACACACCGCGGAGCAGGAGTCGTGGGCGCCCCTGGCCGAGCGTGCGGCCAAGGATCGCGCGTGGGCCTACGGCCACATCGTGGTCGACGAGGCCCAGGAACTCTCCCCCATGGCGTGGCGCGCCCTGCTGCGCCGCTGTCCCTCGCGGTCCTTCACGGTCGTCGGTGACCTGGATCAGCGCCGCGGCTCTCAGCGTCCCGCCTCGTGGGAGAAGGCGCTAGGGCCCGCGGCCCGCGCTTTTGCCGCCGAGTACGCCCTGACCGTCTCCTACCGCACCCCTGCGACCCTCACGACCCTTGCCGAGGGTGTGGTGGCGCGTGCGGGGGCACCTGTCCTCTACCCGATGACCGCCGTGCGCGACGTCGAGGGATGCTACCGCGTCACTCACGTGGACGCGCCCGAGGCTGCCCCGGCCTCGTCCCGAGACACCGACCCGTTGTGGGAGGCCGCGCACCAGGCCCGCCAGATCGCAGAGGAACGCCTGGACCGCGAGGCGGGCGCCTCACGCGGCCGCGTCGCCATCATCGTGGGCGCGCAGCGTGCCCGCGCGTGGGGCGCCGACGTCGACGGGGACAGCGCGCTGTCCGAGCGCGTCGCCCTGCTCTCAGCGAACGCAACGAAGGGCTTGGAGTTCGATTCGGTCGTCCTGGTCGAGCCCGGCGAAATCATGAGCGACGGCATCGGCGACCTGTTTGTCGCCCTGACTCGCGCCACCCACGACGTCCACGTCGTCCACGCCGCCGCGCTGCCCGCCGGCATGGAAGAGTGGTAGTCGGTGACCACACAGTGACGATGCCACGCTGGTTGTGCCCCCATCTGCCATGATGGAGTCATGACACGAGCATTACTCTTGGAAAACCCGCACCCGATCGCCGACGAGATTTTCGCCAAGTTCAGCATTGAGGTCACCCGCGTGACGGGCGCCCTGTCTGAGGACGACCTGATCGATGCGCTCGAGGGTATCGACTACGTGGGTCTGCGTTCCAAGACCGAGGTCACCGAGCGCGTCCTGCGCGCCCGCCCGAACCTGAAGGCCATCGGCGCCTTCTGTATCGGCACTAACCAGATCGACCTGGCCACCGCCACCGAGATGGGCATCGCCGTGTTCAACGCCCCCTACTCCAACACGCGTTCCGTCGTCGAGCTCGCGATCGGCGAGATTATCGACCTGTCGCGCCGCGTGACGGTGAAGAACTCGCGCCTGCACCGCGGCGTGTGGGACAAGAGCGCCGACGGCGCCCACGAGGTGCGCGGGCACACGCTGGGCATCATCGGCTACGGCAACATCGGCACCCAGCTGTCGGTGCTGGCCGAGGCCATGGGCCTCAACGTCATCTTCTACGACGCCGCCGAGCGCCTGGCCCTGGGCAACGCCACGCAGATGCCCACCATGGAGGCCGTGCTACGCGAGGCCGACATCATCTCCGTGCACGTGGACGGCCAAGAGTCCAACACCAACCTCATCGGGCGAGGCGAGTTCGAGCTCATGAAGCCCGGCGCCCTGTTCATCAACCTCTCGCGCGGACACGTCGTCGACGTGGATGCCCTGCACGCCGCACTGGTCTCGGGCCACCTGGGCGGCGCGGCCATCGACGTGTTCCCCGAGGAACCGCGCGCCAACGGCGACCCCTTCTCCTCGCCCCTGGCCACCCTCGACAACGTCATTCTCACCCCGCACATCGGCGGGTCCACGGAGGAGGCACAGTACGACATCGGCCGTTTTGTGGCCGCCAAGATCGGTGAGTACCAGGCCAGCGGCTCGACCGACATGAGCGTGAACCTGCCCAACCTGACCATGAACATCGGCAGGCGTTCGCGCTACCGCGTGCGCCTCATCCACCGCAACGTGCCCGGCGTCATGGCCCGCGTGAACTCGATCTTCGCGTCGTCGGAGGCCAACGTCGACGCCCAGATCCTGGCGACCGTGGACGAGGTCGGCTACGTGCTCACCGACATTTCGGCCGGCCTGGGTCGCGAGGCCCTGGAGGAGCTGAGCCACCTGCCCGAAACCGTCCGACTGATTGCGACGCCCCTGTAGAAACTGTCGCTTTCATCGCGCTTCCAGGTGGTCAAACGAGGCCGTAACTTACGGTATCGTAGGGGCAGCACCACCAAAGGAGCATAGATGGACCTCACGTCCTCGCTGCGGGCGCTCTATGCGCCCGGCGTCGCCTACGAAATCGCCACTCCCGACCAGCCGATCCCGGATATGGTCCTGGACGTCGCCGCCCGCTATCCCAAGCGTGCCGCCATCGACTTTTTCGCCCGCCAGCTCTCCTACGAGCAGCTGGTCGAGCAGATGCGTCGGTGCGCGGGGGCCTTGCACCAGGCGGGCGTGCGCGCGGGAGACCGCGTCGCTCTCATCATGCCCAACTGCCCCCAGCACGCGGTTGCAGTCCTGGGCACGATGCTGCTGGGTGCCGTCGTCGTCGAACACAACCCGCTTGCTCCCTCCGGCGAGCTCGAGGGCGAGTACGCGCGCCACGGCGCGCGCGTGACGATCGCCTGGTCCAAGACCCTGGAGAAGCTGACCTTCCTGGGCCGAGGCCACACCACCTTCTCGATGGACCTGACGACGGCCCTTCCCACGGCCTCGCGCCTGGCGCTCAAGCTGCCCCTCAAGGCCGCGCGCGACAAGCGCGACCAGCTCACTAGCCCGCGCCCCACCTGGGCTCGCTCGTGGACACGCGCCATGCGCACAGCCACCCCCTGGAACGGAACATGCCCCGCCTCCATGGACGACGTCGCCCTCCTCATCCACACGGGCGGCACGACGGGCGTGCCCAAGGCCGCGGCTCTCACGCACGCCAACCTGCGCGCCAACGTCGAGGAGTCCATCGCATGGGTGCCCGTCCTGCACGAGGGCGCCGAGGTCTTCTACTGCATCCTGCCCCTCTTCCACGCCTTCGGGTTCACGATCGGTTTCCTGGCGGGCCTGCGCCTGGGGGCGACCGTCGCCATGTTCCCGAAGTTCGACACCGCCCTGGTCCTGGCCGCCCAGCGCCGACTCCCCTGCACGTTCTTCCTGGGCGTGCCCCCCATGTACGAGCGCCTGCTGGCGGCAGCCGAGGGCACGGACGTGGACCTGTCCTCCATCCACTTCTCCCTGTCGGGCGCGATGCCCCTGTCGGCGCCTCTGGCCCAAAAATGGGAGGAGGCGACCGGCGGCCTCATGATCGAAGGCTACGGCATGACCGAGGCATCCCCGATCCTCCTCGGTTCCCCCCTGGCCTCCTCGCGGGCGCGCGGGGCGCTGGGTATTCCCTTCCCCTCCACGCAGGTGCGCATCGTCGACCCCGAGGACCCCGCGCGCGACGTCGAGGACGGCGCGGTCGGCGAGCTCATCGCAACCGGCCCGCAGGTCTTCTCCGGGTACTGGAATCAGGACGAGGAGACCGCGGAGGTGTTCACCGCCGACGGCTGGCTGCGCACGGGCGACCTGGTCCAGGTGCGCGACGGCTTTATCTACATGGCGGACCGACGCAAGGAGATGATCAACTCCTCCGGCTTCAACGTCTATCCCTCTCAGGTCGAAGATGCGGTGCGCACGATGCCCGGCATCCTCGACGTGGCTGCCGTGGGAGTCCCCGCCGGCGAGAGCGGCGAGGATGTCGTCGCAGCCGTCGTTCTCGAGGCCGGCGCGTCGGTCACGCTCACGGACCTGCGCAACTGGGCGGAAAAGTCCTTAGCGCACTACGCCCTGCCCCGTCAGGTCGTCGTCATGAGCGAGCTGCCGCGCTCCCAGCTGGGCAAGGTCATGCGCAAGAAGGTGCGCGAGCAGATCGTGGGCGCGCGCGGGGCGACCTCCGAGGCCGTGGCTGGTGCCCGCGAGGCCGTGGCCGAGGCCGTGGCCGGGGCACGCGAATCGGTGGCCGGGGCACGTGAAGCCATGTCGGAGCGAGTCGCTGAGGCGCGCGGCGCCGCGACCGAGGCGGTTGTCGGCGCCCGCGAAGCGATGTCCGAGGCCGTGGCCGGGGCGCGAGAATCCGTCTCTCAGGCGTCGAGCGAGGCCACCGCGGCCGTACGCAGACTGGCCACAGGCGCCGACCGAACGGACGAGCGCGACAGGAAGGACAGCTAGGAGCCGCCCGCCGCCGACGGATCGACGAGTCGCCCGCGCCACCAGGCGCGGGCGCTACTCGTCTCCGAGCAGCGACGCAGCGGCGGCACGCTTGCGACTCGCCCGGGACTTACGCGGCTTCTTCGGAGCAACCGGGGCGGACACCTCCTCGGACGGCGCGTCGGCGGCCACCTCCGCGGCCTGGGAACGCTCGCGCAGCGCATGGATAGCATCCTCGAAGTCCTCAAGGGTATCGAATGCTCGATAGACGGAGGCGAAACGCAGGTAGGCAATGACGTCGAGGTCGCGCAGAAAGGGCAGGATCGCCTTGCCGACCTCATTGGTGGACACGTTGGATACGCCGGTCGAACGCAGCTGCTCCTCCACCTGCTGGGCGAGGATCGCGAGCTGATCGTCCGAGACGGGCCTGCCCTGGCAGGCCTTTTTCACGCCGGAGACGACCTTGTTGCGGGAGAAGGATTCAACCACGCCCGAGCGTTTGACGACCTGGAACGACGACGTTTCCAGGGTCGTAAAACGCTTCTTGCAGTGCGTGCACTCGCGACGACGCCGGATCGAGGCGCCGTCGTCCGCGATGCGCGTGTCGACGACGCGCGAGTCAGGGTTATGACAGAAAGGACAGTGCACCCCTCAACGGTACACGCTCCAAGCGCCCGCTGTCACAGGAGTCCCGCGAGCCACTTCACCGAACGGGAACGACGACGCGCTGACCGGGCCGCAGAGCTCCGCTGATGCCATTGAGACGTTCAATATCCGCGACGATTTCTTCGACCGGGCGTTCGCTCCTGACCGACTCGGCCATCGACCAAATCGAATCACCGCTGACGGCCGCCTTGATGACGGTCGGCCCATCGTAGGCGCTGGGCTGGATCGCAAGCCCAAGAGCGCCCGCGCCTACGGACAGCGCGAGCGTGGCGAGCGCGCCTGCGACCAGGGACCGACGCGACGAGCGGGCGGGTCGACGCGGAGGAACGGGCGCGCGCAGGAACGCGGGATCGTCCGCCCGCTGGGCTTCGATACGTCGGCGCACGGACGGGGCCGACGAGATGTCACGAACCGTGGCCACGCGCGCATCCTGCGCCGGACGCATCGGGGAGCGGCGCGCCGGGAAGGAAACGGCAGGCCCAGGGGTGTACGGAAGACTCATGGCAACCTCCAAACATCAGTATCGAACACATGTTCGTCGAACACCTGTACGATAGCACGCGCCCATGCGAATGTCGAGACCCACTCGAACATATGTTTCATGTTGCGCGTTTTCGCCTTAAACTTGACGTATCCAGTGGACGCCCACCCATGCACATCTGCGTCCACGCGCACAACAGGAGGGTCCATGACCGAGCGACCGATCAGCGATCGCCACCGCGCGATCTTGCGCGTTATCAACGACAAACTGGCCTCCAGCGGCTTTCCCCCCTCTGTGCGCGAGATCGCATCCTCGGTCGGCCTGGCCTCCCCGTCGACGGTCAAGCACCACCTGGATTCGCTCGAGTCGGAGGGCTACCTCGCGCGCGAACCCGGACTACCGCGCGCCCTCGACCTGACGGACAAGGCGCGCCGAACGCTCGGAATCGCCCCCTCAGCCCCGGCCTCGTCTTCGGTTGTGCCCATCGAAATCCCCGTCTCGCACGTGGAGGAGGAAGGCACCGCGATCCCCCTCGTGGGACGCATCGCGGCCGGATCGCCCATCACGGCCGAACAGCACGTCGAGGACGTCTTTCACCTACCCACCTCCATAACCGGCCGCGGCGACCTGTTCATGCTCGAGGTCTCCGGCCAGTCCATGATCGACGCCGGCATCTTTGACGGAGACTACGTCGTCATCCGCTCACAAAACGAGGCGCGCAACGGCGAATTCGTGGCCGCCATGATCGACGGCGAAGCCACCGTGAAGGAGCTATCGATCACGGACGGTCACGTGTGGCTGCTGCCCCACAACAAGGACTACTCCCCCATCCCCGGCGACGAGGCCACCATCCTCGGCAAGGTCGTCACCGTCATCCGCTCCCTCTAACAGCCCCACCAACGAACGGTGGCGCCGACCCCCGAAGGGATCGGCGCCACCGTTTGCTATAAGCCCGATCAGAAGCCCAGGTCGCGGGCAACCTTGCGCAGGCGCTCCGCCGAGGCGGTCAGGCCGTCGCGCTCATTGAGGGTCAGCGGCGGGTTCAGGACGCGTCCGGCACCGTCGCGACCAACGATCGTCGGGGCGGCCATGACGACGTCCGAGATGCCTTCCCAGTCCTCCAGCAGCGTCGAGATGGTCAGGACGCGCTGCTCGTCGCGCAGCACCGCACCGGCGATGTTCGCGGCGGACAGGCCGATGGCGTAGTTGGTCGCGCCCTTGCCCTCGATGATCTTGTATGCGGACTGGACGACCTCCTGCGCAATGGAGTTGCGCAGAGCGGCGTCGAAGGTACCGCCGGACAGGGTCGGGCCCCACTGGGAGAGCGGAACGTTACCGATCTCGGCGCTGGACCACAGGGCGACCTCGGAGTCGCCGTGCTCGCCGGCCACGTAGGCATGGATGTTCTGCGTGGCAACGCCGGTCTCACGAGACACGAGGTAGCGCAGGCGCGAGGTGTCGAGCACCGTGCCCGAGCCGAAAACCTGGTTGCGCGGCAGACCGGTCAGCTTCAGAGCCACGTAGGTGACGACGTCGACCGGGTTGGTGACGAACATGAAGCGGGCGTCGGGAGCCACATTCTGCAGGTTCGGCACGATCTTCTTCATAAGGTTGACGGTCGAACCGGCCAGCTCCAAGCGCGACTGGCCGGGCTGCTGCTTGGCGCCAGCCGTCACGATAATCAGGTCGGAACCGCGAACGATTTCGACATCGTCGGAGCCTTCGATCGAGCCTGCGGGGGTGAACTGGATGCCATGGGCCATGTCGAGGGCTTCGGCCTCAACCTTGGGCTTGTTGATGTCCTGAAGAACGATCGAACGAGCGTCACCGCGCATCGCACACGCGTAAGCAACGGCCGTACCAACGGCACCGGCACCGATGATGGCAATCTTCGAGGGACGTCCAGAGGACTTAGAGGGGTACAGGGTCTGCGCTTTGTTTTCCACGTGTCTCTCCTAGTGTGAGCAGGCGCTTCCATTGCTGCAGGTCATGGGTCGCCTAATGGTTAATTTACACGATCTTTCACGTGTTGAAAACCACTCTTCACCTACTGATCACCGGCTGCGTTCAGACGCCGCAGAGCGCCGCGCACGACCTCCGGATTCGTGGTGGGCCACATGGCCGGCAGGGAGCGCATGATGAAGGATCCGTAGCGTTTCGTCACCACGCGCGGGTCGAGGATCGCGACGACGCCGCGGTCGCTCGTCGAGCGCAGGAGTCGGCCCGCGCCCTGGGCCATCATGAGGGCCGCGTGGGTCAGGGACACGGACATGAAACCGTTTCCTCCCCTGCGTTCGACGTCCATCGACCGTGCGCGTGACACGGGATCGTCGGGGCGTGGGAAAGGAATCTTGTCGATGACGACCAGGCGGCATGCGTCCCCGGCGACGTCGACGCCCTGCCACAGGGACATGGTGCCCACCAGGCACGAGTCGCGCTCGGCGCGGAAACGTGCGATCAGCTGGGCGAGGGTTTCCTCCCCCTGTAGGTAGACCGTCAGGTCGGTGCGTTCGCGCAGCGCCTGCGCGCCGGCGGTCGCCCCGCGCCGGGAGGCGAACAGGGCCAGCACTCCACCGCCCGAGGCCTGGGCGAGGTCCACGAGCTCGTCCAGCAGCTGCTCGGAGGGGCCGTCGCGCCCCGGCAGGGGCAGGTGGGTCGCCACGTATTGGATCCCCTGGTGGGCATGGTCGAAGGGTGAGCCCACGTCGATGCCGTGCCAGGGCACGCCCGACACGGCCATGCCGGTGGCCGCGGCCATGACGTCGAAGTTGCCGCCCAGGGCCAGGGTCGCCGAGGTGAGAATCGCGCCGCGCTCGCCGATGCCGTTCCCGCCGATCGCGGCCGACACGTCCAGGGGCCCCACCGTCAGGCGAGCGTTGTCGGACTCGTCGCGGGTGATGTAGGCGATCGATTGGTCGGGATCGCGTCCCCACGCGTCCAGGGCCCCGATCAGCTCATCGATCGCGGCGCGGGCCAGGAGCTTGGCGGCCGGCTCACCCTGCGCCTCGCTGACCTCGTGGCTGGCTCGGCGCGCGGCGTCGTCGAGGACGATCATCGCGTCAACGAGGGCGCTCGGCCGGTACTCCAGGAGGCCGTCGGGCAGGGGTGCCATGGCTGCGCCCAGCCCGGCCCCGGCCTCGTCCAGGTCCGTGGAGTCGATCGACAGGTTCGAGCGCAAGGACCGGGCCACGCGGCTGACCCTGGCCACCGTGATGTCCGCGGCCGCCTGGGAGCGCACGCGGTCGGCCAGCTCGTGCGCCTCATCAATCACGACGGCGTCGTATTCACCAAAAAGTTCGCCCTCGCCGCAGGCGTTGATGCCGAACAGAGAGTGGTTGGTGACCACGACGTCAGCCTCGGAGGCGTCCAGGCGCGCGGCTTGGGCGAAGCACTCGTCGATGAGGGGGCAATGCTTGCCCAGGCACTCGGGCTTGGCGACCGAGGCATGGTGCCATGCGCGGTCGGAGACGCCCGGCACCAGGTCGTCGCGATCCCCCGTCGTGGTCTCGGTGATCCACTCGCGGATGCGCAAGATTTCCTTGCCGAGCTCACCCGTCGGTCCGACGCCGATGTCACGATCCTCGAAGAGCGTGCCCTCAGTCGGGTAGCCGCCGTCCAGCTTGTGCAGGCACGCGTAGTTCGTCCACCCCTTGAGCACAGCGACCTTCAGGCGCACGCCCGTCTCTGACGCGACCGCGTCGACGGCGACCGGCGCGTCCTTGACCAGAATCTGGCGCTGGAGGGCCAGCGTCGCCGTCGAGACGACGCCGCGCACCCCATTCGTCGCGCAGTGCGTCAGCAGCGGGACCAGGTAGCCCAGCGACTTACCCGTTCCCGTGCCGGCCTGAACCAGCAGGTGCTCGCGGTCCTCCAGGGCAGCGGCGCCCTCGGCGACCATCGAGGCCTGCCCCTCGCGCGGAGCCCCACCCATGCCGGCGACGACCGCATCGAGGACGCGGCACGAGGCCTCGACCAGGTCCTCGCTCACGAAGCGCTCACCGGCTCATCGTCGGCTGTGCCGCCCACTGCCTCGCGGGCGATGATGGCGGCCAAGGCCTCGTCGACGCGGGCCACGATCCGAGTGCCGGTCTCCACGTACTCCTCACGCTCGACCTCGCCCTCCTCGTGGATGCGGTGGACCAGCGAGCCCGCCGAGTAGGGCACGATCGCGTCGATGGCCACGCGGGGCCGGGGCAGCATGTCCTCCAGGGCCGCGCGCAGCGCCTCCACGCCCCAGCCGGTGTGGGCGCTGAGCGGTACCGCGCCGGGGAAGACCGTACGCAGGAGGGCGATCTGCTCGGGCGACGCCAGGTCGGCCTTGTTCAGCGCGATCAGCTCGGGGATGTCCGAGGCCCCCTCGATCGTGTCGATGACGGCGCGCACGGCCTGCA
>CABKMZ010000017.1 GCA_902373545.1 uncultured Actinomyces sp. | reverse complement strand
CCAAATCTAACCCCCGCGACACGCCGAGCCAGACACACATTTTGACCCTTAACCCACAAATGCTCCCGCCTCGGCGACTTCATCAAGATAAGCAACCAGCATCTGGCCCCCTTTGGCTAGATAGACGGAAACCCACGCCGCAAGGGCGTGGGTCTTCGATGTGGCACTCTGAGCGCTAGCTCCGTTACCACTTCCTATCTTAGACACGAGCGTTACCCATGTCTATCGGAGCCTCCTATGCCTGTCGGGTCCAGGAGACTAGCCCCTCTCCACGTCACGCCGACAGGCCCGCGGGGTCCACGAGGGAGAGGGCGCGCGGTGCTCGGGAGACCCGCACGCTCTGGCCCCACGTGAGGGTGAGGCGGTCGGATTCCATGCCATCACCGAACAGGACGAGGGACTCGGATCCAACAACAAGGCTCAGCTCCTCACTTTCCGCCAGGATCCCCTCGGTGTGCTCGATGCTGGTGTGGGGGGAGGGCCACGCCTCACGCACGAACCAGGCGAGCGAGGACGAGGTCGGCGCGGGCAACTCCCCCATCGCGCGGCCACGCTTAAGGGAGGCGCCCCACCCCGTCGCCCCGGTCCCGGTTGAGACGACGACTCCGGAGGAAGACTGGCGCTCGACCTGGGAGCCGAGGCTCAGCTCGTAGCGTGCGCTTTGGTGGCTCGGGTGGCCGATGAACACCTCGTTGAGCGCGGTGATCGTGCGCGAGTCGTCGGAGGTCGCGCGTACCATCGTCAGCTGGTCCACTCGCAGGTCGGTACCCGCCTCGATGCGCCCGAGGGCCGCGACCCCTTGGTCGGGCGTGCAGCGCACGAGCACGCCGGCGTTCGACTGAGGGACGGAGTTGACGCCGACCACGACCTGGTCGCCCGCGTATTTGGCGACGTTGGCGACCAGGCCGTCGGGACCGACGACGACGATGACGTCCTCGGGGGCGAAGAGGAAGCGCGACAGGCTCTCGCGCGACACGTCGGCGCTCGCCCACCCCTCCGGGATGCCCGCGCGCACGCGGGCCAGGGCTGCCACGTGTGACTCGTGCGCTCGTTCGACGGCTTCGAGGGTGCGCCCGCGGCGCCGCAGGACGAACTCGACCTGACCGCGCGTGGAGTAGCGGTCCATGAGTTCGTCATACTCGGTGGGGCGTCGGACGATGACGGCGCGTCGTCGCATGGCTACTTGCCTGCCTTCTTGGAGCCGGTGAATGCCGAGACGAGATCGCTGAGCACGTCGGCGGTGATGGTGATGTCGCCGAAGGACGGCATGTTCTTGGCCAGTTCCTTGAGGGCGACGGCGCGCGCCACCTCTGGTCCGGCCTCGCCGAGGGCCCTGACGTAGGATGCATCGGTCGCAGTCCGCGCGGCACCAGCGGTCTTCCAATCCGCCTCGTAGGCTTTGGCTTTTTCGACGATGCGTCGCGCTTCCGCCTCGACGGCGATCGCGTCGGCGGCCGCCTTTTCCTCGGCCTCGCGCCGCGCGTTGTGGCCTTCCTGGTCGACCAGGTCGGCGCGCTTACGGGCCAGATCGAGCTTGGACTGCATCTCGTTTTCGGAGATCTGTGACTCGCGTTCGACGGCGAGAGCGCGACGTTCGTAGAGGGCGCGGTCGGCCTCGGCTTGGAGTTGTTCGAGGAGCGGGGCGCGCAGGGAGGACTCGACCCCCTCGTCCGGGCGCAGGCTCATGAGGCGCGCGTCGACGACGGCGACGCCGGTAGCGCGCAGCCGCTCGTCCGATTCGAAGGCCTCTTCGAGGATCTGGCCGACGCGATCCAGAGAGCCGGAGATGGCCTCGGACAGGGGCATCTTGCCAATGGACGAGGCCAGGGCCGAGTGGGCGATTCGGGTGACGGTTTCGTCGATCTGCCACAACCCCTGCGCATCATTGCTCGCGTCTCGGGGGTACAGGTCGAAGTCGTAGTGCGCGGCGGCGGCCTCAGCCTCCTCGATGCGGTAGGTGATGGCGACTTGGGCGCTGACGTTTTGCTGGTCGGCGGAGGTGACCTGCACGAGGAAGCTGTGGGTGCGGTTGGCGGTGGGTACTTCCGCGAGCGCGCAGCGTCCCGCGCGCAGCCAGAAGGACTGGCCGACGCCGGAGCGGATGGTTCGCCCGGCACGGATTTGGACGACGTGGTCGCCGGCGCCGCCCTGGTAGCGGATGAGGAAGGGGTGGTGGTGGAGGGTTCCCATGATGGCTCCTTGCTTGGGTGGTCTCCCACTTGTTTGTGTCATACTGACGATAATCCGCATCAGCATTTAATGTCAACTCGACACAAATAGGTTATGCTGACACTATGACTGAACCCCTCACCATCCCGGTCGCCGTCGACGTCGTGGCTCTGACGGTCATCGACCACACCCTGCACACGCTCGTCGTACGCCGCGGTATCGAGCCCTTCAAGGACCACCTGGCCCTGCCCGGCGGCTTCCTGCGAGAGGGTGAACAAACCGAGCAAGCCGCCGCGCGCGAGCTCGAAGAGGAAACCGGCATCACTCCCCCGGGCCACCTCGAGCAGCTGCGCACCTACGGCCCCATCGGACGAGACCCCCGAGGCCCCATCCTCTCAGTCGTCTACCTCCTCCTCGCCCCATCTTTTTCACCCACGCATGCAGGCGGCGACGCCGCCGGAGCACTGTGGTGCCCGGTCGATGCGCTCCTCGCGCCCGACTCACCCCTCGCCTTCGACCACGCCACCATCCTCGCCGACGGGGTAGAGCGCGCACGCTCCAAGATCGAATACTCACCCCTGGCCACCTCCTTCTGCGGCCCCGAGTTCACGATCACCCAGCTGCGCACCACCTACGAAGCCATCTGGGGATCGGCCCTCGACCCGCGCAACTTCCACAGAAAAGCAACGAAAACAGCCTCCTTCATCAAAGCGACGGGTGCCACCGTGCGCGAGGGAGCCGGGCGCCCCGCCGCCCTGTACCGACTGGCCCCCGGCGTCGACGAGACGGCCTTCGTTCTCGACCCACCCCTGCGCCGACCACCCGCCCCAGCCCCGGCCTCGTCAATGAAGAGCGCAAGCGCGCCGAGTACGCAAGAATAAGCCCAGTACCAAAGGAGAACCATGAACTTCCATTCCCTCTACGACCAGGGCTTCGCGCGCATCGCCGCCGTGACCCTGCCCGTGCACCCCGCGCGCCCCTTCGAGAACGCGCGCGAAATCATTGACACCGCACGCGAGCTTGACGCGCGCGGCGTCGCCGTCGCCGTCTACCCCGAGCTGTGCGTCTCCGGCTACGCCATCGACGATCTCCTCCTGCAGGACGTGCTGCTCGATAACGTCGAGAAGGCCCTCGCCACCATCGTCGAGGCCAGCGCCGACCTGCTGCCCCTCCTCATCGTGGGTGCACCGCTGCGCAAGGACAACGCACTGTACAACTGCGCCGTCGCCATCCACCGCGGGCGCGTGCTGGCGATCATCCCCAAGTCGCACCTGCCCAACTACCGCGAGTTCTACGAGAAGCGCCACTTCGTCACCATGCCCCCGCGCGCCTGCGAGCGCATCGAAGTGCCGTGGGGCGGCATCGAAGAATTTTCCGGCGGGCCCGTGTGGGTGCCCTTCGGCCAGGTCCTCATTTCCGCCGACGACGTGCCCGGCCTAACCGTCGGCATCGAAATCTGCGAAGACATGTGGGTACCCGTCACCCCGGCCACCGAGCTGGCGCTCGCGGGCGCAACCGTCCTGGCGAACCTGTCCGCCTCCCCCATCACCGTGGGACGCGGCGCAGACCGCGAGCTCATGGTGCGCTCGGTATCCTCGCGCTGCTCGGCAGCCTACATCTACACGGCCGCGGGCATGGGCGAGTCCAGCACGGACCTCGCCTGGGACGGCGAGACCATGATTTACGAGGCCGGGGACCGCCTGGCGATCGGCGAGCGCTTCCAGGAGGGCGCGCACATCACGATCGCCGACGTGGACCTGGAGCGACTGCGCACCGAGCGCAAGCGCCAGAACTCGTTCACGGACAACGCCCAGCGCTATTTCGCGGGTGACGAGCGCATGGCCCCGCAGGAGGTCGAGTTCACGCTCGACCCGCCGCGCACCGACTTGGGCCTGGAGCGCTCCGTCAACCGTTTCCCCTTCGTCCCCAACGACCCCACGCGCCTGGAACAGGACTGCTACGAGGCCTACAACATTCAGGTGGCCGGCCTGGTCCAGCGCCTGCGCGCGATCGGCAACCCGAAAATCGTCATCGGTGTGTCGGGCGGCCTGGATTCGACGCACGCGCTGGTCGTGGCCTCCCGCGCGATGGACCTGCTGGGCCGTCCGCGCACGGACATCCTGTGCTACACGCTGCCCGGTTTCGCCACGTCCGAGCGCACGAAGAAGAACGCGACCCTGCTGTGTCAGTACCTGGGCACCTCCTTCCAGGAGATCGACATCCGCCCGGCGGCCACGCAGATGCTGGCCGACATCGGCCACCCCTACGGCGAGGGCGAGGCCACCTACGACGTGACCTTCGAGAACGTCCAGGCGGGCCTGCGCACCGACTACCTGTTCCGCCTGGCCAACCACCTGGGCGGCATCGTCCTGGGCACGGGCGACCTGTCCGAGCTGGCGCTGGGCTGGTGCACCTACGGCGTGGGCGACCAGATGAGCCACTACGCGGTCAACACGGGCGTGCCGAAGACCCTCATGCAGCACCTGATCCGCTGGGTCGTATCCTCCAAGCAGTTCGACGATCGCGTCGGCGAGGTCCTCCTGTCGATCCTGCACACGGAAATCTCCCCCGAGCTGGTTCCCGCCAAGCCGGGCGAGAAGATGCAGTCCACGCAGGACAAGATCGGCCCCTACAACCTGCAGGACTTCACGCTCTACTACGTGCTGCGCCGCGGCGCGCGCCCCTCGAAGATCGCATTCCTCGCCGAGAAGGCCTGGTCGGACGCCTCGGTCGGCTCCTGGCCGGTCGGCTTCCCCGAGGAGGACAAGGTCGCATACTCGCTCGAGGAGATCGTCAAGTGGGAGCGCCTGTTCCTGTGGCGTTTCTTCAGCCAGCAGTTCAAGCGCAGCGCCCTGCCCAACGGCCCGAAGGTCATGGCCGGCGGCTCCCTGTCCCCGCGCGGGGATTGGCGCATGCCCTCGGACGTGTCGGGCGCGGATTGGGTCGCCGAACTTGACGAGGCCGTGAAGGGCCTGGTCGACTGACCTGACGCTCGCTCGGCCGACTTCACGCTCGCTCGGCTGACTTCACGCTCGCTCGGCTGACCAAGCTAGTTCCCGGGGCGGTGCTCACGTGAGCACCGCCCCTCGGCTTACTCAGGCTTACTCAGGCTTACTCACAGCAGCACTCACAATTTCGCACGTAATTCCCCCGGGACGTCGCGACGACTCACACCAGAAACGTTGAAAATACGCCGTTTTTCAATGTGCTAATAAAACTTAGGTTAGCCAAATTACGTGCGAAATTTCTGAAACGCGTGAGCTTGACAACACGCGACCACAGTCGGCGGGAGGAAGGTGCGGCCGACGAACGCGCGAACGCGAAGCCCCGACAGGACAGCGCGAAACTATGCGCACACTCACACGCACGCGAGCCCAAATTTCTGTAAGGTTAGTTTGGCAGTTAGGTAAGCCTAGCTTTCCCTATTTCAGTGCCATCACAAGTAACTATGACGGAGAAATAATGTCTCGCACGACCACCTCCCTGGCCGCCATCGCCGCCATCGCTGCCCTCGGCCTGGCTGCCTGTTCCTCGGGCGCCGCCCCCTCCTCGCAGCCCTCCGCTGCCTCGGGCGACACCGCGAGCGCCACCCAGGCCTCGTCGGTGACAATCGACGCAAACGACGGCATGGTCGAGATCAACTTGCCCGTCACCCGCGCGGCCTCCCTGGACAACCGCACCTTCGAGGTGCTGCAGCAGTGGGACGTCGAGCTGGTCGCCGCCCCCAAGAAGCTCATCCCCTCCACCATCACCGCGTTTAACGGCGAGGGCGTCGCCGACGTGGGCATGCACCGCGAGCCCAACCTCGAGGCCCTGGTCGCCGCCGAGCCCGACCTGATCATCTCCGGCCAGCGCTTCTCCAAGTTCGACTCCCAGATCAAGGAGCTCGCCCCCGACGTCCCGCTCATCAACCTTGAGCCGCGCGACGGACAGCCCTTCGACAAGGAGCTTATCCGTCAGGTCACCGACCTCGGCGAGATCTTCGGCAAGCAGGCCGAAGCCAAGAAGCTCGTCGACGACTTCAACGCCTCGATCGAGCGCGCCAAGAACGCCTACGACGGCACCTCCACCGTCATGGCAGTCGACGTCTCCGGCGGCAACATCGGCTACGTCGCCCCCGGCAAGGGCCGCACCTGGGGCCCGGTCTTCGACCTGCTCGACCTCAAGCCCGCCCTCGAGATCGAAGGTGCGACCGACTCGCACACCGGCGACGACATCTCCGTCGAAGCCATCGCCGAGTCCAACCCCGCATGGATGCTGGTCCTCGACCGCGACGCCGCCATCACCAAGGACGGTTCCAACACCCCGGCCGAGACCGTGATCTCCGGTAACGCCGTCCTGCAGAACGTCACCGCCATCAGCACGGGCCAGGTCGTCTACGCACCCAACGACACCTACACCAACGAGTCCATCATCACCTACACGGAGATCTTCAACTCCCTCGCGGACGCCTTCGAGGCCGCGAAGAAGTGATCCTCTGACACACTCGCGGGTGCCGCCCCACCGGGCGGCACCCGCGCCCCCCTTCTCATGACGCACTCCACCACCACCGCGCCCACCACCACGGCACCCGCCACGAAAGCTGCACCAACCACGCCAGCCACGGCCTCGTCCAGGCGTCCCCTGCCCCTGATCCTGGCCACGCTCGCGGTCGCAGCGCTGCTGATCGTGTCCCTGTCCACCGGCGAATACTCGATCCTGTCCCAGGACGACGGCTGGCGAATCTTCCTGGCCGTGCGCGTCCCCCGCACGATCGCCCTCATCCTCTCGGGCGCCGCCATGTCCATGAGCGGACTGGTCATGCAGCTCGTCACCCAAAACCGCTTCGCCGAGCCCTCCACGACGGGCACCACCGAATGGGCGGGGCTGGGCCTGCTCGTCATCATGATCGCCTGGCCGGGAGCGCCGATCCTCGTGCGCATGACCTGCGCCATCGCCTTCGCGTTTGCCGGCACCATGGTCTTTTTCGCGCTGCTGCGCCGCGTCTCCCTGCGTTCCTCCCTGCTGGTGCCCATCATGGGCATGATGCTGGGCGCCGTCGTCTCCGCGATCTCGATGTTCATCGCGCTGGAAACCAACATGCTGCAAAGCGTGGGCATATGGTTCCAGGGTTCCTTCACCTCCGTCTACGAGGGCCAATACGAGGTCCTGTGGATCGTCACCATCGTCGTGGCCGTCGTCTTCATCATGGCCGACCGACTCACCGCCGTGTCGCTGGGCGAAGACATTGCCGTCTCGCTCGGCGTCAACTACCACCGCATGGTCCTCATCGCGACCGGCCTCGTCGCCGTGGCAACCGGCGTCGTCACCGTCGTCGTCGGTTCCCTACCCTTCCTGGGCCTGATAGTCCCCAACCTGGTCTCCCTGTCCATGGGCGACAACCTGCGCACGAACCTGCCGTGGGTATGCCTGTCGGGCATCGCCCTGGTGACGGTCACCGACCTGCTCGCACGCACCATCATCTCGCCCTTCGAGATGCCCGTCTCCGTCATTCTGGGTGTCCTCGGAGCATTCGTCTTCATCGCGCTGGTCCTGCGCCAGGCGCGCAAGGGGGCCGTCCTGTGAACACCCTCCCCTCCCCCACCGCCGAGGCCGTTTCCGACTCCCCGGCCACGGCCTCGTCCGCGACCTTTAAGCGCCCGACAAGGCGAACCGGCGCCTTCGTCTCCCCGGCTGCCCGACGCCGCTGGTGGATCGCCTTTGGCGCCGTGTGCGCGGTCGCGATCCTGGCCTGCATCGGGCTGCTCACCTGGAAGAACCCCGCGCAATTCGGCACGCCCGTCTTCTGGCGCCTCGCACACAGGCGCGCCTTCGCGGTGCTGGCCATCGTGCTCGTAGCTGTGTGCCAGGGCATGGCAACCGTCGCCTTCCAGACGGTGGCCAACAACCGCATCATCACGCCCTCGATCCTCGGTTTTGAGTCCCTGTACCGTGCGATCCATACCTCCACGATTTTTTTCCTGGGCGTGGCCGGGCTCAACGCGTCGGCGACCGTCGGCAACTTCACGGGCCAGCTCGCCCTGATGATTGCCCTGACCCTTGTGCTCTACTCGTGGCTGCTGACCTCCCAGCGCGCCTCCATGCACGCGATGCTCCTCATCGGCGTCATGCTCGGTGCCGGCCTGGGCTCGGTGTCCACGTTCATGCAGCGCCTCTTAACTCCCTCGGAGTTCGACGTGCTCACCGCGCGCCTCTTCGGGTCGATCGCGAACGCGCAGAAGGAGTACTTCCCGATCGCAGTTCCTCTCGTCGCGATTTCCGCGCTCGCGCTCGTGCTCATGACGAGGCGCCTGTCGGTCGTCTCGCTCGGGCGCGAGACCGCTACCAACCTGGGCCTGAACCACCGGCGTACCTCGGTCGTCATCCTCGTCCTGGTGTCGATCCTCATGGCCACATCCACTGCGCTCGTCGGTCCCATGACCTTCCTCGGGTTCCTCGTGGCCACACTGTCCTACCAGTTCTCGGACACGCACGATCACCGCTACATCTTCGCGATGGCCGTCGCCTTGGGCATCGCGATCCTGTCCACCGCCTATTTCTTCATGAATCACGTGTTTAACACGCAGGGCGTCGTCTCCATCATCATCGAGTTCGTCGGCGGGCTCGCGTTCATCGTCACTATTCTGCGGAAGGGCCGCCTGTGATCTCCATCGATTCCGTCGTCAAGCAGTATTCGTCCTCCGTGCGCATCGGGGAGATTTCGCTCGACATCCCCGCGGGCGGCATTACGGCGCTCGTGGGCCCCAACGGCGCGGGCAAGTCCACGCTGCTCACCATGATCGGGCGCCTTCTCGGCATCGACGAGGGCACCATCACGGTCGGCGGGCTCAACGTGGCCACGACGAAGTCCTCCGAGCTGGCGCGCACCCTGTCGATTTTGCGGCAGGAAAACCACTTCATTTCGCGCCTGACCGTGCGTCAGCTGGTGGGTTTCGGACGCTTCCCCCACTCCAAGGGACGCCTGAGCGCCGAGGATGAGGCGATCATCGACCGCTACATCGGCTTCCTCGACCTGGAGGACTTGCAGGGCCGCTATCTCGACCAGCTCTCGGGCGGCCAGCGCCAGCGCGCCTACGTCGCCATGGTCCTCGCCCAGGAAACGGACTACGTCCTGTTGGACGAGCCCCTGAACAACCTGGACATCGCGCGCAGCGTCGAAATGATGACGATGCTCGAGCGCGCGGCCCGCGAATTCTCGCGCACCATCGTTATCGTCCTGCACGACATTAACTTCGCCGCCCGCTACGCCAGCCAGATCTGCGCGCTCAAGGACGGGCGAGTGGCCTTTATGGGCACGCCAGGCGAGATCATGCGCGACGAGGTCCTCACGGACATCTTCGATACCCCCGTCACGGTTGTGCCCGGCCCCAAGGGGCCGATCGCCTGCTATTTCTGAGCCCACACACTGACGGGGTCTCGCGCTTGAGGGCACGGTCGGCGCCCCGCTCGCTGTCGCCTCATCGGGACGAGGCCGGGGCCGGGTAGAATGATCGGGCGGCTGACGCGACCCGTGAAACAGCCGTGAAACGCTCGTTATTTCTGGAGGTTCCCGTGTCCGTCGCATTGATCGCCGTCTTCGTTCTGGTTGCCTTGGCGCTCGTCGCGGGCGGCCTCTACCTCTTCTCCTCGGGCCTGACGGCGCGGGCGGGCGCGTGCCGTCCTCCGTTGGGCCTGCGCCTGCCGGGCGTGGAGCCCGGCTCCGAGGAGTGGGAGCGCGCGCATCGCGCTGCCTGGCCGATCCTTTTTGGCGGCGGCGTCCTGGGCACCGCCCACGGGATCGCGCTGGCCGCAACGACCTTCATGGATGCGCGTGTGAGCGTGCCACTCGTCTTCGTCGTCTCGGGCCTCATCGTCGAGGTCGGCCTGTGGCTGGTCGCACGAGGCGCCGGCAGGGCGTCGCTCACGTAGCGCGTGCGCTCGGGCGGTGCACCGCTCAACGACGGGGAACCCCGGCCTCGTTGCTCTCAGACGAGGTCGGGGTTCCCAGCTTGGTTGGAGCGTTTCAGGCCGTGGGGCGCTCGCGACGATCCAGCATGTACAGGGCCAGCTTCGAGGGCTCGAGCGCGCGCACGGCGTGGGGCAGGCGCGTGCCGAAGTGGATGACGTCGCCGGGCCTCAGGACGACGGTGCGGCCGTCGGCCTCGATCTCGAGGGCGCCCTCCAGGGTGTGCAGGATGACCGGCATCGCGGCGGTGTGCTCGCTGAGGATCTCGCCCTTGTCGAAGCTGAAGAGCACGAGGCGCACGCCCTCTGCGTGCATGACGGTGCGCGAGACGGTGGCCCCCTCGTTGATCTGAACCATCGAAGCGATGTCCTGCAGGTCCGTCATGATGGGGGTGAGGACCTCGGTGTTGGATTCGGGCGAGAGGCTCATTCGTTCTCCTTGGGTTTGCGCGCGACGATGGCGACGCCGCACAGGTGTCGGTCGTATTTCTTGAACGTGCGCGCCATTGTCGCGACGCGCCCGCGCAGGTCTTTGTCGCGCACGACGTTGCGGGCGATGCGCAGCGCCCCGCGCACGCCTTCGTCCGCGATCATGCGGCCGGGCTTGAGCAGGGCCATGGGTGCCATGCGGGTTTCTTCGACGATGAGGCCGACCTCTTCGAGGGCGCGCCTCCAGTCGGCGACGGTCAGGGGTCGGGCGTTGACGCTGATGGCACGCGCGAGTGCTTTTCTGATCTCGGTAGCTGGTTCCTCGCCGATGGAGTCGGGGCGCATCGCCAGCTCGTGGATGACGTAGCGTCCGCCGGGGCGCAGAATACGCGCGGACTCGCCCATGATGGCGCGCTTGGCCTTTTCGCCCTGCATGGACAGCATCGCCTCGCCGACGACGACGTCCGCACTCTCGTCCGGCAGCCCGGTCTCGGCCGCGTCCGCGTTCACGCATCGGCCCACGCCCGAGGCGATGGCATCGACGCGCGCGCAGGCGTCGGGGTCGCGCTCAACGCCGGTATAGGAGGAGGGTCCGACGCCAATGATCGCCCTCGCCGTAACCCCCAGGCCCGGGGCGAATTCGACGACGTCAGCGCCGGGCAGGACGGCTCGCTTCAGTGCCCACGTGCTCAGGGCCAGGCCGCCGGGGCGCAGGACCGTCTTGCCCGCTCGCGCGAGCACCCAGTGTCCGGGCGTCTTATCCACGGGCCGGTCAGCAAAAGGCAGGGCCTCCGTTGGAGATTCAATGCGAGGTGACATATACGCAAGTATAACGTTATCTATTTTTGTGCGCAGGGATTCACCCCTAT
The DNA here is from genome assembly GCA_902373545.1 of uncultured Actinomyces sp. Lineage (GTDB taxonomy): Bacteria > Actinomycetota > Actinomycetes > Actinomycetales > Actinomycetaceae > Pauljensenia. The sequence goes on along the minus strand of CABKMZ010000017.1, from coordinate 20,282 downwards.
TAAATCTGCCGACGGAGGCCCCCACCAGCGATTACAGGCCGATAATCCGACCGAACTCGCTCTTGATCAGCTCCAGACGCTCACGCGCGGCCTCCCACGGCACCGGCTCACCCTCGGGAGCGGACAGGATGACCTCGAGGTAGCACTTGAGCTTCGGCTCGGTGCCCGACGGGCGCGCAATCACGCGGTCTCCGGCCTCGGTCACAACCAGGACGCCGTCCGTGGGTGGCAGGCCCCGGTAGCCCTCCGACAGGTCCGATACCTCAACAACCAGCGAGCCCGCCAGGACGGACGGCGGCTGTGCGCGCAGGCGAGCCATGCCGGCGGCGATCTGCTCGATCTCCTCGACGCGGAAGGTCAGCGGGCCGGTCACGTGCAGGCCGTAGGCGTGGGCTAGGCGATCCAGTTCGTCCCACGCGGTGCGCCCCTCGACCTTGAGCGCGGCGAACAGCGACGCGGCGACAACCGAGGAGGCGATGCCGTCCTTGTCGCGCGCAATCTGTGGGTTCGGGCAGAACCCGATGGCTTCCTCGTAGCCGAAAGCCAGCTTGGGGGCGCGCGCGATCCACTTGAAGCCCGTGAGCGTCGTGTGGTGGACCAGGCCGTGCGCCTCGGCGATGCGAGCCAGCAGGCGAGAGGACACGATCGAGTTGGCGAGCGAGCCCTCAAGGCCGCGCGCCGCGAGGAACTCGCCCAGCAGGCACCCGATCTGGTCTCCGCTGAGCGGACTCCACCCGGCCTCGGCACCCGGGTCGGGCACCGCGAGCGCGCAGCGGTCAGCGTCGGGGTCGACCGCGATGATGAGGTCGGCGCCCTCGGCCCGGGCCTGCTCGATCGCCATGTCCAGGGCGCCGGCTTCCTCCGGGTTGGGGAAGGGAACGGTCGGGAAGTCCGGGTCCGGCTCGGCCTGCGCGGCCACGAGGGAGACGTTCGCAAAGCCTGCCTCGGCCAGGAGGCGCGCGGTCATGGACGCCCCCACGCCGTGCATGGCGGTCAGGACGATGCGCAGGTCCGCGCGGGCGGCGGCGTCACCGGAGGCCAGCTTGACCGCTTCGGCCACGTATTCGTCGCGGGGGTCCACGGCCTCGACCAGGTCGTCATTCATGGGAACCTGGTCGGCCGGCGGAGTCGCCTCGATGGCCGCGGCAATCTCGGCATCGAAGGGCGGGACGATCTGGACGCCCTGTCCGTCGCCCGTGACGACGCTGCCACCCAGGTAGACCTTGTAGCCGTTGTCCGGGGCGGGGTTGTGCGAGGCGGTGACCATGACGCCCGCGTCCGCGCCGAAGTGGCGCACCGCAAACGAGGTCAGCGGGGTCGGGTTGGCCTGGGGCAGCGCGAGGACGCGCACGCCGGCGGCAGAGGCGACGCGGCAGGCGGCCGTGGCGAACTCCGAGGATCCGTAGCGGGCGTCGCAGCCGACGACCAGGGTCGGGGTGCCCGTCGCGTGACGCTTGACAACATCGCACAGGCCGGCGGTCGCGCGGATGACGACGGCCAGGTTCATGCGGGATTCGCCGGGGCCGACGACGCCGCGCAGGCCCGCGGTGCCGAACTCGAGGGGGCCGTTCATGGCGGCGCCCACGCGAGCCAGGGCCTCCTCGTCTCCACCGCGCGCCGCCTCGATGTCGGCGTTCAGGGACGAGGCCGTGGCACTGTCGGGGTCATGGTCAGCCCACTGCTGGGCCTTGTCGAGCAGTTCCATCACTTAGTCCTCCAGCCCTGCCAGGATGGCGGTGGTGGCCGAGACTCCCAGGCGGGAGGCTCCGGCTTCGATCATGGCGAGCGCCGTTTCGGCGTCGCGAATGCCGCCCGAGGCCTTGACACCCAGGGCGTCGCCGACCGTGGCGCGCATGAGCGCGACCGCGTGCGTCGATGCGCCGCCCGCCGGGTGGAAGCCCGTCGACGTCTTGACGAAGTCGGCACCGGCGGCCATGGAGGCCGTGCAGGCGGCGACGATCTCGTCGTCGCTCAGGGCTGCGGACTCGATGATGACCTTCAGGACGCGCGGTGCGGGCACGACCCGGCGCACGGCCGCGATCTCTTCCTCCAGCTCGTGCAGGCGCGCGTCCTTGACCAGCTCAACGTTGATGACCATGTCGATCTCGTCGGCGCCATCGGCGACGGCCTGGGCGGCCTCGAAGGCCTTGACCTGGGGCTTGACCGCGCCCGAGGGGAAGCCGACCACGCAGGCGACCTTGAGCCCCTCGGGCACGTCCAGGGGCAGCATCGAGGGAGAGACGCACACCGAGAAGGTGCCGGCGGCGGCGCCCTCCTCGACGATGCGCGCCACGTCCGCGGTCGTGGCTTCGGGCTTGAGGATCGTGTGGTCGATCATCGCCGCCACGTCACGCTTGTTCATAGGTCTACTTTCTGTTCGTGTCAGAGGGTGGCCAGGGGCAGGGCCAGTTCCATCATGGTCGTGAAGGAGGTCTGGCGAGCCTGGGCGTCCGTTGCCTCGCCCGTCACCAGGGAATCGGAGACCGTGAAGATGCCCAGGGCCTCGACGCCCGCGTGGGCGGCGGTCGCGTACAGGCCAGCGGTCTCCATCTCGACTGCGAGCACGCCCATGCGCTGCCAGCCCTCATTGAAGGTCGGGTTGGCGTTGTAGAAGGTATCCGAGGACAAGACGTTGCCGACGTGGACCGGCACGTCGGCCTCGCGGGCGCGGCGCACCACATCCTCGATGAGGCGATAGGATCCGATCGGCGCGTAGGAGCCGGGCAGCTGGTACTGGTCGAGGAACGCGGAGTTCGAACAGGCCGCCTGGGCGACGACGACGTCGTAGAGGTGCATGTCGGGCTGGAGCGCGCCACACGTGCCCACGCGCACGAGGCGTGTGCAGCCAAACTCGTGAATCAGCTCGTAGGCGTACAGGGAGATGGACGGGATGCCCATGCCCGAACCCATGACGGACACGGGGGTCCCCTGGTAGGTGCCGGTGAAGCCCAGCATGTTGCGCACGGCGTTGAATTGCTGGACGTCCTCCAGGTAGTTCTCGGCGATGAACTTCGCGCGCAGCGGGTCCCCCGGCAGGAGGATGGTCTCGGCGATGGGGGCGGTGGGGTTGATGTGCGGTGTCGAGCGCATGTGTCCTCCGATACGTCGTGGAGCGGTGGCTCCGTTACGGCTTCTTTACCTGTTCGCAAGGCTATGCCCTGCATTGTCATAGTGTCAACGACTGAATTGACAAGTGTTCTCATCCGTCGAGGGCGTCGTTGCCCGCCCTCGACGGGGGTGCCCCGCCCTGCCTGTCCAGCAGCGCGAGGGCCAGGTCGTGGTCGACCACGAGGTGCGTGGCCAGCCCCATGTGCAGCGCCGTCTCCAACGCCGCGGTCTTGGTGCGCCCGCCCGCCACGAGGACGCGCACCGGGCGCGAACGCAGCTCCTCCAGCCGGATGCCGACCGTGCGCTCGTCGATGGCGGCCAGGGCGACAGTACCCGCGCGCGTGTAGAAACGCGAGCACGCATCTCCCACGGCGTCGCGCAGCAGCGCGTCGACCTCGCCGGGCTCGAGTTGGCCCAGGTTCAGCGAGAGCGACTCCTTCTTGACCGCGCCGACCGTGAACACGGCGATATCCACGCCGCGTCCCTCCCGCAGGATCCGCTCGATCCCCCGGTCCGCCCGCACGATCGAGGCCGTGGCCGTGTCCTCGAAAATAACGGGCAGAGGCAGGTAGCTGGGTTCAGCGCCGAAGGCGTCGCAAAAGGCGCGCATGATCTCGAAGTCGTGCGTCGCCCGGTCGGAGAAGGAGGTTCCGCCCTTGAGCTGGACGACGCGCACACCCTGGCGCGGGGAGCGCGCCAGGTGGGAGGCCACGGCACTCATCGTGCAACCCCAGGAGATGCCGACGCTCATGTCGTCGCGCACCAGCCGGGCCACCAGCTCCGCACCGACGCGCCCGACCTGGGAGATAGCCTCGGCCTCGTCCGCGACGCAGCCGTGGGCCACGCGCACGCACGCCAGGGCGAAGCGCTCCTGCAGGCGCAAGGCTAGCTCGGAGGCTTCCTCGCGCGGATCATGGATCTCGACGGTCACGAAACCGCGGGCGCGGCCGTGGGCCAGGAGCTTGGCAACCGTGGGGCGGGAGATGCCCATGCGGGCGGCGACCTCGGCCTGGCTCAGGTCCTGCTGGTAGTAGGCCTTGACCGCCTCGATCGCCGCTTCGTCGCGCCTGTCCACGTCCGTCCTTCCCGTGCCCGGCCCAGCCGTCAGGAGATGGTCTCCAGGACGACGCGGCGCTGCTCGAGCTCCACCCCGTCGGCGATACCGATGCCGCCGGACAGAGCCTCCAGCGCGCGGTCGATGCGCCACTCGTCGTCGGTGTGCAGCGTCAGGATCGGCTGCCCCTTGGTGACGCGCTCGCCCGGCTTGGCGTGGATCTCGATGCCGGCGCCTGCCTGCACCGGGTCCTCCTTGACGGCGCGACCCGCGCCCAGCCTCCAGGAGGCCACGCCCACGGACAGGGCGTCCATCTCTGCGATGGTTCCGTCGGCCTCGGCCAGCACCTGGTGGGTGTGCGCGGCGCGCGGCATGGGGGCGTCGGGATCGCCTCCCTGCTCGCTGATCATCGCGCGCCAGCGGTCCATCGCGCGGCCGTCCGCCAGGGCCGCCTCGACGTCGGCGTCGTGGACGCCAGCCAGCTCCAGCATGTTGCGCGCCAGCTCGCAGGTCAGCTCGACGACGTCGGACGGGCCGCCGCCGGCGAGGACCTCAACGGACTCTTCGACTTCGAGCGCGTTGCCGATCTTGCGGCCCAGCGGCACGGACATGTCGGTGAGCAGGGCGCGCGTGGCGACCCCCGCGTCGCGTCCGAGGTCCACCATCGTGCGGGCGAGCTCACGAGCGGCGTCGATATCCTTCATAAAGGCACCCGAGCCGACCTTCACGTCCAGGACCAGGGCACCCGTGCCCTCGGCGATCTTCTTGCTCATGATCGAGGACGCAATCAGCGCGATCGACTCCACGGTCGAGGTGATGTCGCGCAGCGCGTAGAGCTTCTTGTCCGCGGGAGCCAGGCCTGATCCGGCCGCGCAGATGACCGCGCCGCAGCCGGACCCCAGCTGAGTCATGATCTCCTCGTTGGACAGCTGCGCGCGCCACCCGGGGATGGCCTCGAGCTTGTCGAGGGTACCGCCCGTGTGCCCCAGGCCTCGGCCCGACAGCTGCGGGACGGCCACGCCGAAGCAGGCGACCAGCGGGGCCAGGGGCAGCGTGATCTTGTCACCCACGCCGCCCGTGGAGTGCTTGTCGGCAGTCGGCTTGCCGATGGAGGAGAAATCCATGCGCGCGCCCGAGCGGATCATCGCGTCCGTCCAGCGGGCGATCTCCGCACGGTCCATTCCGCGCAGGAAAATCGCCATGGCCAAGGCGGCCATCTGCTCGTCCTTGACGACGCCCTTCGTGTAGGCGTCGATCGTCCAGTCGATCTGGTCGGGGGTCAAGACGCCCCCATCCCGCTTCGTGCGGATGATGTCAACGGCATCAAAGAGTGCCATTCGTTCCTTCTTTCTATTCCGACGAGGCCTGGGCCGGGTCGGACACAATGTCTGGCCTGGGGGCAAGGCGGGATGCCGCCTCCTCCAGGTCGTGTGGGCCAAAGGCGCCGGGCAGGACCTGCGTCATGTCGGCGACGCCCCCGGGCATGAGAACCTGGCATGCCGGTCCTCCGTGCTCGTAGATGAGCTGGCGGCAGCGCCCGCACGGGGCGACCGGCACGCGCTCCCCGTTGACGGCGACGACCGCGACGAGCGTGCCGCCGCCGGTGCGGATCAGGTCGGAGACCATGCCGCACTCGGCGCACAGCGTCGCCCCGTAGCTCGCGTTTTCGACGTTGCATCCGCTGACGATGCGCCCGTCGTCCGTCAGGCCCGCGGCCCCCACGGGGAATTGGGAGTAGGGGCAGTAGGCGCGGGTCATCGCGTCGATGGCCGCGCCCAGCAGGGCGTCCCAGTCGAGCTGTGTCATCGTAACCGTGCCTCTCACTTCACGTAGGGGACGTTCTCGGCCGCGGGGGCACGAGACTTCCCGACGAATCCGGCCACGGCGATGATCGTCACCACGTAGGGGATCATCGAGACCAGGTCGGCGGGGATCGCGGGCTCAATGTTGGGCAGCATGCGGGCCAGGGCCTGCGCGAAGCCGAACATGACGGCCGCTGCCATGGCACCCACCGGGTTCCACTTGCCCAGGATCATCGCCGCCAGGGCAATGTAGCCGTTGCCCGCGGAGATGTTGTCCGTGAACGCCAGTCCCGACCCGATCGTGAAGAACGCGCCACCCAGGCCAGCGAAGGCCGAACCCAGGATCGTGTTCACCGTGCGCGTGCGCCCCACGTTGATGCCGACGGTGTCGGCCGCGCGCGGGTGCTCGCCGCAGGCCCGCAGACGCAGGCCCCAGCGGGAACGGAACAGGAAGAACGCCAGCGCGATAACGGCCACGTACATGAGGTAGACGAGGATCGACTGGTCGAAGAGCACCGGCCCGATCACCGGAATCTCGGACAGGCCAGGAATCTTGATGTCGGTGAGCGAGTAGCGGTTCGTATTCAGCGCACCCTGGTTTGCCTTCATGATCGTCCCGTACAGGAAGGTCGTCAGGCCAAGAGCCAGCACGTTCAGGACGACGCCGACGATGATCTGGTCCACCCCGTACTTGACGGAGAAGAGGGCCAGCAGGGAGCCCAGCAAGGCGCCGGCCAGCGGAGCCGCCACCAGGCCCGCGTAGGGGGTCTGGAAGTAGGAGGCCGCCATGACCCCCGCGAACGCGCCGACCAGCAGGTCGCCCTCAATCGCGATGTTAACGACGCCGACGCGCTCGGAGATCACGCCCGAGAGCGAACCGAAAATCAGCGGCGTCGAAATCGCCACCGTCGAGACCAGGGTCGAGGTCAGCGTCACCGCACCGGTCGAATCCGAGCCGGCGTAGAGCAGGAAGCCCAGGATCGTGGACACGCCGACGACGACCATCCCCGCTGTGCGGGCCCACGACGGGTCCTCAACGCGCCGGATCGTGCTGGCCAGCGTCCACGCCGTGATGACGAGGATCAGGGCAGCAAGCACCCACACAATCGGGGCACCAGCCGTGACGATGTCGGGGATTGTGTAGGACTGCGACTTGTCGTTGAGTCGGATCGTGACGTCACCGTGCGTTGCGACGCTGAAAACCAGCGCCAAAATGCTGGCGGCCACGTACGCGCCAGGAAGCTTCCAGGAGCGCTTGGCCAGAACCTGCGTGTCCTTCTCACTTGTGCGCATCGTCGTTCCCCTTTCCACTGGCTGCCAGGCGCTTGGCGTCGGGAAGCCTGAACAGCCACCGCACCAACGCCGGCGCGGCAATCAGCAACACGATCACAGCCTGCAGGATCAAAATCATGTCGATCGGCACGTCTTTGGCCTGCATCGCGTAACCGCCCGCCTTGAACGCACCAAAGAGCAGGCCGGCACCAAACGTTCCCCACGCCTTGTTGCGCCCCAGCAGGGCCACCGTGATCGCGTCGAAACCAATCGAACCGGCCACGTCACGAGAGACGTACCCGAGAGTACCCAAGGCCTCGTTCGCACCCGCCAATCCCAGGAACGCGCCCGAGAACATCATCGTGACCGCCGTGATGCGCTCGACTGAAATACCGGCCGTACGGGCCGCAGCCGCGTTCGCGCCGACCGCGCGGATCTGGAAGCCCAGCGTGGAACGCTCCATCAGGAACCAGAACACCGCCAGCGCAACAAGCGCGACGATCAGGCCCCAGTGCAGCTTGATCGGACCGCTCATCAGCTTGGCCAAGGCAGCCGAATCAGCAACGTTGGGAGTGATGGGCTGATTCGAATTGGGCTTCTGCCACGCCTTCTGGCTCAGCACATAACCCAGAGCCAGCGTCGCAATCGAGTTGAGCATGATCGTCACGATCACCTCGTTAGCGCCCGTTTTGGCCTTCAAGAAGCCAGCGATGCCACCCCAAGCGGCGCCCGCGACGATCGCGGCCGTCAGCGCAACGAGGGTGTGCACCACCGGAGGCAGGCTCAGCGAGAAACCCACCCACACGGCCGCGAGCGCACCGGCGATCATCTGGCCCTTACCGCCGATGTTGAACAGGCCCGCACGGAAGCCGAAGGCCAGGCCCAGACCCGAGATGATCAACGGAATCGCAAAGTACACCGAGTCCATCAGCGGCTTAATCGTTCGCACGAAGGTCGATGCCTGCGGGTCCACGATCGCGCCGCGGAACATCGCATAGTAGGCATCCGTCACCGACGCACCGGTCATAGCAATAAGAATCGCGCCGATCAAGAACGCGATCACGACCGAGATCACCGAGACAAACCACTGAGAACCAACGATCCTCGTGAACACACCGAGGGACGCGGTGTTTTTCTTACTCATCACTTCTCCTGCCCCTCCACGTCGCTACCAACGCCGCTCGTGGACGAGGTCGCCATGGCCTCGTCCAGGGGAACACCCGCCATCATGAGACCTAGGACGTCGCGCCCTGTGTCCGGCGGCACAATGCCGACAATCCGGCCGCGATACATGACCGCGATCCGATCAGCCAGCGCCACGACCTCGTCGAGCTCCGACGAAATCAGCAGCACCGCGCAGCCTTGGTCGCGCGTGTCCACGATCCTGCGGTGAATAAACTCGATCGACCCGACGTCCACGCCTCGCGTGGGCTGGTTGGCCACCAGCAGCTTCAGGTCCCGTGACATTTCGCGCGCGACGACGACCTTTTGCTGATTGCCGCCCGACAGGGACGAAATCGGGTCGGTAATCGACGTCAGGCGAATGTCGTACTCCTCCTGCTTCTCGCGCGCGTTGCGGGCGACCGCGCCCAGCTTACGCACCGGGCCGACGGCAAAATCGGCGGCATCGAACTGGTCCAAGACCAGGTTGTCCGCAATCGAGAAGGAGGAAATAATGCCGTCCGTCGAGCGGTCCTCCGGGATGAACCCGAGGCCCGCCTCCAGGGACTTGCGGGGCTTGGCGCGCGTGATATCCGCGCCCTCCAGGGTAATCGCGCCGCTGTCGGGAACACGCAGACCCAGGATCGCCTCGGCGAGCTCAGTCTGCCCATTGCCCTGCACGCCGGCGACCGCGAGGATCTCGCCGCGCTGGACCTGGCAGGAGACGTGATCGAGCTCGGGCACGTCGTTCGCCCCCAGCAGGGACACGTCGTCAAAGACGAGGCCCCCACCGCGAGGGCGCGCCGGCTCCTTGTCGACGCGCATGAGCACCTCGCGGCCCACCATCTGGGAGGCCAGGGATGCCTCGGAGTCGGTGGGCGACGCCTCGCCCACGACCTTTCCGCGTCGAATCACCGTGATCTCGTCGGCAACCGCGCGCACTTCGCGCAGCTTGTGCGTGATGAACACGATCGACGTGCCCGAGTCGGCGAGCTGACGCATGATCGTCATGAGCTCGTCCGTCTCCTGCGGGGTCAGCACGGCCGTCGGTTCATCCAGGATCAGGACCTTCGCCTGACGCGACAGCGCCTTGACGATCTCGACGCGCTGCTGCGCACCAACCGGCAGATCCTCGATCAGCGCATCAGGATCCAGGTCGAATCCGAATCGCGCCGACACCTCGCGCACAGTCTTGCGCGCGCGTTCGCGGCTGATGATGCCGGCGGGACCCGTCGGTTCAAAGCCGAGCGCAATCGACTCGGCCACGGTAAAGACCGGAATCAGCATGAAGTGCTGGTGAACCATGCCGATACCCGCGGCGACCGCGTCGCCCGGTCCCTTGAACGTCACGGGCTCCCCGTCGATGAGGATCTGCCCTTCATCGGGCTGATGCATCCCGTACAGGACGTTCATGAGTGTGGACTTGCCCGCTCCGTTCTCTCCGAGCAGGGCGTGGATGTGCCCCTCCTCGATCGTCAAGTTGATCGAGTCATTGGCGGTGAGGGGACCAAACCTCTTCGTGATCCCCCGCAGCTCTAGTTTCATTCCTTCGACCTTCCCCAGTACAGGCGCGCGATAGGCTCCCGAAACCCGGGTGGGGCTGCCGGCACACCTGCCGACAGCCCCACCACAGGGACATCACTTCGGGGCGTTCTGCGATTCGATCTTCAGGTTGCCGGACTTGATATCGTCCGCGAGCTTGTCCAGCTCGGACCTGAGCTCATCGGAGACCTTCGCATCGAAATCGTGGAAGGGAGCGAGCGAGACACCACCGTTGGCCAGCGTGCCCACGTAGGGATCCGAGGTGAACTTGCCGTCGACGGAGTCCTTGATGGCCTGCTCGACCGAGGCGCCGATCTCCTTCATGACCGAGGTCAGAACGATCGAGGAGTAGTCGGGGTTGGCCTCGTACCAGTCGGAGTCCACGCCGATGATGAAAGTGTTGCCGTCGGCCTTGGCGGCCGCCGCGGCGCCCAGGCCCACGGGGCCAGCGACGGGCATGATGATGTCGGCGCCCTGCGAAATGAACTGCTGAGCCTGCTCCTTGCCCAGGGTCTGGTCGTCGAAGTTCTGCGTGAACGAGCCGTTCTGCGCAGCCTTGTCCCAGCCGAGCAGCTGCACGGTGGTGCCCTTGGCCTTGTTGTAGGCGTCAACGCCGTCAGCGAATCCATCCATGAAGACCGTCACCGAGGGGATCTGCATGCCGCCGAAGGTGGCAACCTTGCCCGTCTGCGTCATGCCCGCAGCGGCGTAGCCCGCCAGGAACGCGGCCTCAGCCGTGTTGAACAGGAGCGGACGACCGTTGTCGAGGGTGACGGGCTTGGAGCCATCAGAGAAGCTGGAGTCGATCAGGGCGTAGTGCACGTCCGTGTTGTCTTCCGCAGACTTGTGAATCGCCTGCTCGAGGTTGAAGCCGACGCCGATGATCAGGTTGCAGCCATCGGAGACCATGGCCTCGACGTTGGGAGCAAAGTCGGTGTCAGAGCTGGACTCAGCCGTGTTGATCTTGATGCCCAGGCTGGTCTGGGCGCTCGTGAGGCCGTTATACGCGGACTCGTTGAAGGACTTGTCGTCCCAGCCGCCGGCGTCGGAGACCGCGCAGGCCTTGAAGGACGCAGCGTCCTTAGCCTCGCCAGAGCCACCGCCGGACCCGCCGGCGGTTCCCCCGCCGCCACATGCGGACAGCGCGAGCGATGCAATGCCCGCCGCAGCGACGAGCTTCGTGAGGTGCTTCATGAGTATGTTCCTTTGTTGATGCGGATTCTTCGATGAATCAATGACGGCGCGGGCTCGGACCCTGTTCGCAGCGTGCCTGCGAACATTTGCATGAGTCGACTTTTACGTCTGATCCGAGTGTCCCGCGCCGTCTCAGTCCCTGTCAAGGACTGGTTGTTCTCGCTTTGATAACGATTACGTGATCATCTGGCCGCCAGCGAGAGGCCAGAAGGCTTACTTCGGAGCGTTCTCCGATTCGATGACAAGCGTTCCCTTCTTGATCTGTTCGGTCAGCTTGCTGATCTCCTGCTTGACCTCCATGGGAACCTGAGCCTCGAAGTCATGGAAGGGAGCGAGCGAGACGCCGCCGTTGGCCAGCGTACCCACGTAGGGATCCGAGGTGAACTTCCCCTTGGTCGAATCCTGAATGGCCTGCTCGACCGCGGCACCGATCTCCTTGCGAACGGAGGTCAGCACGATCGAGGAGTACTGGGGGTTGGCCTCGTACCAGTCGGTATCCACGCCAACAATCAGCGTGTTTCCATTGCTCTTGGCAGCCGCGGCAGCGCCCAGGCCCACGGGGCCGGCGACGGGCATGATGATGTCGGCGCCCTCGGAGATGAACTGCTGTGCCTGCTGCAGGCCCAGCGACTGATCATCGAAGGAGTCGGTGAACGCGCCGGTCTGGGCTTCCTTATCCCAGCCCAGCACCTGCACGGAGGCGCCCTTGGCCTGGTTGTAAGCGTTCACGCCGTCGGCAAATCCGTCCATGAACACGGTCACGGCGGGAATCTGAGCGCCGCCGAAGGTGGCGACCTTACCCGTCTTCGTCATCGCGGCCGAGGCATAGCCCGCCAGGTAGGCGGCCTCGGAGGTATTGAAGAGCAACGGGCGACCGTTCTCGAGAACAACGGGGTTGGTGCCGTCGGAGAACCCGGAGTCGATAAGGGCGTAGTTGCGGTCCGTGTGCTTCAAGGCAGACTCGTGGATGGCCGGCTCGAGGTGGAAGCCGACGCCGATGATCAGCGTGCAGCTGTCGTCAACCATCTTCTCGACGTTGTTCGTGAAGTCCTCCACCGTGTCGGATTCGGCGGTATCGACCGTCACCCCCAGGAACGACTTGGCCTCCATCAGCCCGTCATAGGCGGACTGGTTGAAGGACTTATCCTGCCAGCCGCCGGTGTCTGAGACGGCGCATGCCTTGAAGGGAAGCTCAGCTTTGGCCCCATCAGACTGCTGGGCCACATTTCCATTTCCAGCACACGCGGTCAAGGCGAGTGTGAGCGCGCCCATAGCGGCGGCAAATTTGACGGACTGCTTCATGAATATCTCTCTCTAGCGACGCGAGTCTCTTGCGTATTGATGGTGGTGCGGGAACGAATTTCTCACACTATCGCACGATAGTACCAATCATGCGAGCCAGCAGTTACGCTGTATCCAAGTGTCCCGCACCACCACCATCACGTCAAGGCAAATCGCTTACCTGCTGGTAACGATTTGAGAACGACGCAGCCAGAGTGCGGCGACACCAACCACGGCCAGCAGAAACGCGACAGGCAATCCCCGGGAATCAGCACCCGTGCGAGCGATGGCCCCACGAGGAGCGCCAGCGTTCGGCTTCTTCGTGGGAGCAGGAGCACCCGCGCCGGGGGCAGCCCCCTGGTCCGCGTTGGCCGACGGGGACGGGGCCGGCACAGGGGCCTCGGTGCCCACACAGGTCACCGGAATCGTCAGGCCATCCACGGCCTCGACGACCGTTGCAAAGTCGGTGGCGACCGTCAGCGGCACGTTCACGACCTCGCCGGCCGCCTTGCCCACACAGGCACCCACGACCGTCACATCCACGCTCGCCTGTCCCGCGCCGTCCGTCGTGATGACTGCGGCAGCGTCCGATGCGTGGGTATCCACGAGAGAGTTATCCACGTCGGCCACGGCCTCGGGACCGCCCGCACTCACGCGCACCTTGCGCGTGATCGAAGGCCCCTCCGAGAAGGACAGGCCGCGCAGCGGGATCGTTACCGTCGAGCCGTCGGCGACCGCCTCGGTGGGCAGGGTCAGGCCGATGGAGGACTTGGCCTCGCGCGGCGTCAGGCCGCCCGCGGCGCCCGCAGCCCGGTCCGCGACGCCCGAGTGGCGCGCCAAGTAGGCATTGATGGAGTCGCGATCCAGGTTACCGTTCGTCACGGTTGCTCCCCCGCGAGTGAGGGCCTCGAAGGAATCTCCGCCGTCCAACAGGAAGTTCACGGACCCGACCGTGTAGGTCCCATCAGCCTTCAGCGGCTCACCGTTGATCGTCACCGACGTGATGCGCTGTCCGTCGGGCTTCGCCGGGTCGTAGGTGTAGCGCACGTTCGAGGACAGATTGAGCTTGAGCATCGGACGGGAGTTCTGTGAGTTCAGGTCGCTCTTCCACTGCTGTTCGAGCGCGTCCTTGAGGTCCGATCCCTTGAGGGTGACGTAGCCGAGTTCGTTGGAGAAGGGTTCGACCTCGTAGGTCTGCGCATAGGTGATCGTCCCGTCCTCGTTGGGCACCAGGTCGGCGCGCAGGCCTCCCGCGTTGATCATGCCGATGTCGACGCTCTTTCCGTCCGGGGTGAGGATCGTCTCGCGCAGCGAGTCGGCCACCAGGTCACCGAGGGAGGACTCGATACCGCGGTTCGAGCCTGGCTCGGTCAGCCCGTCGGGGGTCGTGAAGACACCGCGCATGAAGGGTGTCGTGTAGCCGGTCGCGACGACGCGCTTGCCGGCTTCCTTCGAGTCGGCCTCGGCCTTATCGACAATCGCCTGGGTGTCGGGGTCCGCGCCGCACTGGGCAACCTCGGCGGCCGGGATGAGGATCGAGTCGGCACTCGTGACCTGGCGCGTCGCAGGATCAATCGTCAGGCGGATCAGACCGAGGTTATCCGTGTAGGAGCCAGACGCGATACCCGCCAGGCGCGGGTTCGCTGACTCGAAGGTCTCCACCGAGTTCACGTGGTCGAACTCGTAGGGCACGTGCGTGTCCCCGCCCATGAGTCCGTCGACGTCCTTACCGACCTTCGTGTAGTTGTTCTTCACGTCGTCGTCGAGCATGGCGATGACAACGTCTGCCGTGCCGCTGCCCTTGAGAGATGCGGCCAGCGAGTTGATGCGTGCAATCGGGTCGCTAAAGGTCAGTCCCTCCGTCGTGCCAGGGCTCAGCTTGTAGGGGACGTCCTGCGCGATGGCCCCGATGAATGCGACCTTCATGCCTGAGGGCGACGTCCACACCTTGTAGTCCCCCAGGTAGGGGGTGCCGTCCCCGTAGGTGCCCATGCCCTCGATGTTGGCTCCCAGGTACGGGAAGGTCGCCTGCACGTACTCGCTCGGGTTGGAGCCGTCGACGCGCTGCTTAAAGACGGCCTGCCCCATGTCCAGCTCGTGGTTGCCGATCGTGGAGGCCAGCGGGTTCAGGGTGTTGAGGGCCGCGATAGTCGGGTTGTCGTTGAGCGCGCCCGAGATGTAGGGGGACGCTCCAATGTTGTCGCCCAGCAGCGTGAAGGACGAGTTCGGGTTCGTCTCGCGTGCCTTCTTCAGGTAGCAGTTCATCGCGGGCAGGCCGGCCTCGCGCACGACGCCCTTCTTGGTGACCTGCTGGATATGCCCGTGCACGTCCGTCAGGTTGTAGAGGTCCAGGGTGATCGGCGCGGCCTCGTCCTGCGGCGCGGCCCCCTCCTGCGGGTTAGCAGCTGCCACTGTTGGCAGCGTTGCCAGGGCGAGCCCGCACGCCGAAGCGAGCGCGAGGCGTGTCCATGGTTTTCGCATGGTGTGTTCCTTTCTGAGCGGCAACAACGCCGCGTGTTGTGGTGACTGGGATGGTTCAACGTTGAGGGGCGCCCAGGCGGCGACACGCCGCCCCGCGCGCGGCCAGACCCGCGAGGGCGAGAAGGAACCCGGCCCCGATGGCGAGCTCGGCGCTGGCACCCGTGCGCGCGAGGGCCCGGGCGCTCGCGGGAGAGGCGCGGTTCTCCGGGCTCTTTCCGCGGGACGAGGCCGTGGCAGCCCGGGTGGTCACACGCGGTGCGGAGGTGGTAGCGCTATGCGGTCGGGGCCCGGCGGGCGCCGGGCTCGTCGCGGGCGTCGGGCTCGTCGCGGGCGTCGGGGTGGTGCCCGTTTCCGGTCCTGGCGTCACCGCTGGCACTGGTTCATCGCCCGGTGTGGGCGCGCCTTCGAGGAGCCTGAGCCCAATGATCTCGGGGTTGTGATCGGAGGAGCGGTAAGGGCCCTCGGCCTCGACGGCCAGGTGGGCGTTCATGCCCGCGCGCGAGTACTCGAAGGCGATGGACTCCTGGGCGTTGACGGCCCAGCTGGTGACACCGGCAACGAGGGGTGTGGCGGCTGCGTTGGCGAACACGTGGTCCAGCGACCCGGAGCGGCCCGCGTACACGTAGGAGGGCTCGCCCGATCCCGACACGTGCTCCCACCCGGCGCCTTCGATGGTCTTGATCGGGTCTTCCTGCGAGTAGGAGTTGAAGTCGCCGACCAGCAGCGTGGGTTTGTCCGCGTAGCGTGCCGCGAACGACGCCAGGGACGAGGCCTGGGCGACGCGGATCGCGTTGGCGTTTCCCTGCCCGTCCCCACTATCGGTATTGCCCTCGCCCGCGCCCTCCGGCACGGACCCCTTGGACTTGAAGTGGTTGGCGATCACCACGAAGGAAGGGGCGGACGCGCGCTCGGTGGTACGCCGCCCGAACTCCTGGGCCAGCGGCTGGCGTGCAAGGCCCGAGAAAGCCGCGTCGTCGTGGATGACGGAGTCCCCGACCGGCGTGACGGCCGCGGTCTTGTAGATGAAGGCGACGCGGATGACATCCTCGCCGGCCGGGATGGTCGGCGGCGAGGGCACGTATGCCCACACGTCGGATCCCAAGGCCTCGTTCAAGGCGGTCACGAGCCGCGCCAGGGCGGCGTCGCGGTCACTCCCCACCCCCACGGCGACGGGGTTTTCGATCTCTTCCAGGGCGACCACGTCGGCCCCCAGCGCGTTGATCGCGGAGACAATCTTGGCTTCCTGGTTGGCGAAGGCCTGACGCGAGTAGGCCCCTCGTACCTTGCATGCCTTGGCCGTCACGAAGGCGCCCGTGCGGTCCGGGTACCCCTTGCACCCGGGTTCATCGACGCCCAGGTCGGAGAAGTAGTTGAGGACGTTGAAGGTCGCCACGCGCGTGTCCCCGGCGACCGAGGGGACGCCCGGGCGCTGCCCCGCGATGGTCACGGGCGATCGGTCGGGATGCCCGGCGACCATGGAGGTCGGCTGAAAGACAAAGGACCCATGCCTCGGCTCCAAGACGACGGGAGCGGAGAAGGTCACGTGATAGCCCACGCGCGCGGGAGCCCCGTTGGCCAGGTACGCGTAGGGCACCTCGGTCGCCGCGCCCTTCAGCAGGTTCGTGTTCGTCCCGTCGTCGAGGGTGATCACCCGCGCGGCGTTAGCCGCCTCAAAGTCGCGTGCGGCCTGCCCCGGCGCGACCACGTCGGTCGCGGCACGCAGCGGCTCCGTACCCGGTGTGAGCGCCAGCGTCCCATACTGATTCGCCGCATAGTTGTCCGTGATCGTCCACGTTCCCTGCGGATCCAGCAGCATCGACTCGTAGGCCTCGGCCCGATCCGGCGCGGGCACGCCGGTGACCGGAGTGGGAGCCACGGCCTCGCACCCGTCTACCTGCGTGAATCCGGTGGCAGCCAGCTGGGTCAGGCTCGAGGGGTTTTCCTTCGCGGTCGTCGCGGGGAACTCGCCGACCACGCCGCTGACGCGCACGCACGTCCCCAGGGCCGGGATCTGGCCGTTCTTCCCCGCGTAGACGAACAGCGCGTCCGAGCTGACCCGCCCCTCATCCCACGTGCCGCCACTGCCCGGCGTTTGGATGGTGTAGCCGTCCAGGGTGGCCCCCAGCCCGGATTCCCCCGCCGGATACGCCGCAGTCACGACGCCAACCGTCGTCACGGTGGCACCCACCATCGCCGAGTCATCCCCCACGCCCACCGCCTGAATCTCCTGGATCGGGGTATCGACGGTCGCACCGTTTGGCGCGGCATCCTCAGCAGTTGCAACCGCACGCCCAGCGTCACCTTCCGGGGTCGCGGCCACGCTCGCGGGCACGCCCCCAGTCGTCTCGACGTCGGCGGAGGGCTGAGAGCCACGACTCTCGGGGGCGCTCAGCTGCCCCTCCCCCATCATTGACGAGGCCGACTGCCCCTGGGTGATTCCGCTCCCCTGGGCAGTGGGCGTACCGGATGTTTCGGGAGCACGTTGTTCTCCCGACTGAGCAGGGTATCCAACGCCCGACTGAGCAACCTGCGCAAGTTCCGCCCCGGCGTCAGTCGCCCAGGCGGTGGGAACAAACCCCACCGCGGACAGAGTGAGCACGCCGAGTACAGCTAACGACCGAGTCCCGCGCGTCATCGGGATTTCCTCTCAACCTCGCCTCACTGTGAGGGACCCACAGGTCCCGAACCGCAGGCATCTTTACCAACGGCAACACGAGTTGTGACAAGTGTAGTCTCAATCGCACACAAATGGAACCGCATGGGAGGATTCCCGTCCCCCGCGACGACATACGAGAAGCCGCGCAGGAGCGACGCGGTGCCCGACAATCTCGCCCCGGCCTCGTCGACGCCTGCGCGCGACACAATTATTATCAGAGGCGTACCGTACCGCCCACCGCCAACTGGCGAACGCAGACGTTGGACACACCATAGACCACCCATAGCAGGGGAGCTCCCGTGAGCGAACGCATCACGTACCGTCAGCTGAAACCTTTCTGTCTGCCCACATCCCTCGACGACCTATCGGGGCCACACACGGGAAGCCTTCGCCTTCCTATCCATCTGTGTTGGTCACCCGGCGATCACGTCTTTGACCTCGCACGACTCGGCGACGCCCTGACCGTCTATCAATGTGTCATCGCCGAGGGAACCACGCAGGAGCAACACGAATACCTCAATCACGCCCTGCTCATCGAACTGTGGCCACACCTCCACCTCGATGTCAGGATCATCGCTGCCTGGGAGAACACATTCGACTCACTGCGCGGAAAAACAAATGGGGGCGCATCCACACCGCACCCACGCACTCGGAGGAATAGCATTCCTGTCGCACAGGAGTGCACGCCACCAGCCTCCTTATGCAGGGGATTCCGGCACACGCGAGCCACTATCGGCGACGTTGGGAAGCCGAGGGCTATTAGACAGAACACGTTGGTGGGGGCAGTTCCAGGTGTTGCGGCATGGGTGGACGAGTTCGTTCCCACAGATCGCGTCGTCGGCCAGTCAGGTGGCGCTCTGGACCCACCTGCGCGCAGGTTAACCGGCTCTTCGCATGTAAGGGTGTAGGAGGTGTCGGAGTGGGCCGGAGTGCAGGTGGCGGCGTGGGCGGTGTGCCCATCCTGCCGCCAGTAGGGTCCAGGTGCGCATGGAGGGGTGTGGCGGTGAGTGGTTCGGTGTGCCAGTTCCGCGTTTGTTCTTGTTTGTTGGGGCACTGCACCCGATCCGTAGGCAATGCACCTCTTCTGTTCGGGTGCACCGCCACGTAACGGGTGCACCGCCACGTAACGGGTGCAGCGCCCCCGTGCTTGTGGCGGTTGTGGCGACTGTCGGGGTTGTGGGGGTCTTCTGGGCTTGAGTTGTCTTCCGGGCTTGGGGCACTTCGTGGGGTCATTGTGGCACCTCATGTTGTGGTTCCTCAGAAATGTCGCACGTAATTCCCCCAGGCGTATTTCAAACATTGAAATCGCACCGTTGGAATTGCAACGTTTTGGGATGCTGCACAAAGTTCGGGTACCCGAATTACGTGCGAGTTTTGATTGATGAGGCACCCAAGGCGAACTCCTTTGTGCGGTCGTCGTCCCACGACACTGTCCACAATCCCCGGGACACTTCGAACACCACCCCCACACCCCAAAATGCGAAGAGCCACATAACCCAACCTGAAGGACACAAAACGATTACACCACTCCACAGGACTTGACCTGCAGCAGTCCCACATTGCTAACATTGAACCATGGGATCACTTGAAGACGAAGTTCGCCGTGAAATCGTAGAAGAAGGTATGCGCAAGCGCGCTGGGGAAAGATATTTTAACGTATCCGACCATCCAGCGCTTAGTGAATTTAAAGAACTTTTGAGAAAATATAAAGTCCCTCCTGTAAGATTCTACAAAGATATTCGATCAGGAACTTCAATGTTTGGCTTAGGGCACCCTTTTACAGTCTACTCAGCTGAATCTGAAGGGTGGCTCATTGAAAAGTTAGATTATTATGACTCCTTTATTGAATGTTTTGCATTTACAACAACTGGAGAAGCGTATTTTCTCACAGAACTTGAATGGTACGGTCCCAACAGGCGAGGAGTTTCATCAGATGACACTATCACTGCTCATGGTCATCTGAAATTCGTCAGCCTTGCCAAGGCTCGCCGATGCACCTTCGGGGACAGGAGTGACCTCAGTGTACTCGAAAGAGACTATCTGCGTCCCGCTCTTCGTCAAGTGCTTGAACATGAGGTGACAAAGGGGATTTTTATTCTGTCTTCTTACTAAAGCAAGGCGTGAGCCTACCCCGGGGCGATGGTGCCGCCCGGAGTAGCGTCCCGCATGGTGGTGTAACCGTGTGGTGGTCGGCTCGTTTGATATGGGTGCGGTCGCCGTGTGATCCTTCGAGAAAGCTCTCTACTTCTGACTTGAAATGATGTGGAGGCACAACGATGACCGCTCCTCATATTATCGACCCTGCTGGCCTGCTTGGCCAGGCGTTGTCCCAGGCATCCCCGGATTTGATGTTCCTTGCTCCAGCACGTCATTCACGCGCTGCTCTCAGCGGACGCTGACACGGTGTTCGGGGCCCAGTGGGGTCAACAAGATCCGCAGCGTCAGGCCAGGCGCAATGGGGATCGACACCGGCCCCTGGACACCAGGGTCGGCACCATTGACGTGGCGATCCCCAAGCTGCGTTCAGGCACCTACTTCCCGTCAGTGGTTGCTGCAACGGCGCAAACGCAGTGAAACCGCGTTGATCACAGTGGTCGCCCACTGCTACTTAGCGGGAGTATCGACACGGCGCATGGACAAGCTCGTCAAAACCCTGGGAATCACAGGACTGTCCAAGGGCGTGTTCAATTGTCTGTGTATCCGTCATTTTGTTTGAAAGGATTGATGCATG
>CABKMZ010000016.1 GCA_902373545.1 uncultured Actinomyces sp. | reverse complement strand
TGCTGTCCCTGCGACAGGCCTCCCACCTGCCGCATATCCTCCTCGAGGAGGTGCCTCCGCCTCGTCGGCTGGCACCTTTTACAGCTGCGCTCGCGATGCGCACGATCGACGAGGACGCAGCTGGACAGCCTCTGTCGACTGGTCGCATGGTCGTGCTGCACGACCCTGTGGGTCAGCTCGGCTGGAACGGAACGTTCCGCGTCGTCAGTCAGATGCGCACCCAGGTGGACTCCATCATGGCCGTCGATCCGATGCTGTCGGAAGGCGTGTGGGGTTGGATGCTTGATTGCCTTGACGGCTCGGGCGCTGGTTTCCATGACATCACGGGCACGGTCACGCGTGAGATGAGCGAGGCATTCGGGGGGCTGGAGCTGCGAGGCTCCTCTCTGTTTGTCGAGGTCCGCGCTTCGTGGACGCCCAACAGTGAGTACCTTGGGGAGCATCTATTCGGGTGGGCGGACGCTATGCGTAAGACGGCTGGCATCGTCCCTACCCGTCACCTCGAAGGAGTTTGAGTGCTGGTGAATAATGGCGGCGGCTTGCCGCAGGGCGATACGGATAATCCGGAGCTTATCGCGCAGCCGCGTGGGGGGACCCCCGCCGTCATTGATACCCGCCGGGAGCTCGAGCAGGCCGCGCGTGCGCTCGCCGCGGGATCGAGTCCGATTGCGTTGGACGTGGAGCGCGCGCAGGGGTTTCGTTACGGCGCGGACCCGTATCTGGTGCAGATTCGCCGTGAGGACGTCGGCACTTTTCTGATTGATACACACGCGTTGCCTGATCTGTCGGTGTTGCAGCCGGGGGTTGAGGATGTGTGGCTGCTGCACGATTGTTTGCAGGATTTGCCGAATCTGCGCCAGGTTGGCCTGCGTCCCTGCGCTCTCTTCGACACGGAGATCGCCGCCCGCCTCATTGGACTGGAACGTTTCGGCCTGGCGGCCGTCGCCGAGCAGGTGCTTGGCCTGGGTCTGGTGAAGGATCATCAGGCCTCGGATTGGTCGGTGCGTCCTTTGCCGAAGGAATGGCTACGCTACGCGGCCCTGGATGTGGAGCTGCTGACCGAGCTGTATTACCGCCTGTCCAAGCGCCTGGATCAGATGGGCCGTTGGGAGTGGGCGCAGCAGGAGTTCGCTTACGCGCTCAGCGTCGCCCCGCCGACCGCTAAGCAGGATCGGTGGCGCTCGCTGCCGGGTGCGGGCAAGATTCGTTCGCGCCGAGGCTTGGGGGTCCTCAAGGCACTGTGGGAGACTCGCGAGTTGATCGCCCGTCGCATCGACATGTCGCCGGGGCGCCTGGTGCGTAACGCGGCGCTGGTGCGCGCGGCGTCGAATCCTCCTCGTAATAAGCGCGCCCTCATGTCTATCAACGAGTTCCGCTCCCCCGTCGCACGCCAGTTCGAGGATGAGTGGATGCGTGCGCTCGCGTCCGTGGCCTCGATGACGGAGGATGAGCTGCCGCCCAAGCGCAAGCCCGTGCAGCCCGGTTCGATCCCGGAGCCGCGCCAGTGGGCTCGTATTGACGAGGCCTCGGCTGCGCGTCTGGGTATCGTTCGCGGTGCAGTCGCCTCGGTGGCGTCGGGTCTGGGGCTGGCGCCCGAGGTGGTGTTGGCTCCGCAGGTGCAGCGCTACCTCGCGTGGGCTCCGCTGGATCCTTCGCGTCCCTCTGGTGACGAGGTCGAGGAGCGCATGGTGACGCGCGGGGCCAGGGATTGGCAGATCGACCTGACTCTCGATCCGGTCTGCGACGCGCTGGGCGTCTGAGACGTCCGTTCGATCTGGCACCCGCGTGTTGTGCGTGGAGCCTACGAGAAAGCCCCGGAATGCCTGGTCCTGGCGGACCACAGGCACCCGGGGCTGACGTGTGTTAGCGCGCTGAAACCGCATTCACGAGGGCGCGCGCCGAGGCCTCGATGCCGTCCGCGTCGTAGCCGAAGTCCGCGATCATCTGGGCGCGGTCGCCGTGCTCCGGGAAGTTCTGGGGCGCGCCCAGGCAGCGCACCGGCGTTCCAGCTTCCGCGAGGGCGTCGCGCAGGGCCCATCCGAATCCTCCGCGGACGATACCGTCCTCGACGGTCAGAACCGCGTCGTATCCGTCGGCCATGTCCGCAAGATCGGAGGAGATGGGCAGGAGCCAGCAAGGGTCCACGACCGTGACGGCCAGGCCGTCAGCCGCGAGCCGACGCGCGGCCTCGATGGCGTCGGGGGCGCACGCGCCGGTTCCCACGATCAGCAGTTTTGCCGAGGAGCCGGCCCCGGCCTCGTCAAAGAGGACATCCACTCCCCCGACGCTGCGCAGCGCGGGCATCGGCTCGGGCAGGGGGCCCTTACGGTAGCGCAGGACCGTGGGGGCGTCGTCAACGTCGAGGGCCTGGCGCAGCTGGGCGCGCAGGGTGTCCTCGTCGCGCGGTGCCGCCAGGCGCAGCCCCGGGATGAGCGAGCACATCGCGATGTCCCACACGCCGTTGTGGGATGCGCCATCCGCGCCCGTGATGCCGGCGCGGTCGAGGACAACGGTGACGCCCGCCTTGTGCAGCGCCACGTCCATGAGCAGCTGGTCGAAGGCGCGATTCAGGAAGGTCGCGTACAGGGCCACAACGGGGTGTGCGCCCTCGTAAGCCATGCCGGCGGCGGAGGCGATCGCCTCGGCTTCCGCGATGCCCACGTCGATCACGCGACGCGGGTATTCCTCATGCATGGGGCCAAGGCCCACCGGCTGCATCATCGCGGCCGTGATACCTACGATGTCGGTGCGCTTCGAGGCCTGGGCGCAAATTTCGTCGGCGAAGACGCCGGTCCAGCCGAAGCGTTCGGGGGCCACGGGCAGGCCGGTCTCCGGGTGGATTGGGCCGACGGCGTGGAAGCGGTCCGCGATGTCCTTTTCGGCGGGCTTGTAGCCGCGGCCCTTCTCGGTGATCATGTGGACGATCACCGGCTCTTCGAGGGTGCGGGCGCGCCGGAAGGCCGTCTCGACGGCGGCGATGTCGTGGCCGTTGACGGGACCGATGTACTTGAGCCCCAGGTCCTCGAACATGACCTGCGGCATGAGCGCGTCCTTGATGCCGGACTTGAGCCCGTGCAGCGCGTCGTAGGCGGCGCGCCCGGGCGTGCCGTGGCTGAGGAGGTGCTGCTTGCCCCAGGCCAGTGCCTTCTCATAGCCGGCGGAGGTACGCAGCGCGTCGAGGTGATCGGCCAGGCCGCCGATGGTCGGAGCGTAGGAGCGCCCGTTGTCGTTGACGACGATGACGATGCGACGATGTTTCGAGGCGGCGATGTTATTCAGGGCCTCCCACGCCAGCCCACCCGTGAGCGCGCCGTCACCGATGACGCCGACCGTCCACGTGCGTTCCCCGCGCCGGTGCTTCTCGCGTGAGATGCCGTCCACCCAGGCCAGGGAGGCCGAGGCGTGGGAGGACTCAACGACGTCATGCTCGGACTCGGCGCGCGAGGGATAGCCGGACAGACCGCCCGGGCAACGCAGCGAGGAAAAGTCCTGGCGGCCGGTGAGCAGCTTGTGCACGTATGCCTGGTGGCCCGTGTCGAACACGATTGTGTCCTGGGGAGAGCGGAACACGCGGTGCAGACCGATCGTCAGCTCGACGACACCCAGGTTGGGCCCCAGGTGCCCACCCGTGCGCGATACGTTGTCAATCAGAAAGGCGCGAATCTGCGCGGCCAACTGATCCAACTGTTCCCGCTCGAGGCGACGCAGCTCCCGAGGGGTGGTACAGCGTGACAACAGGTCACGCGTGCTTAGTGCTCCAGACATGACTTCTAGTGTAGATGCCCAGCGTCTCACCTACAGATCAAATTAGGGGTGCATCGGCTTGCGATGTACGCAGGGCCTTGGCACGCGCATTAAGATAGAGGCATTGGTTCGCCATACCGCTCAAGGAGGCACTATGTCCGTCACCGTCGCACCTCACGGCCTGTGGAAGTCCCCGATCACGGGCAACTCGTTCACTGCCCGCTCCGTTACTCTCTCCCAGGTCCGCGTCGACGGTCCAGACACCTACTGGGTGGAGGGGCATCCGCTTGAGGGCGGGCGTGGGACGCTCCTGCGCCGTCGGGGCACCGGTGAGACGGGAGAGGTCTTGCCGCTGATCGACGGTGTGCGCTTGGCTGACGTCGGCACGCGCGTCCACGAGTATGGCGGGAAGGCCTACGCGGTTCACCACGGGGTCATCGTCTTTTCCGACCGCAGCGACGGGCGCGTCTATGCCTTTGACACGTCGGAGCCTCGCCGCGGCGTGCGCCCCCTGACGACCCTGTCCAAGGTCCGCTACGGCGACTTCTGGATCGCCGACGAGCGTGACCTGGTGTACGCGGTCGCCGAGGATCACTCGGGTGAGGGCGAGCCCGTCAACTCGATCGTAGCGATCCCCCTCGACGGCTCGGCGGCGCGCGACGACGCGGCGATCGTCCCGGTCTTTGGCGGCACGGATTTCGCGCAGGCTCCCACGGTCTCCCCGGATGGCACGAAGCTGGCGTGGATCTCATGGAATCACCCGAACATGCCGTGGACCTATTCTCAGCTTCACGTCGCGTCCCTGACATTCGAGGGTACGATCGACCAGGAGGTCGTCCTGGTGGATCGCCCGGGAGTGTGCGTCTACGAGCCGCGCTGGACCCTGGACGGGGAGCTCATCCACGTGGATGATTCCTCCGGCTGGGCGAACCTGTACCGCACCCAGGGCTTCACGTGGAGGGACGGTGAGGACCCCAACGAGTGGACGTCGCGCCTGCGCACCCGCGCCCTGCACCCGGGCAAGCGTGCATTCTCGCACCCGCACTGGCACCTCGGCCTGCACTCCTTCGACAACTTCGACAACGACTACCTGGTGTGCTCGTGGGCCGAGGATCAGGTGTGGCACATCGGTACGGTGCGCATTGACAACGGCATGGCCGAGGAGTGGGCGACCGGCTGGTGGCCCATCGGTAACGTTGCCGCCGCGGATGGCCGCGTCGTCTTCCTCGCGGATTCCGCGACGCATACCCCCGCGATCATCGAGGTGTCGCGCGGCAAGACGAAGGTGCTGCGTCCCTCGTCCGAGGCCGAGGTCCCCACAGCCCTGGTCTCCACCGCTGAGATGATCTCGTGGAAGACCTCGGACGGCGAGGAGGCGCACGGCTTCTACTACGCGCCCGTGAACCCCGACTATGAGGCCCCCGAGGGCGAGCTGCCCCCGCTCATCGTCAACGTGCACGGCGGACCGACCAGCTCGGTGCGCCCCGGCCTCCAGGTCCCGTTCCAGTACTGGACCAGCCGCGGTTTCGCCGTCCTGGACGTCAACTACCGAGGCTCGACATCCTTTGGCCGTGCCTACCGCGAGCGTCTGAACGGCAACTGGGGCGTCATGGACGTGCAGGACTGCGTCGACGGTGCCCGGTACCTCATCGATCTGGGCCGCGTCGACCCGACGCGCGTCGCGATTCGCGGCCGTTCCTCAGGTGGCTTCGCAGTGCTCAATGCGCTCGCTTCCTCTGAGGTGTTCACGGCAGGTGCTTCGTTCTTCGGTATCGCGGACCTGGCGAAGCTGTCCGCGACGACTCACAAGTTCGAGTCGCACTACGACCGCATCCTGTTGGGCACCGACGACATGTCGGATCCGGTGTGGGCTGATCGCTCGCCGATTAACCGCGTCGCGCACATCAAGGCTCCGCTGCTGCTCCTGCAGGGAACCGATGACGCGGTCGTGCCCCCCGAGCAGGCCGAGGAGATGTACGAGGCGTTGCGCCAGGCCGGCAACGCTGTCGCCCTCAAGCTCTACGAGGGTGAGGGCCACGGCTTCCGTTCGGCTCAGAACATCAAGGACGCCTTGCTCTCGGAGCTGTCCTTCTACCGCACCGTGTGGGGCATCGCCACCGATACCCCCATTCACGTGGAGATCGCGAACCTGTGAGCCCCACCGATCAGTCCCCGCGGTCCGAGCGCTCGGCTGCGGGGACGCGCGTTCGCGTCGGCCACACGGTCGCCTCCCATCGTTCCCTGCTCGGCGTCGCCGCCGCACTCGTCGGCGCTATCGTCGGCGCTGCGGCGGTGCTCTTTAACCTGGCGATCCGCGCGTGGACGTGGGTGTCGACGGGCTTCGAGGAGTACACGACGCACATTGGGGCCTCGCATGGGCTGTGGGGGTGGGCGCCGTGGCTGTTCCTGCTCCTCTCTCCCGCCGTCGCGGGCCTCCTGTACGGTCCGCTCATCCAGCGCTTCGCGCCCTCGGCAAAGGGGCACGGCATTCCCGAGGTCATGCTCGCGGTGCGCCGCAAAGGCGGGCGCATCCCGGGGCGCGTCGCGGTCGTGAAGATCCTGGCCTCGGCCCTGACGATCGGCTCGGGCGGGTCGGCCGGACGCGAGGGACCGATCGTCCAGGTGGGGGCCTCCCTGGGCTCCACCATCGCCTCGTGGCTGCACATGCCCGTCTCCCGCGTCGTCCTATTGGCCTCGTGCGGGTCCGCGGCGGGCATCGCGGCGACTTTCCATGCGCCGCTCGCGGGCGCTGTCTTCGCCCTGGAGGTCATCCTCGTGGAGTTCACGGCCGAGACCTTCGGCTTCGTCGTGCTCTCCGCCGTGACATCCTCGATCGTGGCGCGCCTCCTGCAGGGAGACGAGATGGTCGTGCGCGTCGCCGACAACCTGACCTTCGCGTCGATGTCGGACATGTGGTGGGTGGCCCTCCTCGGCCTCGTCGCCGGGCTGTGCGGCCTCGGTTTCTCAAAGCTCCTCTACGCCTCCGAGGACGCGATCGACTGGGTATGGGCGCGCACGCGCCTGCCCGAGTGGGCGCGCCCGGGCGTCCTCGGCCTCGTCCTCGGCGGGGGCCTCGTCGCGTTCCCCTACATGTTCGGGTCGGGTTATCCGCTGGAGGAGCAGGCCATCGCGGGTAGCTACTCGATCGCATTCCTCCTCGCCCTGATGGTGGGGCGCGCCGTATTCACATCCTTCACGATCGGCATGGGTGGCTCGGGCGGCGTCTTCGCTCCCACGCTGTTCATCGGCGCGATGGCGGGCGCCGCATTCGGAGACGTGGTCTCTCCCCTGTCCGATTCCCCCGTCGGCGTGTTCGCCGTGGTGGGCATGGGGGCGGCCTTCGCGGGTGCGGCCCGCGCGCCGATGACCGCGGTGTTGATCATCGTGGAGATGACCGGACAGTTCTCGCTAATCCTGCCCATGATGTTGGCGGTCGTCATCGCCACGGGCGCGTCGCGTTTCCTGACCCGAGCGACGATCTACACGGAGAAGCTGCGCCGCCGCGGCGACGTGCTCGACGACCCGGTCGAGGGCACGCTGCTCGGGACGCGTGCGGCGTCCGAGTGGATGACGGAGGCTCCCGAGACTTTGTCCTGCACGACCAGCGCCGCGTCTGCGATCTCCGCACTGCGCCGCACGAAGGAGACGGTCCTGCCCGTCGTGAACGAGGACCGGCGCTTCGTCGGTCTCGTGTCCTCGCTGCGCCTCGCTGAGCTCACGCAGGAGGACGGATCCCTCGACGCTCCCCTGTCGGATTTGCCTCTCATCGACGAGGCCGTGGCTGCCTCCGCTCCCCCGTCCGAGGTTCTCGGGACGCTTCGTTCCAGCGGCTTGCAGGCCCTGCCCGTGCTGGACGAGGAGCGCCACGTGGTGGGTTGGGTCTCCGAGCGCAACCTGGTGGATCGCATGTACCGCGACCAGCGCCGCGCGATTGAGGCCCGCGCGCAAACCTCGTGGGGCTCGCGCATGCAGGAGCGCAGGAGGACACGCTAGCGCCGATACCACGACGCCAGCAGACCGCGCAGCGTGACGTAGCTCGATCTGGCGGCACACAAAACCGCATGCAATTCCCACCACAGTAGCATCAGTTCATATCTGTTCGATGCGATTTGCAAGGGAATTGCATGCGGAATTGCATGGGTTCAAGCAGCCATACCGAGCTGTCCTGCCGTGAAAATGCTCTGATGAGGCTGAAGCAATCGATTGCGGATAAAATGGGCTTATTTGTCGCGGCTCAGAACCTTTAGGATGAGCGTCTCAGCGCGCGATGAGTAAAGATATCGCCTCAGCGAAGTCATCGCTCTATCGATGGAAAAGAGTAACTCAAGTCCTTCGTAAATTCGCAATGCTAGAGATGATTCAAGCAATTCTTTCCGCCTGTCAACCACATCACGATCAACCGCCCAAAGATAAGGTTCCCACTCCTCAATCCATGAACGAACCCCATACTTTGTAAACAAAGAACGTTCGACGGTTTCAACAGTTCTTAACCGACGAAAGCCACGATAATAGAGATCCCATATATCTTCATCATAAACAGAAAACGCCCTTACGAAGCGATCCAGCTCATCAGCTGACAACCTTTGCACAAGATCACACAATTCCTGCAGATCAGCAATTTCTAAAAAGTTGTACCCACTTAGCTCTCTCTCAAAAATATAATCATTAAACTCTTCCACCCTCAGGAATCCAACACCATCAGAAGACTGTAAATTAGGAAACAATCGTCTAATCTGCAATTCCACAAGCGACGAACGAACACCAACAACATACTCAAAATTTAAACAAATATCATAGGCATTTCGCTCATACCAGAAGAGTAGCTTTTCATACAAGAGCACCACTTCTTTACGATAGATAATACCCTCTTTTTCAACCAATCTTCTTACATCGCGCTTATGACTATAAAAGTACAAATAGAATACAATTGAAAATATAGGAAGCAAAGCCAATACTGCAGGCACTTTTACCGAAACAACATTAAGTAACTGCCCCAAGGAAATAGACCCTTTTATCGGATCAATTATTTCACCACAGTATTGCAAGACAGGAAATTCACATGCTCCCAGTGCAAAATATGCCGACATAATGGACAGACAGACTGGAACAGAAAACAGCATCCGCGCAACCCTCGCCAATCCAGCGCGCACAGACCACGATGACAACCCCCGCCAAACACGATCATTACTAGCACGATCAAAATAGCGCCACCCTTGACAAAGCAGAAAGGTTAGTTGCCCAAGACAATAATCTAGACGAATTGCCACCAAAGCGCCATACACACTACCTTTTGAAATTGCTCGACGACCCCAACGACGGATGCGAAAAGAGCAGTTTACGTATACCAGCTTAATAAGCATTTCCCACACGAACAAAACGCCGAGCAACCCAATACACCGCACAACAATTAGCAGGAACAAGCTCACCCCCGGCGTGTGTGCACTAGAATCACGAAATATTTCTAATCCTGGCACCCATAAATGCAGAGCTATCGAAAATAAAATGGGCATGATGAACTTACGGGCAATAATTTTCATCCGCATATGCATCATCTCCATCTAGAGCTTCCATCACCATTGATGGACTCACTATATCAAGATCGTGTCAACACAGATACGCACTCCACGTGGTGAGTGTGCGGGAAGAGGTCCCAGGCCTGCAGCGATTCGAGGGAATAGCCAGCCTCGGTGAGGGCCCGCAGGTCGCGCGCGCCCGCTGCCGGGTCGCAGGACACAAGGACGACGCGAGGGGCACCCGTGGCCGCAATAGCCTCGCACACCTCGGCTCCTGCGCCGGCGCGCGGCGGGTCGGCGACGACTACCTCGGGCACGGCAGCCAGCTGGCCCGACAGGTCGACGACTCCCTCGCGATCAACGTTTCCGGCGAACGCATCCACCCAATCAAAGGCTGCGAGGTTCTCGCCCGCGTCACGCACGGCACCCTCGTCGCCCTCGAGGGTCACGACGCGCCCCGATTCTCCGACGGCGCGCGCGAGCGGCACGGAGAATAGGCCAGCCCCCGAGTACAGTTCCATGACCGCGCGCCCAGCCCCGGCCTCGCCGGCACCAAACGCCGCAGCCAGCACCGCGTTCGCGAGCACCTCGGCGCCACGCACGTGTGTCTGCCAGAAACCCGAGGGGCGCACGTAGTACGACTCGACGCCAGAGCCCACCGGCACGTTCCAGCGCACAACGTCGGCATCGATACGCACGCCGTCGGCGGCGTACGTGTCCTCGCCGATCAGGACGACGGGCTCACCGCCGGAGGGAGCCACCGCGCGCACGCGGTCCCCCGGCTTCCACAGACGACGCCACGGCGTGTCCTCGTCGAACAGTCCGAGCTCACGGATCGCGGGCACGGCCAGCGGCATGTCATCGAGCGCGATCACGCGGCGACCGCGGAACTCGTGCATCCCGGCGCGCCCGGCCTCGTCAATGACGACGTCGATGCGCGAGCGGCGGCCGGTCAGTGCGTCGCGCGGATCCTCATCTCCCGGCGCGGGAGCGACACGCACTCCCCCGAGGGCATCCACGGCCTCGGCCAGGGCTTCGCCGCCCACGCGGCGCAGCTGCCCGGCGATCACGCGGGACTTCCACTCTCGCTGCGCGGCGGGCGTCAGGTGAGCGAGCTCGCCGCCGCCGACACCGCCGGGACCCGCCTGGGGCCAGACGGAGTCGACGCGATCGGCCGAGGGGGACAGGACCTCAACGGCATCGGCCCATGCGAGCTTCTTCTGGACCGCGGTCACGCGCGCGCGGACGAGCTCGCCCGGCGCCGCGTGGCGCACGAAGACAACGCGCCCGCTCTCGTCGCGGGCGACACACGCCCCACCGTGGGCTGGCTCGCCGACGGTCAGCTCGAGCATGTCACCGATACCATCGCGCGGCAGGGAGGCAGCGGGACGACGGCGCTGGGTCGGGCGGCGGCGGGCAGGACGGGGGCTCATGAGGTCTCCGCGGAGGTGTTCTCGGCCCGCGCATCGCCGGGTTGGTTAGTACGGATCGTCTCGGACGAGGCCGGGGCTGCCACGCGTAAGAACGGATCGTTGACGCGCTGGCGACCTTCGACGACGTCGTCCTCGCCCAGCTGCCAGGGCACGATCGTGATGACGACGCCGGGCACACCGAGCAGAGCGGCACGCAGACGCAGGGCAGACTGGTTGTGGACGAAATTCTCCCACCAGTGGGTGACGAGGAACTGCGGCATGTAAATAACAAGCATCTCCGTGGGCGCCGAGCGGCGTCGGCTGCGCACGTACTGCAGGATCACGGAGGAGATGTCACGGTAGGGGGCAGACAGCAGGGTGAGAGGCACCGGAACGCCCGACGCCCTCCACTGGAGCAGGATCTTGTTTTCTTCCTCGTCGTCGGCCACGACCGAGACGAGCTCGATGGAGGTTGGCGAGGAGACACGGGCGGCAGCGATCGCGCGCATCGCGGCACGCGAGAGCGAGGACACCAGGACGAGGGCGCGCACGCGGGTCGGCAGCGCGCGCCGAGCGTGCCAGTCGTCGACACGCAGCTGCTCGCGGGTTGTCTCGTAGTGGCGGTGAATCGAGATCTGGAGGCCGAATGCGACCGCGATCATGAGCAGCGTGATCCACGCGCCGTGCGTGAGCTTGGTGGCCAGCACGATGAGAAGGACAGCGCCGGTCATCATGAAACCCACGATGTTGACGGCGCGCGAGCGCAGCACCGCCATACGTTCCTGGCCGGACTGACGGGTGCGCAGCTGCCTGTTCCAGTGCTTAATCATGCCCAGCTGCGAGAGCGTGAAGGAGATGAAGACGCCCACGACGTACAGCTGGATGAGTCGGGTGGTCTCGGCATGGAATCCGACGATCAGCGCGATGGCGGCGAGCGTGAGGACCACGATGCCGTTGGAGTAGGAGAGGCGGTCGCCGCGACGCACCATCTGGTGGGGCAAGAAGGAGTCGCGCGAGAGGACCGAGGCCAGGGTCGGGAAGCCGTTGAAGGCGGTGTTTCCGGCCAGCACCAGGATGAAGCCCGTGACGACCGTAATAAGGATGAACAGGATGGATCCGTGCCCGAAGACGGCCGAGGCGATCTGCGAGATCGCGGGATCGACCGCCACCTTGTGGCCGATGGGAACACCGTCAACGGCCAGCTGCGCAGCAGGGTCCTCCACGATCTTGACGCCCGTGGCGCGCGCGAGGAAGAGGATCGAGACCATCATGGCGGCGGCGATCCCGCCCAGCATGGCCAGGGTCGTCGCGGCGTTGCGTGACTTGGGTCGGCGGAACATCGGGACGCCGTTTGAGATGGCCTCGACGCCCGTGAGGGCGGCGCAGCCCGAGGAGAAGGCACGCATGAGCAGGAAAGCACCCGCCAACCCCGCCAGCCCGTCCGCGTGCCCGGGGGCGGCGACGAGGTCATAGGCGGCCGTCGGCGCGGAGCCAAGGTGTCCCGTCGCGAGCTTCGCGAAGCCAACGACGACCATCAGGCCGATAGAGAACATGTAGACGTACGTAGGTACCGCAAAAGCACTGCCGGCCTCGCGCGTGCCGCGCAGGTTGAGCGTCGCCAGGATGACGACGAGGCCCACGGCGATCGGCACCTCGTAGCCCGCCAGCGCGGGCACGGCGGTCGTGATGTAGCTGGCGCCCGAGGAAATGGACACGGCGACGGTCAGGATGTAGTCGACCAACAGGGCCGAGGCCACAAGGAGCCCCCAGGAACGGCCGAGATTCTTCGTCACGACTTCGTAGTCACCGCCACCCGAGGGGTATGCGTGGACGGTCTGGCGGTAGGAGGCGACCACGACGGCCAGCACGAGTGCCACGACAACGCCCACCCAGATGGACTGTATGGCGGCCATTGTGCCAGCGAGCGCCAGCGTCAGGAGGACCTCGTCGGGTGCGTAGGCGACCGACGACAGCGCGTCGGAGGCAAAAATCGGAAGGGCGATGCGTTTGGGAAGAAGCTGGTGGCCCATCGCGTCCGATCGCATCGGGCGTCCGATGAGCACGCGCTTCGCGTAGGCCAACAAGTTCATCACAACATGTAAGAGTAGTCCACCTGGCCCACGTCGGTGCGAAACGCACGGACACGCGTGGATATTCGGTCAGGAGCGGAGTAGTTTGGTTCTCGTGCACTTTGTGATCATGGGTTGCGGGCGCGTCGGCGCCCGCCTGGCATCAACGCTCGACGCGGCGGGTCATTCCGTGGCCATTATTGACCAGGATTCCAAGGCCTTTTCGCGCCTGTCCCCCGATTTTTCCGGCCGCAGGGTCACGGGGGTCGGCATGGACAGGGCCTGCCTGCGTCAAGCCAACATCAAAGACGCGTACGCCTTCGCGGCGGTGTCCTCGGGTGATAACTCGAACATTATTGCCGCGCGCGTCGCACGTGAGGTTTTTCACGTCGAACACGTGGTGGCCCGCATCTACGACCCCACGCGGGCCTACCTGTACGAGCGCCTCGGCATCCCCACGGTTGCGTCCGTGCAGCGAACGACGGAGTCCGTCCTGCGCCGGATGCTCCCGCCCGACGCCTCGCTCATCTGGTCTCATCCCACCGGCTCGGTCGGCCTCGTCAATGCGACCCCTTCTCCCAGCTGGTATGGCTTGACTTTCCGACTGATCGAGGATCTGACCGGGAGCCGTATCGTCTTCACGTCTCGCCTGGGCACGATTCGCACGGCCGAACCCGACTTCGTCGTCCAAGAGCACGACCAACTGTATTTCGCGATCAACGGGACGGACTCGGCGCCGCTGCGTGATCAGCTGTCGAACCCGCCCAAGATGGAGGAATGAGCATGAAGATCGTCATCGCGGGAGCGGGGTCGGTGGGACGTAGCGTCGCTCTGGAACTGCTGGCCCACGGCCACGACATCACCCTCATCGACAAGCTGCCCGAGAAGCTGCGCATCGCCACGGTGGCGGACGCGGACTGGGTGCTGGCGGATGCCTGTTCGCCGGACGCACTGCGCGACGCCGGCGTGGAGGACGCGGACGTCGTGGTGGCCGCGACGGGCGACGACAAGGCGAACCTGGTCATTTCCCTGCTGTCCAAGACGGAGTTCGCGGTTCCGCGCGTGGTCGCGCGCCTGAACAATCCCAAGAACGAGTGGCTCTTCGATCAGGCGTGGGGCGTGGATGTTTCGGTGTCGACCCCGCGTATCATGACGGCACTGGTCGAGGAAGCCGTCTCGGTGGGTATTCCCGTGCGCCTGTTTTCGTTCAACACGGCGGCCGTGTCCATGCACGCGCTCATTTTGCCCGAGGATTCTCCCGTGGTCGGCAAGCGCGTGCTGTCCCTGGAACTGCCCGCGCACTCCGTCCTGGCGGCGCTGCTGCGCGACGGGCGTCCGCTCACTCCTGACGCGGATGACGTGTTCGAGGCCTCGGATGAGTTGCTGCTGCTCGTGCCGGACGCGGATGCGGCGGCTCTCGATCAACTGCGCGAAACGGTGGCGTCTGCGTCCGCGCTCGAGTCCGAAGAAGACGACGAGTAGTCGCGCAGGCCCCACCACGTCGCCCAGGCACCGAGCGCGAAGAGCGGGAGCCCCAGGGCGAGCTTGGCGACGCCGAGGGCTGCGACGGCCCCGGCTGCCCACAGGGGCGCCTGGACTGCGACGCGCAGCCCGAACAGTGCCGCCCACATCCAGGTGAGCATGGTGCAGCGTCGGCGCAGGGGACGCAAGGACGGGTCGCGGCCCCAGTCTTTGGGCAGGCCGGTGAGCATTGCGTAGAAGAAGCCGACCAGACTACGGCGCGCGAGAGCCGAAAGGGCGAAAGCAGCCGCCATTGCGACGTTTGTGGCGATGCCCCACGCGAAGTAGTTTTCGCCCCGACCGGTCGCGGCCGCGAAGACCACGCCCACGGCGACGCCGAGCAGGCCTGACAGGGCCTGTGCGACGCTCTGGCGCTGGATCAGACGAATGATGCAGGCGATCAGCGCGACGGCGGAGGCTGCGACGAGTGTCGGGACCAGGGCGTGCGTGGCGACGTACACAATAACGAACACCAAGCCTGGAGCGCTGGTCTCGATGACGCCGCGCGTGCCACCCAGGGCCTGAGACCACGAGAACTCCTGTGAGGTCGCCTGGTTCATCCAGCGGGGCGCGGGCATCAGCCCTCCCCCGCTATGACGCGGTAGAGCGGGTTGATGATGACCAGGCGTTCCCCGACGCGGCCGACGGTCCCCTCGACTTCGAGGCGCTGGCCCACACTCAATCCCGGAATAGATGCGCGTCCCGGCCAGCGCAGCTCGAGCGTGTCGGTCCCGTCGTAGAGCGTGGCCACGAGGACGCGCTGAGCGCCCTCTTCGGGCGGGTAGGTCATGCCCAGGAGGGTGCCGAAGACCAGCGCATGGCTGCGATCCGTCACGTCGCGAATGGGGGTAACACCGCGCGCGGCACGCGCCGAGTCCTCGTCGAGGGCAGCGTCCAGGGAGCGAGCGTCTTTGTCGAGGCCGAGCGCAGCGCCGACCCGAGAGATCCACGAGGCCATCTCAGGACCCCTGCGCACCCGCGGGCAGGTGGACGGGCAGGAGCTCCAGTCGGGTCCTCGGGTGATCGTCGCGGTGAACGACGATGCGGTCGATGACCTTTTCGATCTCGATGCCGGACTCTGCGTCGGCGGCCGCGGGGCCGATGATGTCGATGCGGGCGAACCAGCGGTCGCCCTCGCGGCCAATGATGCGCATGCGCGAGGTTGCGGCGCGCCCATCGGGCATCTTCATCGGCATGTCGACCAGTAGTTCATGGCCGTAGCGGGTGCGAATGTCAGCGACGTTCGCCCCCTGGCTCGTGAAGCCGGCGCGGATCTCCTCGCGCAGTTCGTCCCATACTCCGCCGGAGCGAGGGGCGGCTGCGACGCTCATCTGGATACCCGAGTCTCCGAGCACGACGAGGATTTGGAGGACGGTGGTGCCGTCGTCGGCGACCTGGGTGCGCAGCTGCATACCCGGGCGGGCCGGGAACAGGATGGAACCCATGTCGACGTAACCCTCGGAGGTGTCCACGTCCTTGTAGTTACGAGGGCCGGGCTCACTCCAGATCTCGGCGTCCTCGTCGCTCAGGCGAGGCAGGGCCTCAACCTCGTCGATCGTCTCGACGTGTGTCTTCTTCTTGCGTCCGAACATCCCTCTACCTTACATCGCGCACTCGGTGCACACGGGATTGCCGTTGGAATCCACGTGGTCGAGCTGCGAGGCATGGTGGACGAGGAAGCACTCCGAGCAGGTGAACTCGTCGTCCTGGCGCGGTACGACGTGGACGGTCAGCTCTTCCTTGGACAGGTCGGCGCCGGGAAGCTCAAAGTTCTCGGCGGCTTCGTTTTCGTCTTCTTCGATCTCGGCTGAGCCGGCATCGTTGCGACGGGACTTCAGCTCCTCAATCGAGTCCTCAGAGACCTCGTCCTCGTTCTTACGCGGCGCGTCGTAATCGGTTGCCATGGTATTCCCCTTTCGCCCTCGTACGGTTTGGTACGAGTGGTCTATGCGCAGGGAGGATAACATTTGTTGAACGAATGTGCCATTGTATGTGTGACACGCGCGTTGTTGCGCGACATTCCGGGGATAATTTGAGACGATTCGACAGTGACGTATGAGGAGGAAGCGATGATTGAGCTCGAATTGCTCGGGACCAGCTCCGATGGCGAGTCCCTGGTGCTTACCGACGCCCAGGGCGAACGCTATTCGGTGTTGATCTCGGACGAGCTCCGCGGGGCCACGCGCCGTGATCGCCCGAAGATGGACATTGCCCCTTCGCGGCCCACGCTCGCTCCTCGTGACATTCAGGCCCTCTTGCGCGCGGGCGCGACCCCGGAGGAGATCGCCACGAAGCACGGCATGGACGTTGCGGCGGTCGAACGTTTCGAGGCTCCCGTGCAGGCCGAGAAGGATTACGCGCTCTCGCGCGCACGTGCGGTTCGTATTGGTGAGGGCGGCCCGACGATGGGCGACCTGGTCCTGGATCGCTTGGCGGCCCGCGGTGTCGAGCCGTCCTCCCTCGATTGGTCTGCGACGCGCGAGGCCGGGGAGCCTTGGCAGATTATCGTCACCTTCGTGCAGGGCGCGGCCGAGCACGCCGCCCACTGGTATCTGTCGAACTCGGGCACGCTGGAGGCCATCGACCAGGAGGCGCAGTGGCTGACCGAGCAGGTCTCCTCCTCCCCCGCGTCCTCGATTTTCTCACCGATGGCCCGCCCCGCCCCCGCTCCTGATCCCGACGAGGAGGACCTGCGTACCCGCGAGGCCCTGGTCGATCAGCTCAACGCCGCGCGCGGTAAGCGTCAGAAGGTCGAGGTGGACCTGGGCGACGAGGTGGACGAGGAAGCCGAGTACCTGGCGGCCATTGCCGGCGACGAGCCCGATGAGCCTGCCGAGAACGAGCCCGAGCCCTCGACCGGCCCGATTTCCGCACGTATTTATTCCCTGGCCTCGGCGCGGACCAAGGTTGAGCCGGGCACCGACGAGGATGCTCCCGCCTCGGGCGCGCTCGTGCTGCCCACCCGCCGCCAGGTTACCGGCGCCATCCCCGTGGGCGTGAGGTCGACGCGCGACGGCGCCCAGACCTCGTCCCATGCGCTGCCGTGGCTTTCCGACTCCGCGCCCGACGCCGAGGCCTCGGCCAACTCTGACGAGCACCGCACCCCTGCGCTGCCCATGAGGGCTGTGTCCGCCGGAGGCGATCAGGCAGGCGCCGATGCTGCGTCTACGACAACCGGGGGGCTGCCCGCGGTCACCGGCGGAGTACCTGCCGTCACCGGAGGCGTTGCGACGACGACGGGGGCCGTGCCCACCGCGACCGGCTCTGTGCCCGCGCAGGGGCCCTCGGCCTCGCGCCTAGCGCGCAACTCGAGCTCGAAGAAGGGCCGACGCTCGGTACCCAGCTGGGATGAAATTGTCTTCGGCTCCAAGCCGTGAAAGCGCAAGCGCCCCTGACAGGCAGGGGCGCTCGATCGTTGTTAGGCCAGTGTGATGACGGGGATGCGCATCTCCGTGGGCGTGACCGAGCCGTGAATACCCGGCATTGCGATGGCCGACGCGCTCTGCGTGCGCGAGTCGACGACGCCCGCCCGTCCTCGCGACAGGACCAGCAGGTCTCCGATGGTCGCCGCGCCGTCGCCCGGGCCGATCAGGGCGGGCATCTGGTCACGCGTGAGCACCCAGGCGCTCTCCCCCAGCGTCTCGCGCCAGCGTGCGGCGACCTCCTCGGCCCTGCCCTCCTGGGCGTGCACGTGTGCCGCGCGGGTCTCGCCGGCCACGATGCGCACGCCGTCGCGCAGGGCGGGCGTGGAGGCCACGTCGACGATCGCCGCGGGGTCGACATTGATCATGCCATGATCGGCCGTCAGAACCGCGCGCACCCCCCGCGGCAGGCCACGCAGGAGCATCGACAGGCCCGCGTCAAACTGCTCGATCTGCCCGATCCACGCATCCGATGCCACGCCGTGCGAGTGACCGCAGTGGTCGATCTCCGACCAGTAGAGGTAGACGACGGGCGTGCCCGCGCGCAGCTCCCGCAGGGCGGCGTTCACGCGCTGCTCGAGGGTAT
Source organism: uncultured Actinomyces sp. (assembly GCA_902373545.1). Lineage (GTDB taxonomy): Bacteria > Actinomycetota > Actinomycetes > Actinomycetales > Actinomycetaceae > Pauljensenia. Next base: position 16,719 of record CABKMZ010000016.1, on the reverse strand, counting down.
CGGCGGGCACGTGGCGCGCGCCGCGCAGGGCGGCTCCCGTCAGGCCAGAGCCGGCAAAGCGCGCGGGAGAGACGACGGCAGATCCCACGCCGTCGGCGGCCAGTCGCTCGAAGAACGTGGGAACCGGCTGCCACTCGGTGGGCGCGGGGCCACCCTCCATGGCCAGTAGGTTCATGACGCCACTGCCATAGGCGACGGAGAAGCCCACCATGTTCGTCGCGCCCGGGCGAGCACCCGTCCCGAACGCCGTAATAGCCGCCGACGTCGTCGACGGCACGATCGTGTGGATCGATCGAATGTCGGAGCGCAGACGTCGCAGCGTCGGCGTGTGGCCCATGTGATCCATCATGAGCTCGTAGCCAAAGCCGTCCACGAGGATGAGCAGCACCTGGCGCGCCCCGGCCTCGACCCCCAGCGACGACGCGGCCTGCTGGCAGGCCCCGGGCAGCGACGGGTCGATGGCGGCAAGGGCGGCGGGAATGATGTCCGTGATGCACGGGTCGCCCGCACCCGGCAGGTCGGCGCCCTCCATGTCCAGTGTTAGCACGCGTTCACTCACCGCGGGTCTCCATCAGCGTCGCCAGGTGATCGACAAACTCCGCGGCCTCTTCCAGGGCGTCCTGTCCGTCCACGGTCGCCGAGACGCGGAACGTCATGTCATCGGGGAACGACGAACCCGTGAAGCCGTGGTCGGCCATGCACGTGGGGTCGTCGCAGCGCGCGGGCTCCAGCTCGAGGCGGCGCGCCCCCTTGAGGTCCAGCGCGATCGTCATCTCGGACAGGCCGGTGGCGTTCTCGGGATCGGTGTAGACCTCCATCGTCGAATAGCCGGCGATGTCAGCCACGCGGTGAACGGCGGTCGCGATCGTCGCCGAGCCGCCACCCATCTCATCGACGTGCAGCTGGACGATTGCCCGCTCGGTCAGGGACGCGACGGTGAGGTGACGGAACACGGAGCCCCGGTCGAATCCCGTGTCCACCTGACACAGTGTCGCGAGCGGGTCTGCCGCGCCCAGCGCCCGGCGTAGCGCGCGCTCCACGGCCTTGGGGTAAAAGCCGCTTCGTTCAATGCGGGTCCATGTATCCATCCCACAATTGTGCCCCGAAGCGGCGTGCCAGTCGAAATGAGCGCGCTGCCGCGCAATAATTGCGCGTATGGCTAAGAAGGACCAGGTCGTCGACATTCCCGAGAAGGACGAGAACATCTCCGAGATCGACGTATCCGCCGAGATGCGTGGGTCCTTCTTGGAGTACGCGGTCTCCGTCATCTACGCCCGCGCACTGCCCGACGCGCGCGACGGCCTCAAGCCCGTGCAGCGCCGCATCCTGTTCCAGATGGATCAGATGGGGCTGCGCCCCGACAAGGGTCACGTGAAGTCCCAGCGCGTCGTCGGCGAGGTCATGGGTAAGCTCCACCCGCATGGTGATTCCGCGATTTACGAGGCCTTGGTGCGCCTCGCTCAGCCCTTTAATCTGCGGGTCCCCCTGGTCGATGGTCACGGTAACTTCGGTTCTCTGGATGATGGCCCGGCTGCCGCTCGTTACACGGAGGCGCGCATGGCGCCCGCCGCGCTGGACCTGGTGACGGGTTTGGACGAGGACACGGTGGACTTCGTCCCCAACTACGATAACCAGTTCATGCAGCCGGACGTGCTGCCGGCCGCTTTCCCGCAGCTGCTCGTCAACGGCGCCTCGGGTATTGCGGTGGGCATGGCGACGAACATCGCGCCGCACAACCTCACCGAGACGATCGCGGGGGCCATTCACCTGCTCGATAACCCGTCGGCCACCGTCGCCGACCTGATGCGTTACATTCCCGGTCCCGACCTGCCCGAGGGTGGCGCCATCGTGGGCCTGGAGGGCATCAAGGAGGCCTACGAGACCGGCCGAGGCGCATTCAAGACCCGCGCGAAGGTCCAGATCGAGCGCGTGACCGCCCGCAAGATGGGCATTATCGTCACGCAGCTTCCCTACATGGTCGGCCCGGAAAAGGTCATCGAGAAGATCAAGGAGAACGCGAACGCGGGACGCCTGAAGGGCATCTCCTCGGTTCAGAACCTCACCGACCGTATCCACGGCCTGCGCCTGGTCATCGAGGTGAAGAACGGCTTTAATCCTGAGGCCGTGCTTCAGCAGCTCTACCAGCGCACGCCGCTGGAAGATTCCTTCTCGATCAACGCTGTGGCGCTCGTGGGCGGTCAGCCGCGCACGCTGGGCCTCAAGGAGATGCTGCAGGTGTTCCTGGATCATCGCCTGGATGTGACGACGCGTCGCAGCCGCTTCCGCCTGAAAAAGTACGAGGATCGCCTGCACCTGGTCGAGGGCCTGCTCATCGCGATCCTGGACATCGACGATGTCATCGCGATCATTCGTTCCTCCGACGACGCGGAGATCGCGCGCGAGCGCCTCATGACGGCCTTCGATCTGTCCGAGGCCCAGGCGAATTACATCCTCGAGCTGCGTCTGCGTCGCCTCACGAAGTTCTCTCGTATCGAGCTGGAGAGCGAACGCGACGAGCTGATGGCCAAGATTGCGTCGCTGCGCGAGATCCTGGAGGATCCCGAGCTACTGCGCGCTCTGGTGAAGAAGGAGCTGCGCGAGGTCTCGGATCGCCTGGGCACGCCGCGTCGCACGCTGCTCCTGGCCTCGACGGGCACGCCCATGGGCGCCGCGGCCGCCGACGATGCCGCACTGGCGGCCCTGCCGTCGGTGTCGCGTTCCGGTAAGGGCCTGGAGCTACAGATACCGGATGACCCGTGCGTCGTCGTCCTGTCTGCCTCCGGTGCGCTTGCCCGCGTCGAGGGCGGGGATCCGCTCGTGCCGGGTCCGCGCGCGGCTGCGGACGGCTGGCGCGCTCAGCTGGCTTCGACCGTGCGCTCCCAGGTGGCCGTGGTGACCGAGGACGGTATCGCGCACCGCATCGACGTCGTGGACCTGCCCGCGCTCCCGCGCTTCGAGACGGGCCTGTCGCTGGCCGGTGCCATGCCGTCCTCCCTGCTCCTGCACACGGACGTTCCCGCCGTCGGCCTGCTCGACCCCGAGGGCGAGGCCGTGATCGCGATGGGCACGGCCCGTGGCACGGTCAAGCGCCTGCGCCCGGACGTGCTCCAGCGCGACGAGTGGGAGGTCATCACCCTGGAGGACGGCGACCGCCTCGTGGGCTTCGACCAGTGCTCGGACGGCGCGGACCTGGTGTTCGTGTCCTCGGATGCGCAGCTGCTGCGCACCCCGGCCGCAAAGGTTCGTCCGCAGGGTCGTACGGCTGGGGGCATGGCGGGCATGAAGCTGAACGCCGGGGCCGAGGCCCTGGGCTTCTGGGTGGTCGAGGCCCCCATCGATACCGTGGTGGTCACCGTGGCGGCGGCGCTCGGCGCGTTGCCGGGCACCGGCCAGACGACCGTGAAGGTCACCCCCTTCGAGTGCTACCCGGCCAAGGGCCGCGGCGGCCAGGGCGTGCGCTGCCAGCGTTTCCTGCGCGGAGAGGACCGCTTGGACGTCGCGTGGGTGGGCACGAAGCCGGCACGTGCCGCGTCCGCGGACGGCTCCCCCGTTGACCTGCCCGCCGAGGACGAGCGCCGCGACGGCTCGGGTGTGCCGATCACGTTTGCGATTGCCTCGATCGGCTGAGGCTCCCCTGTTCTCGTGACGTGACGGTGGGGTGGCCGGATTGCTCCCGGCCACCCCACCACTTTGTTGAGCGTCGTGTGGGCATCATGCTGTTATGGGTGTGGGCCCGGCCGACCGGCCGGGCCCACACCCATTAGTTGAGGGATGTTCCTCGTCAGCCTCGCAGCGTCTTGTCAGCTGCCAGGATCTCGTTGACTTCCTCGCGCGTGGGCGAGTAGGCGCCCTGGTAGAGGATCGTGATTCCCGAGGTGATGATGCCGCGGTGAATGGCGGGCAGGATCTTGTCCCACGATGCCTCGCGCAGACGCTGCTTCGCTTCGGCCGATCCCAGCAGACCCGCATCGACGAGGCCGGAGATCAGGCCGGCCATGAGCGAGTCGCCCGCACCCACCGTGTCCACGAGCTCCACGTCGAGGGGGTCGACGACGAGCATGTCGCGCTCGGCGGCGGCCAAAATGTAGACGCCCCAGGGACCGCGCGTGCACAGGATCAGGGAGGGGCCCGACTGCAGCCACTCGTGCAGAACGTCCTCGATGGGACGATCCGGGTACAACCACTTCAGGTCTTCGTCGGATGCCTTGACGACGTCAGCGAGGGCCACGATCGACTCGACGTGCGGGCGAGCCTCGTCGGGGGTTCCCAGCAGCGCGGGACGGATGTTCGGATCGTAGGAGACCGTACCCCGGATGGCCTGGCGCTTGACGGCGGCCAGGACCTTGTCGGCACCGGGCTCGACGACGACCACGTAGGAGCCGGTATGCACGTGTCCGACGCTGTCGGGATCCTCGACGGCGGGCACATCCCACGAGAGATCAAACTCGTAGGTGGCGTGGCCCTTCTCGTCAACGGCCGCGTGCGCAACCGTCGTGAATTCGGCGCCATCAGAACCCGGAGTGAGGGTCACTCCGGCGGCCTCGGCGTGCTCGCGAACCTTGTCGCCGCGCGCGTCGCGCGCGAACCAGGTCGCCAGTTCGGATTCGTGACCCAGCCGGGTCAGACCGGCTGCGACGTTGAGCATCGATCCCCCGACGACCTCGACGGGTTCACTGTTTGGGCGGGTGATCTCATCGATGAGAGCTTCCCCGATGTTCACGATTCTAGTCATTCGTCAACCCCAGTTTCTCTTCCATTTCTTCGAGCGGAATGCCCTTGGTTTCGGGCATCACCTTCAGGACCCAGAATAGCTGACCGACCATCGCGAGGAAGAAGATACCGAACGCGAAGCCGCCGCCGAGCTTATCCGTGAGGACCGGGAAGGCGTACGTGGTGATGAACGCGAACACCCAGTGCGTGAGCGAGCCCAGCGACTGGCCACGCGCGCGCACGCGGTTCGGGAAGATCTCGGAGATGAAGACCCAGATGACCGATCCCTGGCCGAAAGCGTGAGAAGCAATGAAGGCGAGCAGGCCGAGGAGGATGAGCCACACGGGAACGGCGCTTTTTTCTTCGAAGGCACCCCCCTTGTAGGCGAACATGATGGCCGACAGGAAGCCGAGCGAGATGAGGTAGCCGATGGAGCCGACGATCATGAGCTGACGGCGACCAAGCTTGTCGATAACGGTCAGGGCGGCCATGGTGGCGATCAGGTTCATGAGGCCGACGATGACGGATGCGACGTAGGGGAATGCCGGTCCCAGCACCTGCTCGCCGCCTGCGAGCTTCATGACCTTGGGCGCGTAGTAGAGGATCGCGTTGATGCCGGAGAGCTGGTTGAACATCGCGATGCAGAAGGCCATGAGGATAACCTTGCGGTAGCGGCGCGTAAAGAAGGCGACCTTGCCGCCGGAGGCATCCTCGGCGATCTGCGCCTTCATCTCGGCGATCTGCTCGTTGCTTTCTTCCTGCGTGGTGGTCAGGCGCTCGGAAATCTTCGCGGCGCGTTCCTCGTGCCCGTGGGCGAGCAGCCAGCGCGGCGTCTCGGGGACAGTAGCCAGGAAGATCAGGAAAAAGACGGCGGGCACGGCCATGACACCGAGCATCCAACGCCAAGCAATGTCTTCGTGCACGATTTCGCGGATGACCGCGTTGGAGGCGTAGGCCAGGAGAATACCGAAGACGATGTTGAACTGGACCAGGCCGACCAGGCGTCCACGCACGCGGGCGGGCGCGATTTCAGCGGTGTAAATGGGAGCGACCACGGAGGACAGGCCGACGCCGACGCCGCCGAGGAAGCGGAACACCATGAAGAAGGTGATCGGGAAGGAGGACGAGGCCGAGAACGTGTCGTCAGCAGCTTTCACCAGGGTGGGCACAGGCGCCAGGGCAGTGGCCAGTGCACCCACGCCGAAGAGGACGCCGATCCAGAAAAGGATCGGCTTGCGGCCGAATCGATCGGCGAGTTTACCGGCAACGATGGCACCGCAGATCGTGCCAATGGTCGCGATGGCAACGATCATGCCCTCCCCCACGGAGGAGAGCGCGTAGAGCTTGGTGAGCTTTTCTTCCGCGCCGGAAATGACCGCTGTGTCAAAGCCGAAGAGCAGGCCGCCGAGGGAGGCGACGATGGCGCTTCGAATGACCAGAGGCGGAATGGAGGTGGATGGTGATGACGACTTCGTAGTCATGCTGGCTCCGCACTGTGGAGATGGGACGCGCGTGGCGCCGAGGCCGTAACTAGCCTCTGGCTGGGAGCGTAGAAAACGTATTGGTCAGACAATTAGGACTATTGGGACGGTTTTCCGCGAACTGCCAGACAGGGCCAACATCACACCCACGCAACAGACATAGTGGGATCGCTCACAAATTGACCTGACCGGCAATTAGTCCACAATACGAAACAAAGGTCACACTTCGATTGCATAAAGCCGGGTCTGCCCGACCGTACGGAAACCCAGGGAATCGTAGACAGCCAGCGCGCCCGTATGATTCGCGGAGCCCACGCCCGTACCCGCGCGATCCATCCCATCGCGGCTTTGAGCCCACATCGAGGCCAGAATCAGAGCGTCGGCAACAAGGCTCTCGCGCCAGGCCGACAAAACTCCTAGCTGGTCGATATATCCCTCGCGCCACCCCAGCGCCGCCCAGTCCTGCTCGTAACGCGAGGCCAGCAAAAAGCCTGCTACGCGCGGCCGATCGCCAGTGCGATCCACGGCAACAAAAGACCACTCGGGCGCGAACGCAGTGCGGCCCTGCATCCACTGTTCCTGTGTGAGCGGAGGCCGCCCCCACTCCGACTCGTTCAAGCGGTTCGCCGCGCGCAGAGCCGGCTCTTCCCACTGGAGTCCCCAGGCCTCGATGCTCATATACGAGCCCAGGTCGGGCACCGGGGCCAGATCTTCAAGGGAGGCGCGCAGCTCGTAGTACGTGCGTGCCCAGCGGAAACCGTGCACCTTCAGCTGGGCCTCGAGGTCATCCTGGCCAGCCTCGACATGGCAGGTGATCTGCGCGGGGCCATCCCCCTCCACGCTCGCCAACATCTGACGCGCCGTCCCCTCCTGCCAGTCCACGATCGCATTGCCAAGGCCGATGCGTCGAAAATCAGGATCCACTCCCCCGATGCACACGCACTCAGCGCGCCCCGGGAAGCGCAACACCACCTGGGCGAAGGCAACCAAGCGCCCCGCTGCGATACCCCTGCGCGCAACCCCGACCAGGCCTCGCCAATGAGAGGCCGACGACAGCATCTCCTCCACCTCGTCCGGGCTGGTGCGGTACGGCGGATTATCCCGGGCCTCCATGCGCGCGAAAAGCGCCGACAGGCCGACGTGATGGTCGGCCGTCAGCGGCTCCCACTCGATGCCGTGATGCTCGCCCGGGAAGGGGACGAACTCAGGGGCACCGGCTCTCTGCGCGAGAGGAATGCTCATGCTCGTCTCCTAGCGGACTACTGGTCGATCGTGTAATAAACCTCAGCGGCTTCATCGACGAAACCGAGATGCTCATAGATACTATGCGCCCGATCCGGACTCGACATATCCACATCGAGCCCGATACGTGAGGCACCAGAGGCCGACGCCTCAGCCACCGCGTTGCCGACGAGGGCACTCGCGACCGATCGACCGCGGTGGGCCTCGGCGACGCCGAGCAGGTAGATGTAGGCCTCCGGACGCCCGGTCGCCACCCAGCGCTGCGCGGGACGCCCCGTCATTGCGTAGCCGACGACCTCGCCCGTGCTATCCACGGCGACGAAGGACCAGCGCGGGTCAAAGTGATTCATCGCGTCATCCCACCACAGGGCGCGCAGCGGCGAACGGAACGCCTGCTGGAAGGCCTCCATGTGAATAGCGCGGATCTGGTCCTGGGGAACCTGATTCCAAGGCACGATGCGGTAGCCGTGGCGCGCCTGCGGGGCGACCTCGCCGCCCGCCAGGTCGCGGTACATGACGCGATAGATGCGCTTGGCGAAGAAGCCGGCCGCGATGTAGAGGCGGCGGCGATCCGTCATGTGCGCATCCACCAGGTTCGAGATGGAGACGGGAACATCGGATTCAGCGCCGAAAGTCTCAACCAGCATCTGGCGGGCGCGGCTGTCCTGCCAGTACAGGAGGGCGCGGCCCACGCCACGGCCCCGCCAGTGAGGATGAATGAACGCACTGACGACGGCGGTCGCCGCCTCGTGGATGCCGCGCAGCACGCGCACCGAGGCGACCGCGCAAATGTTTGCCTTCGCGTCCAGGCCGACGATCGTGTCCACCCAATCGCGCCCGTTCTTGCCCTCCATCATGTCCGCGATATCTTCGACGGAGGTACGGCGGATCGCCTGGTCCTCGTCTTCGATGAGGCAGATAAGCGCGTACACGGCGGGCGCGTCGCGGCCGATCATGGGCCGCCAGCGCAACCCGAGGTGGTTCCCCGGGTACGGGACGGACCCGGGCGGCGTAAGTCGCTGCGCAAGTCCTGTCATGCGTAACATCCTAACGCGTGATCGGGCCTTAAGTCACACCAGCAATGAACATTTGTTCGTGCATGTTGGACGCTTGTGCAGCGCGTGGGTTTGTCGCGGCCCGATTATTATGCGTCGATGCGCATCCGATCGAGACCGGCCGATTCATTGACAATAAACTCCTTGCGCGGCCCAACCGTCGAGCCCATGAGCAGCTCAAACACGTCCTCGGCCTGGCGCAGGGCTTCCTCATCCGCCAGCGTGATGCGGCGCAGCGAGCGGTGGGCCCGGTCCATCGTGGTCTCCGCGAGCTGGTCGGCGTCCATTTCACCCAAACCCTTGTAGCGCTGGATCGGCTCCTTCCAGGTGCGGCCCGAACGTCTCAGGGCGGCGAGCTTACGATGCAGCTCGTCCTCGGAGTAGGTGTAGATGTACTCGCGCTTCTTGCGTCCCTTGCCCGCGACCTCGATGCGGTGCAGGGGCGGGACGGCAGCGTAGATGCGGCCGGCCTCGACCATGGGGCGCATGTAGCGGAAGAACAGGGTCAGCAGCAGGGTACGGATGTGCGCGCCATCGACGTCGGCGTCGGTCATGAGGATCACCTTGCCGTATCGAGCCTGAGACAGGTCGAAGGTACGGCCCGAACCCGCGCCGACCACTTGGATGATGTTGGCGCACTCGGCGTTGGCCAGCATGTCCGCGGTCGAGGCCTTCTGCACGTTGAGGATCTTGCCTCGGATCGGGAACAGCGCCTGGTACTGGGAGTTGCGCGCCGCCTTGGCGGTGCCCAGGGCGGAGTCGCCCTCGACGATGAACAGCTCGGTCTCCTCGACGTCCTCGAGTCGGCAGTCCGCGAGCTTGGCGGGCAGCGAGGAGGTTTCCAGCGCGTTCTTCTTGCGCGAGATTTCCTTATGGATGCGCGCGGAGACGCGGGCCTTCATCTCGCCGACGACCTTCTCCATGAGGAGGGAGGTCTGCTGCTTGTCGTCACGCTTGGACGAGGCGAACTTGGCCTTGAGCCAGTCCGTGACGACGCGGTTGACGACGGTGCGGATCTGGGGCGTGCCCAGCGTTTCCTTGGTCTGCCCCTCGAACTGTGGCTCGGGGAAGCGCACGGTGATGACGGCGGTCATGCCGGCCTGCACGTCGTCCTTTTCGGGGCGCCCGTCCTTCGCGCCAACCTTGAGCTTGCGCGCGTTCTTGTCGATCACGGCGCGCAGGATCTTGAGGACCGCCTGCTCGAAACCGGTGACGTGGGTACCGCCCTTGGGGGTGGCGATGATGTTGACGAAAGACTGGACGGTCGTGTCGTAGCCGATGCCCCAGCGCAGCGCGATATCGACCTCGCAGGTGCGTTCGACCTCGGTGGCACGCAGGTGCCCGGTCTCGGAGTCCAGGGCCTGCACGGTCTCGTTATAGGTGCCCTCACCCGTGATGTGCCAGGTGTCGGTCACGGGGCCGTCGGAGGCCAGCCAGTTCGCGAAGTCGACGACGCCGCCGTCGAAGCGGAAGCTCTCGGTCTTTTCTTCCTCGCCGCGCTCGTCGTAGCAGTTGATGGTCAGGCCGGGGACGAGGAACGCGGTCTGGCGGGCACGCGCCAGCAGGTCGTCCCACAAGAAACCCGCGGTGGACGGGAAAATCTGGAAGTCCGCCCAGAATCGCACGCGCGTGCCGGTCTGTGCTTTCTTGACCTTGCCGACGGTCTTGAGGGTGGAGCCGTCCGTGAAGGGTTTGAAAGGCGAGTTGGGGGTGCGCTGTTTCGAGTCGTCGAATTCGCCGGGCTCGCCGCGGCGGAAGCACATCTCGTGGGTCTTGCCGCCGCGGTCGACCTGCACGTCGAGGCGGGCCGACAGGGCGTTGACGACGGAGGCGCCGACGCCGTGGAGGCCGCCCGAGGCCGCGTAGGAGCCGCCGCCGAACTTACCGCCGGCGTGGAGCTTGGTGTAGACGACCTCGACGCCCGTCAGGCCCTGTCCGGGCACGATGTCGACGGGGATGCCTCGGCCGTTGTCGGCGACGGAGGCGGAGTGGTCGGGGTGCAGGCGCACGTCGATCGTGTCGCAGTGACCTTCCAGGGCCTCGTCGACCGCGTTGTCGATGATCTCCCAGAGGCAGTGCATGAGGCCGCGGTGGTCCGTGGAGCCGATGTACATGCCGGGGCGTTTGCGCACGGCCTCGAGCCCCTCGAGGACCGAGAGGTGCCGTGCGTTGTAATCGGATGCGTCGGTAGGAGTCACGAGGTGCATCATATGTGGCGCCATGCTCGTTTGCGGTCCGCCGGGCGCGTGGCGCGGGTTCTGGGACGCTTTCCACGATCGACGAGGCCGGGGCTGAATCGCGCTGGTGGGCGCGCTTTCGGGGCGGACGGGTGCTGTGGTTGGAGGCAGTTCCTCTCCCCCGTTCCGATGTGTCGATGGTCGGTCGAGTGATTGCGCCCCGGGTGAACAGGGGTGCGCGGCGCGGGGTGATGGTGTGTGATGGAAGCATGAACGCACAGACTCTTGAACGCCCGATCCTGGACGAGCCGCAGCTGAATGCGGCGAATCGTTGCGACGCCTGCGGCGCTCGCGCCTGGGTTCGTGCGACGATGCCTTCGGGTGGCCAGCTGTACTTCTGCGGCCACCACGCGAATGAGCACCTGCCCTCCCTGGTGGGCGCTGGCGCACAGATCCTGGACGAGCGCCACTTCATGAACGACTGAGAGCGAGCCTCCCACAGCGGCGGGACGCACGGCTGTGAGGCGCGGGCGGGGACCGACGGGGTCCCCGCCCGCGTTATGTCATGGACATCGGACGCGCCTAAACCTACCTCCTGGACCGAAGTATGAAACGCCCCACCCTATGACGAGAAGGGTACAGAGAAAAAAGTCCGTTGATTTCACTGCAAGAGCACCTAGTCCAACCTCTAGCCTCCGCAAAGAGACTGTCAGCACTCAGCGTTTAAACAAAGTAGCTCTACTAACTCCAGCGGCGACTCGTACACGCCGAGACGCCGACATAGCATGCTCCGGTCACCCCGAATGAAGAAGAACCTGTACAAAGCTTCTCACGATCAAGCCGATTTACCCTAGCTCCGTCGGGAATCAATGCGAGTCTTCCACCATTCAGCTTGTAATCACTTGGACGGCACGAGGGTTTGACAGTTACAGCACACTGTTAACACAAACAGTGATACAATCCAAAAAAGTTCACTGACGAACGGAGCACCAATGTTAAAATCAGAAACCGGTAGCGGAGCTCGCTGGGTACGAGCCGCCCTGCAAGTGAACCCGTATTGCTACCACGGAAAACTAAGTCCAAAAATGTGCTTTGACACGGAAGATCAATACAATACAGCGCTGATTGACGAATGTAAAAAACTACAGATAGAAATTATTGCAATCACCGACCATTGGTGTGTCAGTAGCGCAGCCACTCTAATCGAACAAGCAAGAATAGCTGGCATTACGGCACTACCCGGATTCGAAGCAAATTCGAGCGACGGGGTGCATATCCTAGTGATATTCCCAGAGCACACACCTTTCGACAACATAAACGCAGCAATTGCTTTAGCCGGAGGCGACCCTGGACAAGAGTCGGGACCTGGGCTAAAGACAACTAACGCCATTATTGATGAGATGACAGCAAGAGGAGCACTGGCAATTCCCGCACATGCCAACATGGAAAATACAGGCCTCTTCAAACTTAAAGGAAAAACTCTAGAGAATGTGATCCACAACAAAAACTTGACAGGAATAGGAGTTTCAGTTCTCACCGATAACAAATTTGAAGAAATAGAAAAGAGGATTTTTAAACAAGAGAGCCCCTTCAACAGAACACACAAGCTCGCGAAAGTCTATGCAGACGACATCTCATCTCCGAACCAATTGAGTAAGGAGAGCGGAACAACCTGGCTAAAAATCACAGAACCCTCACTGGAAGCCATCAAAACCGCACTCAAGAGTCCCGACACACGAATCCGCCTTAAAGAACCACAAAGCCTACAAATTAAGTCAATTGATTCTATAAGTTGGGACAAGGGCTTCTTTGAAGGTGTCACGGTACCATTCAATCAGGAACTGACGACAATCATCGGCGGACGCGGAACCGGAAAGTCAACGATCATCGAAAGCATTCGTTACGCACTCAATTTAAGTCCACTTACACAACAAATTGCTGATGAACACAATTCCCTAATTGATGCCGTAATCAAACCCGGCACAACAATAACACTGAAAGTTACAGGCGGACTAGCATCAAGCAAAGAGTACGAAGTTCGAAGAACTGTAGGACTACCTTCATCGAACGTATATGACACAGATGGACACGCCACCAAATTCGAACCAAATGAGATTATTAGTGGCATCAGCATCTTTAGCCAACACGAGCTATCTGAACTCGCTCGACATGGTGATAAACTAGCCGAAATGGTTCTACAACTCCGGGGCGAAGACGCATCACGTTTCGATATCGGGCCAACGATATCAAAACTGGAAAGTAACTTGAGCCAACTCGAGTCAACCGAGCATGAACTTGATGAATTCGAGGATAGATTATCAGCGCGCGATAGACTCACTGAAATTATCACGGAGTACGAAACATCAAATCATGCTAAATCGATTCAAGAGCAAAACGAACTAAAGGCACACAAAGACCTGATTCAAACTACACGCACAGGCCTTCAAGAAATAATAACAAGTCATTCAACACATATCAACAATACAATCGCAACTATCAACAATCGATTCCTCACAGAGATCACCTGCGACCAAAACGACGATACTGACCTAAACACACTAATTAACACTCAAATCAAATGCATCAATGATTGCGCCTCGCAGCTTTCAACTTCGTTATCCGGGCAACTCTCAGACTTCAAGCAACAAGCGCATGAGTTTTTGACCAAACTTGACGATTTAGAAGCGCAATGGGATAGCTCTTCCCAAGCAAAACTAAACGAACTCGAAGCATCTTTCGCGGTACTTCAATCAAAAGGGATTGACATTCAACGATACAACGAGGCTAAGAGAGAGCTATCAGAGCTAGAAAGGCTCGGAAACAACAAAGAGCGAATTTGTCGCACTCTTGATACCATTAACGACGAAAGGCACTCACTTCTGGCAAGCTTGGCCAAGTTGTCAGCTCAGAAAGTTCAGACACTGACACGGTGCGCGACAGTAATCAATAAGAAGCTGAATAAGATTGTAGTGATCAAAGTAGACGAACACGAAGATATTGATTCAGCGTTAGAATTGATCAACAGTACGATTTCTGGTCGCAAAGATAAAATACGCAGAGCATTTGAATCAGATGGTTTCACCCTCCCTGCTTTCATCAACGATCTTCGTAAAGCATATTCAGGGAATGACGATTCTGGATTGGCGCAGCGCGGCATCACAGATGCACAACGTTCAAGTTTGATCACCCAAGGGAAATATCTAGTTCGACGACTTGAGCATATTACCCCACGGATCTCACTCTGCATTTTGCTTAATACAGCTGAGGTCGGAAGCAAGGGCAACTTCAAGAAGTTATCTCAACTTTCGAAAGGTCAGCGTGCGACTGCACTCCTACTAATTCTGCTCGCCGACTCGGATAAACCACTCATCATTGACCAACCCGAAGATGACTTGGACAATCGTTTTGTTTATGACGGAGTAGTTAAACAACTTCGAAGACTCAAAGGTCAACGTCAGATCATTGCATCAACCCACAACGCGAACATTCCAGTTCTCGGAGATGCTGAACTCGTCTTAACTCTTCAGGCTAGTAGCGACCACGCTGAGTTGGACTTAGATACTGTGGGATCGCTTGATATCGTCTCTGTACGTAAAAACATCGAAAATATCTTGGAGGGAGGAGCTGAAGCATTCAGTTCACGTCGTCGGATTTATGGTTTTTAGATTGTCTCGCATTTTTGTGAGCTAACCTTGATGCGCCTCTATATCCAAGCTTGCTAAGTATGGTAGCAACTATTTTCTATGTTGACGCCTCAATCTGCTTGCGCGAAGATTTTGCAGCTTCCATTTTTCAGACAGGCTTGAATGAACAATTCGAACTATCTTGTAAACTGGCTCTTCAGAGTTGAGTGTGGGTGGAGGCATCTCGGCCTCCTGCGATGAGGAGCATTCGGAGCTGGTAGTTGGTGGGGTTGGGGTAGCCTCTGGCGGTGTGTCTGCCTCGTTCGATGATTCCGTTGATGGCTTCGGTGGGGTGCGTTGCTGGTGCGTGTTTCTCGGTCGTGAGTCGTCTCTTCGGTCGCCGCTGAGCTGCGTTGCCTCGCGTTTGGACTGGAGCGGCGAGGCATGTCTCCACACTGATACTTGTTGCTCAGCGGCATTGCGCTACTTGGCGCAGTATTGCACTGCTGAGTAGGTAGTGCAATGTCTTCCTACCGAGTGCATTGCTGTCGTACCTAGTGCACTGCTGCCTGTGCTGAGTGCGTTGCGTGCTGGTTGAGGGTGTTGCGGTCGGCTAGTTCCGCGATGAAGCATTGTTGCCGATGAGGTGTTACACCCGATCGGGAAGATTCAACCCCCTTCTGATCGGGTTGAATCTTCCCTAAGGGGTTGAATGCTCACGAACGGGTGCAGCGCCTCTGGCATGGCCTTCATGAAACAGACGTGGAATGTGCGAACGGAGAGCAATTGCCCGCAGTTGTGCTTGTTGTGGGAGGCGGTGCACCCGATCCGTAGGCATTACACCCTTTCTGATCGGGTGCATCGCGACGTAACGGGTGCATCGCGACGTAACGGGTGCACGGTTGCCCGTTCTGGGTCGGCCTGGGCCTGCGAAGCGGGCGGGGTTCCGATGCGGCGTGCAGGCACGGCTTGATATGGGACCACACGGTGTTCCACGTGGTTCCTCATTGGCGGGCCAGGCCCAAGATAGTGGCTCCCTCGAAGCGCAACTGTCGGATCGCCCAGCGGATCGCCCGCGTCCCCAGACACCCCCTACCTCTAACCCCCATACACAGAAAAACTGGCTCTTCATAATTGGGGGTGTAGTTGGGGTCTGAATCCTCCTGTTTCGAGGAGTGCTCGGGTGATGTAGTTGGTGAGGTTTCGCAAGTCCGAGTGCGGATCCGCGTAGGTGTTCGAGGCGGCCGTTGATGGCTTCGGTGGGACCGTTGCTGGTGTGGGGGTGGTCGAAGTAGGCCAGGGGTGTCCCCGGCTCGGCGTGTGAGTGTCCTGCCCAGCGTGATGAGCTCGGTCAGGCTCCTCGGTACGCGCGTGGAGGTCAGCGTGTTGATTTCGGCCTGCATCAGGGCCTTGCCCGCTCTTGTGTCGGGCGCGCGGTAGGCATCGGGTGATGTTCTGGTAGACGCTCCAGGTGACCTCGAGGGCGACGTGGCAATCGCTGGCAAACAGGTCGAGGATCCGGTGCTGCTGGCACGGCGTGAGGAGGCATGAGCGGGTGTGGAGCATACGGCGGGCCTTGTACAGGGGATCCGTGGCACGCCCGCGCCGATGGTGAAGTTCTTGCTGGATTCGCCTGCGGCACTCATCGAGAGCATCCCCGGCCAGGTGCACGACGTGGAAGGGATCCATGACCGCCCTCGCGCCGGGGAGTTCTTCGGCAGCGGCGCTCTTAAAACCGGTGAATCCATCCATCGCGACGATCTCAATGCCCTCGCGCCACGTGTCGGGCCGGGAGGCCAGCCAGGTTTTGAAGACCTGCTTGGAGCGGCCCGGGACCATATCCAGGAGACGGGAGGGACCACTGCGGTCACGGATGGGCGTCAAGTCCAAGATGACGGTGACGTATTTGTCGCCGTACGGGGTGTGGCGCCACACGTGTTCATCCACGCCAATGACACGCACCCCCTCAAACCGAGCTGGATCATTGATCAGCAGGCATTGGCCTTCGGTCAGGACAGCGGTGTTGGCGGTATTCCAGGACACGCCTAGAGCCTGGGCGACGCGCGCCACTGTCACATGATGAACAACCACGCCCGTCAGTGCCCAGCGCACCGCTGCACGCGAGAGCTTGGCGCGCGGATCGGCTGCTTGGCTCATGTCTTGGCGCCACACGTGAGCGCACTGTGGGCACCGGTAGCGGCGCACACTCACGTGCAAGATCGTGGGGCGCCACCCGCAGGGCTCGTGCGCCAAGCGCCTGACCACCGTGTCACGAGAAATGCCCTGGCACCCACAGCGTCGGCACCACCGGTCCTCACCAGTGATACGGCACGCCAATACTGCATGGTGTCAAGTCCCGGGTTTTGTGTAGGCTTGTTTAGGCCGCTTTCTTTCGTGTTGTTGTGTGTTTGTTTTCTGCTTGTTGCGGTGT
>CABKMZ010000015.1 GCA_902373545.1 uncultured Actinomyces sp. | reverse complement strand
TCGGTGCCGTAGGTGTACCCCGACGAGTGGTCGTAAGCGGTCATGAGAACCTCCTCTATCCTATGCGTTAAGGATAGCGCGTGCTCTGCTCGTATGGGTCTGTTTGACATCTGGGACTGGTATGGAGCGCAGTTGGGTGGGCGTGGTTCGTGCGAGTTCGCGGCGCGCGTAGCCGCTGTGGTGAGGTGGCAACGGCGCTGGAGGGGTTGCGCACAATACAATTAACCTGTGGATCCCCTTCTTATCGCCCTGGCCGGAATGCTCATCATCGTTGCATGCCAATTCGTCGCGCCCAAGGTGCGCGTGGCAGCCCCCTTGATCCTCCTCGCCGTCGGCCTGGCGATCGGCTTCCTTCCGCAGGTGGGGGCCATCCAAATCGCGCCGCACATCGTCCTCGAGATGGTGCTGCCGCCCCTGCTCTTCTCCGCGGCCGTGCGCATGCCAACCATGGACTTCCGCCGCGAGATGCAGGCCGTCGCCATGCTGGCGATCCCCCTGGTGTTCCTCTCTGCCTTCGCGGTCGGCTTCGTCATCAACTGGCTGGTCCCCCCGATCTCCCTTCCCTGGGGCGTCGCGCTCGGCGCGGTCCTGTCCCCAACGGACGCGGTCGCCATCTCGATCGCGAAACGCTCCGGCGTCTCCCACCGCATCATCACGGTGCTCGAGGGCGAGGGACTCTTCAACGACGCGACCTCGCTCGTCCTGCTCTCCGCCGCGATGAGCGCGGGCCTGGCCGCCGACGAACACGCCCTCCACCCGGGCCTGCTCATCGGCAAGGTCGCGATCGCCCTCGGTATCGCGGCCGCCATCGGATGGGTCGTCGGCGAAGTCGGCGTGCGCCTGCGCGCCCTCATCAAGGACCCTTCCGCCGACACCGTCTTCTCCTTCGTCATGCCCTTCATTGCCTCGATCCCAGCCGAGCACCTGGGCGGATCCGGCCTGGTCGCGGCCGTCATCGCCGGCTTGGTCGTCTCTCGGCGCCGAGCGGCCACGATCTCAGCCATGAACAGGCGTTTCTCGCAGCAGAACTGGGAGACCGCAACCCTCCTGCTGGAGGGCGGAATCTTCCTGACGATGGGCCTGCAGGCCTTCGGCATCGTTGAAGAAACCAGCCATTACTCGGGAGGCCTGGGCTTCGCCGCGTTCCTGGCGGTCACGCTCGGCGCGCTCATCATGGTGATGCGCGCGGTCTTCATCGCCTTCATGCTGGCCTGGCTCGACCACCGGCGCAAGCACCGCCAGCGCCGCTACGACGCCGAAAACGAGAGCATCGAACGCTTCGAGAAGCGCATGAACGCGGCCTGTGAGGTCGACGCCGAGATGCTCGAGGCCCGCGACCTGAGCCCCGAGCACTGGGACAAGGCCATCAAGCACTACCGCCGCCGCCTCGACTCGCGTCAGCGCCGCAACGCCCTGCGCGGCACGGACCTGGACTACTTTGCGAACGAGCCGCTGGGCCCGCGCGAAGGCAGCGTCATCGTGTGGGCGGGCATGCGCGGGGCGATCACCCTGGCGGCCGCGCAGACGATCTCGGCATACGCTCCGCTGCGACCGCTCCTGCTCACGATTGCCCTGTTCGTCGCAGCCGGTGCCCTCATCATCCAGGGCCTGACCCTGCCCGGCTTGATCCGCATCGTCAAACCCCAGATGGCGTCGGGTGACATCTCCGAGGAGGAACACGCCAAGCTCCTGACAGTCATGGGATCCGCCCTGGTGGACACGGCCCTCGCTCAGGCGATCCACGAGCTCGACGGCAAGACGCTGCTCTCCGCGGGCGTTTCGCGCACGCTGTCCCGCATGGGGCACGTCGTCGCCGCGAACAACCCCGACGATGGCGAGTACATCGCGCGCACGGCCGACCGCGTGCTCACCGACATCCTGCACAATGCAGGTGCCCAGGCTGGCGCCACTCGCATCGGGCTATGCCCCGAGTACGGTGACGACGAGCGCCTCGCAGCCCCGCACGAGAGTGACGAACCGGTCGCCCGCGAGAACACCGTCGATGGGGTGGGCGACGAGGAGCGCGACACGGTCGACATGAGCGAAGAGGAGGTCGAGCGCTCCTTTACCCGCGAGCAGATCCGCGAACTCGCCCTCGAGGCCATCCACGCCCAGCGCGACGCCCTCCTGCAAGCCCGCGACGAGGGAGTCTTCTCCTCGGCCGCCCTCGAAGGTGCGCTCGCCAGGCTCGACAACGAGGAAATCCTCCTGGTCTCCAGCCGAGGCTCGGAGCACTGAGAGGCGTCCAGGCCGCGCGCGAAAGCGGGCCGCGCCCGGCACAGGGGCGGCCCGGCGGGAGCAGCGCTCCCCGAAAGCGGCGTCAGTCGGTCGTCACACGCGAGGCGTAGGCGGGATCCTCGGTCACCGAATTGAGGGCCTCCTCCAGCCGCTGCGGGGTGACGATCCCGTTACGAGTCAGGACCCGGTAGGTCTGGTCGGCCTCGTGGGTGATCATGTTCGTCACCGTGAAACCGTTGCGTTCGTAGAACGCCAGGCGTCGTACGCGCTGCTGGTAGTTTGCGGCCTCGCGCACGACCGGCTCGATTTCGAGCAGCTGCGGCACATCCCCGTAGCGCTCGGCAAAGTAGGTCAGGATGCGCGAGCCGTAGCCCGCGCTGCGCGTGCGCCCATCAACGGCGAGAAAGCCCAGGTAGAAGAGGTCATGGAACGCGAACGAGTACGTCAGGGCGACCACGTGGGTTGCCCCGGCCTCGTCCGTGGGCAGGGCAGGGTCGGCCCAGGCGACGAAGGACACCTCGGGTGCCTCGGCTGAGCGCAGCAGTTCGGGAAGGGGGATCTGCTCCTCGGGAGGGAAGGAGCGCTCGTAGATTTCCTTGACTTTGTCAGTGATTGGCCCCTCGTTGGGCACGGGGATTCGGGTGAGGTCTGTCATGCCCTCATGATACCCAGGGGTCATGCGAGGCTCCCCGGGCGTCCCGATGAACGAGGCCGGGGCCGGTTTTTGCGCGTCTCCCAGGGGTGCCCCGCACCCCCTGGTCAGGGATTACTAGGGGAACAATCAGGGTTCGCTCGTGACAAAAGATCATCTGCGCGAAGGACCGCTCGGCTACGCTTGTAGGCAGACACAGTGACGAATCGTAGGGACGACGCATGCTTGAGCTGAAGGAAATCGTCAAGGCTTATCAGACCGCCAACCTCGTGCAGGTAGCACTCAACAAGGTCTCCGTGGCCTTCCGCGACAACGAATTCGTCGCCGTGCTGGGCCAGTCGGGCTCCGGCAAGACGACGATGCTCAACGTCATCGGAGGCCTGGACCGCTTCCAAAGCGGCGACCTCGTGATCGACGGCATCTCCACGAAGAATTACAAGGCGCGCGACTGGGACGCGTACCGAAACAACCGCATCGGCTTCGTCTTCCAGGCCTACAACCTGATCCCGCACCAAAGCGTCCTGTCCAATGTCGAGCTGGCCCTGACCCTGTCGGGCGTCTCCCGCTCCGAACGACGTAAGCGCGCCCTCGATGCCCTGACTCGCGTCGGCCTAGCCGACCACGTCCACAAGAAGCCCTCGCAGATGTCGGGTGGCCAGATGCAGCGCGTCGCCATTGCGCGAGCCCTCATCAACGACCCCGAGATCCTCCTCGCGGACGAACCCACCGGCGCCCTCGACTCCAAGACCAGCGTTCAGGTCATGGACCTGCTGCGCGACGTGGCCCGCGATCGCCTGGTCATCATGGTCACGCACAACCCTGAGCTGGCCCACCAGTACGCCACCCGCATCGTCGAGCTGGCCGACGGAAGCATCGTCGCCGACTCCGACCCCTTCGTGCCCACCGCCGAGGACCAGCGCACCGCCAAGCCCGCACGGCGCACCTCCATGGGCTTCCTGACCGCCCTGTCCCTGTCCGCCAACAACCTGATGACCAAGAAGGGCCGCACCCTCATGACCTCCTTCGCGGGGTCCATCGGCATCATCGGCATCGCCGCCATCCTCGCCCTCGCCAGCGGGACGAACGCCTACATCCAAAAGACGGAGGAGGAGACCCTTGGGTCCTACCCGCTGACGATCCAAAAGAGCGGCGTCGACATGACCGCCGCGCTCTCCGTGTCGGCCTCGGACTCCGCAAAGGCGAAAACCGCGCCCGACGGGAAGGTGGGCGTGTCCGACATGCGCACCTTCGCGGACACGATCCGCGACGCGAAGACCAACGACCTGGCCTCCCTCAAGGTCTTCCTGGACAACAACGGCGGCGGCATCGAGACGATGACCAACGCCATCGAATACGACTACGACGTTGTCCCCCAGATCTACCAGTCCGACACCACCAAGGCGACCGTCCAGGTCAGCCCCGACCAGTCCATGAAGCAGATGGAAACGGGTTTTGGCGCGGGTGCTTTCGGATCGATGATGGTCACCAACGCCTTCTACCAGATGCCCGCCACGTCCACTCTGTACACCTCCTCCTACAATGTGGTCGCAGGCGCCTGGCCGAAAGGCGCCAACGAGGTCGTCCTGGTCCTGGACGAGGACGGCAACATGCCCAACATCTTCGAGTACACGCTGGGCCTGAAAGACCATAAGGAATTCGACGACCTGATGCGCAAGTACTACCAGGGGACGCTCGGCGGCAACGCCCAGTCCAGTGCGCAGTCGGGTCTCCAATCCGGAGCCAGTGACGCCACCTACGACTACACGACGATCCTGGGGACCACCTTCCGACGCATCAACGCCTTCGACAAGTACACGTGGGACGAGACCTACAAGGTGTGGACCGACCGCTCCAACGATGCTGACTACATGAAGAAGCTCGTGGACGGCGGCCAGGAACTGACCATCTCGGGCATCGTCAAGCCCAACTCCGACAAGGGCGGCTCCCTGCGCCAGGGCATCGCCTACACCCCCGCGCTGACCTACCAGATGATCGAGGAAGCCACGGCCAGCCCCATCGTCAAGGCCCAGCGCGCCAAGCCCGACGTCGACGTCTTCACCGGTAAGACCTTCAAGGAACTGGCGGACAACCAGAAGAGTCAGTCCGGCGGCTTCGACATGTCCTCCCTGTTCACGGTCGACGAAACCAAGTTGTCGGCCGCCTTCCAGATCGACCCCGACAAGATGCAGATGGACCTGTCGGCCATGGACTTTTCCGGCATGGACCTGTCCAGCATCGACTTCTCCACCCTCGACATGTCGGGCATGGACCTATCCAGCCTCGACCTGTCCAACATCGACCTGTCCGCCGTCGCCCCGCAGTCGGGCGCCCAGTCCGGCCCGGCCTTCGACCTGTCCTCCCTCAACCTGGGTGACCTCACCAAGGATCTGCCACAGCTCGCCGACGTCGACTTCAGCGCGATCATCACCTCCGCGCTCGCGGATGGCGCCGTGAAGGACGGGGCCGGCGACTACCTGGCCACCCAGGCCAGCGAGATCGCGCAGGGCTTCCAGGAGTACGCTCAGAAGCAGATCGAAGAAGGCGGCACGACCGACTTCGCGACCCTGGCCTCGAACTACTTCACCCAACCCGAGGTCCTCGAGAAGATCCGCACGGCGGTGACCTCCGACCAGGTCGTGGACGCCGACAAGCTCAGCGCCAACCTGATCAAGGCCATCGGGGACGACCCCGCCCTGGCGAAGATCGGCACCGACATCTCCACCCAGGTCATGAACGCCATCTCCACGCAGATCGCGACGCAGCTGGGCGCGACCCTCACGCAGGGCGTGGGCGCAGCCATCGGGGCGGTCATGCAAGAGGCGATGACGACCGCGATGACCCAGATGATGACGCAGCTCTCCGGCGCGATCAGCACGCAGATCGGCACGGTCATGGACCAGTTCGCGGCCAACATGTCCAGCGCTTTCTCGATGGACCCGAACGCCTTTGCCGAGGCCTTCAAGTCCAACGTGGACGAGAAATCCCTCGCGGCGCTCATGGCGACCATGTTCTCCACGAACGTGCCGAGCCTGGAGGCGAACCTGCGTAACCTCGGCTGGGCGGACATCGCCTCGCCCTCCAACATCTCGATCTACCCCAAGTCCTTCGCGGACAAGGACAAAGTCAAGACGGCGCTGGACACCTACAACAAGGACAACGAGGCGGCCGGCGCCTCCGACAAGGTCATCACCTACTCCGACGTCATGGGCACCCTCATGAGCTCGGTGACCAAGATCGTCGACATCATCTCGTGGCTGCTCATCGCCTTCGTGTCCATCTCGCTCGTGGTCTCCTCGATCATGATCTCGATCATCACCTACATTTCGGTGCTCGAGCGCCGCAAGGAGATCGGCATCCTTCGCTCGATCGGCGCCTCCAAGGGCGACGTGTCCCGAGTGTTCAACGCGGAAACCGTCATCGAGGGCTTCCTCGCCGGCGCGATCGGCGTGGGCGTGACCTACGGGCTGTGCGCCATCGCCAACTCGATCGCCTACTCCTCCTTTAACGTGGAGAACATCGCGCAGCTCTCGCCGGTCACCGCTCTGGTGCTGGTGGCCGTGTCCGTCGGCCTGACCGTCGTCGCCGGCATCATCCCGGCCGCGCGCGCCTCGCGTCAGGATCCCGTCGAGGCGCTGCGATCCGAGTAAGAACCACGGCCTCGGCCCCCGCGGACGAGGCCGTGGTGTGCTCACGGGGTGGGCGCGGCTGCGCTAACCTGGGGGTAACGCCCGCCGCGATCGATGAGAAAAGAGGAATCATGCCCACTCCCGAGAATCTTGCCACCGACGCCACCGTCGCCATCATGCTGGCCGACGGCTTCGAAGAAGTCGAGGCCCTGGCCGTCGCCGACGTCCTGTACCGCGCGGGAGTGCGCGCTGACCTGATCTCCGTCACCGACGCGCGTCACGTGACCAGCTCGCACGGCATCCGCGTCGTCGCCGACCTCATGCTCGAGGATGTGGACCTGTCCGCCTACACCCTTCTCTTCCTGCCCGGCGGCATGCCGGGCACCCTGGGCCTGAAGGGCACGCCCGCGATCCAGGCCGAGGTGCTGCGCCGCTCCGACGCCGCCCAGCCCGTCGCCGCGATCTGCGCCGCCCCCTCAATCCTGGCCGAGCTCGGCGTCCTCGAGGGCCGCCACGCCACCGCCAACCCCGCCTTCGTCAAGGCCATCGCCGCCGGCGGCGCCATCGTCCACGAGAATCCGGTCGTCGTCGACGAGTTCATCATCACCAGCCGCGGCGCTGGCACCTCCCTGGAGCTCGGCCTCGAGATCGTGCGCTACCTCCTCGGCGACGAGGTTGTTGACGAGGTTGCCCGCGGCGTCGTGCTCGCCCGCTGACGCGCCCCGCCTCGTTCCTCATCCCTCCCGAAAGGTTACGACTCCCGCATGAGCCCGCGTAAGCCTCGTCCCTGGCCCGACGCGCCCGCGCCCCTGGCGGCGCCCGTGGTGGACAACCACACGCACCTGCCCACCCACGTCGGCGAGATCCCCCGGCGCGAGGGCGTGGCGCTCAGCCTCGAGGACCAGCTGGATCGTGCCCGCCAGGTCGGCGTGACCGCGTTCATTTCGAGCGCCTGCGAGCTGCCCGACTTCGACCCGATGATCGAGCTGGCTCACATCCACGAGGGGGTGCGCGTCGCCCTGGCGATCCACCCGAACGAGGCGGCGCTGCACGCGGGCTGCGCCGACCCTTCGCCCGACGGCCTGACCCCGAAGGTGCGCGAGCATCACGTGCCCCTCGACGAGGCGCTGGCCGCCGTCGAGGCGCGCCTGGGCGACCCGACGGTCGTCGCGGTGGGGGAGAGCGGCCTGGACTATTTTCGCACCGCGGACCCGGGACGTCAGGCGCAGAAGGAGTCTTTCCGCGCGCATATCGAGATGGCTGCGCGCGCTGGCTTGCCGCTGCAGATCCACGACCGCGAGGCGCACGAGGACACCCTGGCGATCCTCGACGAGTGCGCGACGCCGGATCAGCGCATCGTCTTCCACTGCTACTCGGGGGACGCGGCGATGGCCCAGCGCCTCGCCGAGCGCGGCTGGTACGCGTCCTTCGCGGGACCCATCACCTACCCGGCGAACTCCGACCTGCGCGACGCCCTGGCCACGCTGCCTCGCGAGCTCGTGCTGGTGGAAACCGACGCCCCCTACTTGACACCCATCCCGTGGCGCGGCTGCCCCAACGCCTCATACGTCATGGCCCACACCGTGCGCTTCATCGCGCAGCTGTGGGACGTCACGGAGGAAACCGCCTGTGATCAGCTGCGTGCGAACACCGAGGCCGTGTACGGGTCCTGGTGGTGAGTCGCGCCGGTTCTGCGCAGGCCCGGAATGACGCTCGTTGACGAGGCCGTGGCCGGGCAGCGGGATGCGCGCACGCACGCGTGAGGTGCATCAAAAGTACTCGCGAAACGGTAACAAATTGGTTACGGTTGGGGTGTCAGTCCGGTTCCGGGCAGCCACGCGAGATAATCCGACGCCCCGAGTGGTGAAGGACACCGCAGAGGTAACGGAGCCGGAAACTACGAAGTCTGGAGCCCCGTGAGCGTTAAGCCCTCCCGCACAACCGTCATCTCCGTCGCCACTGCGACGGCCCTCCTCGTGGCCGGCGCTGGTGCCGCAGCCATCGGTACCTCGTACCGCCACGTCACCGTCGAGGTGGACGGCGTGAGCCGCGACGTGTCCGGATTCTTCACCACAGCGGGCGACGCCCTGAGTACCGCGGGCGTGAGCGTGGGTGCCCACGACCTCGTCGCCCCCGCCTCCGACCAGTCCGTCTCGAACGGCGACACGGTCGTCGTGCGCACCGCAACCGAATACACCGTGACCGTCGACGGCACCGCGACCACCGCGTGGTCCACGGCCTCGACCGTCAGCGGCGTCCTGAACGCACTGCCCGCCCAGGCCTCGTCGATGGCGGCCGACCGCTCCTACACGCGCGCCGAAATGCCCCTGGGTGAAGCAGGCCAGACCATCCACGTCGTCGCCGACGGCACGACTACCGACGTCGTTGCCTCCGCCGACGAGGGCACCACCGCGATCCTGGACAAGGCTGGCGTCTCCGCCGGTCCGATCGACCGCGTGATCCTGGAGAACAGTGGCGGCGAGGCCACCCTGCGCGTCTCGCGCGTCGCGCGCGGCTCCGTGTCCACGACGACCGAGATCCCCTTCGAGACCGAAGAGCGTGAAGACCCCGAGGCCGAGGAAGGCACCGAGACCGTCGTGCAGGAAGGCGTCGCCGGCTCCGAGGTCACCGAGGCCTACCAGGAGACCATCGACGGCAACGTGACCGTCTCCGCGGTCCTGGCCACGACCCGCACCGAGCCCACGACCCGCATCGTCTCCAAGGGCACCAAGGAAAAGAAGAAGGCCGAAGAGACTCAGCAAAACACCGATTCCTCCTCGTCCTCCTCCGGCTCCTCCTCGTCCTCGGGCTCCTCCTCATCCTCGGGCGGCTCGTCCTCCTCCGGCGGCTCGGCTGCCGTTTCCGGCGACGACGCCTCGATCTGGGCGGCTATCGCCCAGTGCGAGTCCGGTGGCAACCCGACGACCAACACGGGCAACGGCTACTACGGCATGTACCAGTTCTCCCTGCCGACCTGGCAGTCCGTGGGCGGCACCGGCCTGCCCTCCGACGCCTCGGCTGAGGAGCAGACCATGCGCGCGCGTATGCTCCAGCAGCGCGCGGGCTGGGGCCAGTGGGGCTGCGCCTACAAGCTCGGCCTTGTCTAACGTGACGTTAGCCCCGGTAACGCTACTGTTCTAGCGTTTCCCGGGGCTCGCACGCTAAGCTGACCAGTAGAACCAATATCGAGTAACCGGGAGTATCGTGAGCCACCACCTGAGCAACTCGCTGAGCGCCTCCGCTGCCAGTGCCCTGCATGTCCTCGGCGGACACGTGCGTGCTTTTGCCCCCTCGCCGCGCGTCGTTCTGGGTGTCGCGGCCCTGGCCTCCGTCGGCGTCCTGGGAATCGCCGGCGTGGGCGTGGCATCCTCGCATACCACCGTCATGCTTGAAGTCAACGGCGTGTCCCGTCCCGTCACCGCATGGGGCAACACCGTCGCCGACGCGCTCAAGGTTGCCAACGTGAGCGTTGGCAGCGGCGACCTGGTCCAGCCCGGCGTGGCGGAGACCGTGCGCGAGGGTGACACGATCGTCGTGCGCACCTCTAAGGCCTACACGGTGACCGTGGACGGTGAGCCCCGCACCCTGTGGACCACGGCTGCCTCTGCCGACAGCATCCTCGCGGACGCCGCGCCCCTGGGTACGACGGTCACGCTGGCCGCCGACCGCTCCGCCTCCCGCGACGAGCTCACCCCGCTGGTGTCCCGCGCCCGCAACGTCATCGTGAACGCCGACGGCACCACGCGCGAAGTCGCCGTGCGCCCCGGACAGGATGCGCGCGGCATCCTCGAGGCCGCTGGCGTGTCGGTTCACGCCCTTGACCGTGTGACCGTCGAGAACGACGCCACCGGCGAGCTGGCGATCACCGTGAGCCGCGTGACGCGCGGCCAGGCCACCGAGACCGTCGACATTCCCTTTAGCGAGACCACGACGACCAGCTCCGACATGTTCGTCGGCGAATCCCAGGTGACCACGACCGGCGTCAACGGCGTGACGACCTGGACGGTGTGGCAGGAGAAGGACGGCGACCAGGTCCTGACCTCCGTGCCGATCACCGAGCACTCCACCTCCCAGCCCGTCACCCAAGTGCGTAGCGAGGGCACGAAGGAGGCAACGCCGACCGCCCTCGTCGCCGCCGGCATTGACCCCAAGGCCACGCTCGAGGAGAAGACCGAGTCCGATGGCACCACCTCCGTGCGCTACCGCGCGAAGCTGGGCTCGATCTCCACGAAGGAAGAGATCGCCGAGATCACCGGCGAAGCGAAGAACGCCGATCAGGCCACGGCAGCCGCTGCTGCGGCCGCAGCCGCTGAGGCTGGCGCCGTCCCGACAACCTACTCCGGCGAGGACCCGCGCTCCCTGGCCAAGCCGCTTGTCGCGGCCCAGGGCTGGAGCGACAGCGAGTACCAGTGCCTCGTGCTGCTGTGGAACCGCGAATCGCAGTGGAACCCCTACGCCGAGAACTCCTCCTCGGGCGCGTACGGTATCCCGCAGGCGCTGCCGGGCTCCAAGATGGCCTCTGCGGGCGCCGACTGGCGCACCAACCCGATCACCCAGATCAACTGGGGTATCGGCTACATCAAGGGCCGCTACGGCACGCCCTGCTCCGCGTGGGCGCACTCCAACGCGGTGGGCTGGTACTGAGGTCTGACGCTTTTCGGGCGGGGCTGGCAACGATGGTTGCCAGCCCCGCCCCTTTTGTCGGTGTGCGGGTGGAGTTGTGCTGGTGTGGCGGTTGTGCTTGTGGGCGCGCTGGTGTGGCGGTTGTGCTTGTGGGTGCGCTGGCGTGGTGGTTGTGCTTGTGGGCGCTCTGGCGTGGCGGTTGTGCTTCTGGGCGCGCTGGTGTGGCGGTTGTGCTTGTGGGCGCGCTGGTGTGGCGGCTCGCAGAGCGCGCTCATCCGGATAGGTAACGAACATCTGGATAGGTTATGAGCATCTGGATAGCTTATTAACCTATCCGGATGTGGCTAACCTATCCGCGTGCGGCTAACCTATCCGGAAGCGTGCAACCTATCCGGATGTGTGACCGTGCCGAGCGCGCTGCCTGTTCCGTGGCCTCGTTTCCAATGTTGCACGTAATTCCCCGGCGTGTATTTCAGGATTTGAAATCGCATCGTTGGAATCATGCGGTTTTGTGGCATTGTTAGAATCTGACCAGATTAAATTACGTGCGACATTGTTGAGGAACGTCAGATGTTGGCGGAGTCGGCGATGGGCTGGGCCTGGCGCGCTGCCCTGGCCTGGCGTGCTGCCCTGGCCTGGCGCGCTGTCCTCGGTGAGCAGGCTAGCAAGTACGAGGTGCGCGTCGTCCTGCCGCCTCCGCCCGCCCCGTGACGCTCCGAGCCTCACACCGTGCCCAGCCCCGGCCTCGTCGACCCCGTGCACTAGACTTGCCATCGTGAGCCGATCCTCCAGCCCCCGCAACCAGCGCGATTCGCGCCGCCTCGACCCGACCCTGCCCGAGGGAGCCGTGCCCTCCGAGACGGGCCTGCTTGGCCCCCTCGAGGTGAAGGCCATCTCCGAGGCGCTCGGTATCCGCCCCACGAAGGTGCTGGGGCAGAACTTCGTGCATGACGCGGGCACGGTGCGCAAGATCGTCGCAGCCGGTGGCGTCGAAGAGGGCGACGAGGTCGTCGAGGTCGGCCCCGGCCTCGGCTCCCTGACCCTGGCGCTCCTGGAAGTCGGCGCGCGCGTGCGCGCCGTCGAGATCGACCCGCCCCTGGCCGCCGCGCTGCCCGAGACGGTGCGCGCCCGCATGAGCGAGGCCGCCGACCGCCTCCACGTCGTGACCATGGATGCCACGGAAATCAGCGGCGTCGATGACTTCGGCGTGGACTGGCCCGCCCCCACCAAGCTCGTCGCGAACCTGCCGTACAACGTGGCCGTGCCGGTTCTGCTCAACATGCTCGAGGCCTTCCCCTCCATCCAGGGCGTCGTCGTCATGGTCCAGGCCGAGGTCGCGGACCGCCTGGCCGCCGGCCCCGGATCGCGCACCTACGGCGTGCCCTCCGTGAAGGCCTCCTGGTACGGCTCGGTCGAGCGCGCCGGGACGATCGGCCGCTCCGTGTTCTGGCCCGTGCCCGGCGTCGATAGCGCCCTCGTGCGCCTCACGCGCTTGGAGAGCCCGCGCGGTGACGATGAGCTGCGCCGCGCCACCTTCGAGGTCACCGACGTGGCCTTCGGCCAGCGCCGCAAGACCCTGCGTGCGGCCCTCAAGAACTGGGCGGGCGGCCCCGAGTCCTCCGAGGCCCTCCTGTCCGCAGCCGACATCGACCCGACGCGCCGCGGCGAGACCCTCTCGATTGACGAGTTCGTCGAGCTGGGCCGCGCCGTCATCGAGGCCCGCGCAAACGGCAGCCTCGCGCCCTCGACCGCTGCCCGCTGACGGCCACCGGTCAGACAATCGGCAGGAAGAAGGAACGCCATGCGTGAAGTGCGCGCCAGTGCGCCCGGAAAAGTCAACCTGACCCTGCGCGTCGGCGCGCCTACGCCCGACGGCTACCACCCCCTCGTCACGGTCTTCGAGGCCCTCAACCTGCGCGAGACCGTCACCGTGCGCACCTCCAAGACGCCCGGCGTGCGCGTCGAGACGATCGCCTACCTGCCCGACGGCAGCGTCGACGAGGCCACGACCCGCGCCATGGCGGACGTGGACCCGGCCACCCACCTGGCCGTGCGCGCCGCGCGCGTCCTCCAGCGCCTCGCCGCCGCGGGCCCCTGGGCCTCGACCGCAGCGGGCCTGAGCATTCGCGTCGACAAGCGCGTCCCCGTCGCCGGCGGCATGGCCGGCGGATCCGCAGACGCGGCGGCCGCCCTGGTGGCGTGCAACGAGCTGTGGGAGCTGGGCCTGGGAGACGAGCAGCTGCACGCCATCGGTCGCTCGCTCGGCGCCGACGTGCCCGCCTGCCTGGCGGGCGGCATCGCGTTGGGCACCGGGCGCGGGGACCACATGAGCGTCCTGCGCGAGGGGGACGAGGCCGGGGCGGAGTACCAGCACCACTGGGTCATGCTGCTCGCCCACGAGGGCCTGTCCACCCCGTCAGTGTTCCGCGAGTTTGACCGAGTTGACGCGGCAGGAGCCCCCGCCCTGGCCGAACCCACGCCCGAGGAGGTCGCCGCCCTGTGCGGGGAACCCGAGGAGCTGAGCCACTGCCTCGTCAATGACCTGCAAGCGCCCGCCCTGCGCCTGCGCCCTGAGCTGGCCGACACGATTGCATCCGCCAAGGAAGCGGGAGCCCTGGCCGTCACGCTGTCCGGGTCCGGCCCGACCGTCGCGGCCCTCGCGCGCGACGCCGAGCACGCCCGCACGCTCGCGGCCACCCTGAGCGACGCGCCAACGGTCGCGCGCGCAATCCCCACCCACGGGCCCGCGTGCGGCGCCCGCATCGAATCGACGGAGGCCATCTGATGGCGCACCTGCTCGGAACACAGAACGTCGGTGCCCTCGCCGGGTCGCGTCAGCTCCTCGAAGGGGTCACGGTCGGCCTCGACGACGGCAGCCGCGTCGGCATCCTCGGACCCAACGGCGCCGGAAAGTCCACGCTCCTGCGCATCGTCGCCGGCACGCAGGAACCCGACGGGGGAGTGGTGACCCGCCGCGACGGCGTGCGCGTCGCCGTCCTCACCCAGGCGGACACGCTTGACCCCGAGGACACCGTTATCCAGGCAGTTCACCCCGGCATGGAGGAGTACGAGTGGGCATCCGACCCCGCCGTGCGAGACATTCACGCCGGGCTCCTCGCCGACATCAACCCCGCCGCTCTCGTCGGTACCCTGTCGGGCGGACAACGCCGCCGCGTCGCGCTCGCCCGCGTCCTCGCGGCCGCCGCCGACATCGTGTGCCTGGACGAGCCCACCAACCACCTCGATGTCGAGGGCGTGGCGTGGCTGGCCGCGCACCTGAACGCCCGCTTTGCCCGCCCCGGCGCGTCGGGCGCGCTCCTGGCCGTCACCCACGACCGCTGGTTCCTCGACGCCGTGTGCGAGCACATCTGGGAGGTCGTCCCCGGCGTCGACCCGGGCGGCGACCGGCCGCAGATCGCAGGGCACGTCGAAATCTACGACGGCTCTTACGCCGCCTACACGCTGGCGCGCGCCGAGCGCGTGCGCCAGGCGGACGTGGCCGCCGCCAAGCGCGCGAACCTGCTGACCAAGGAGCTCGCGTGGCTGCGCCGCGGGGCACCCGCCCGCACCTCGAAGCCCAAGTTCCACATCGCCGCCGCCGAGGCCCTCATCGCCGATGTGCCGCCCCCGCGCGACACCGTCGAGCTGGTGAAGATGGCGACCGCGCGCCTGGGCAAGGACGTCATTGACCTCGAGGACGTCTCCGTGTCCTTCACGCGCCCCGACGGCTCGCGCCTGAGCATCCTCGAGGGCGTCACGTGGCGCCTGGCCCCCGCCGAGCGCGTCGGCATCGTCGGCGTCAACGGCGCCGGCAAGACGACGATTCTGAACCTGCTGCGCGGCGACCTCGAGCCCACCTCGGGGCGCGTCAAGCGCGGCAAGACCGTCCAGGTCGCCACCCTCTCCCAGGACACGCACGAGCTCGACGCCCTGGCTGATATGCGCGTCGTCGAGGCCGTCGCCGACGTCGCCCAGACAGTCGTCGTGGACGGCAAGGAGGTCAGCGCCTCCCAGATGACCGAGCGCATGGGATTCACGCGCGCCCGCGCTTACACGCGCATCAGCGAGATCTCGGGTGGCGAGCGCCGACGCCTCCAACTCATGCGCCTGCTCATGAGCCAGCCGAACGTGCTGCTCCTCGACGAGCCCACGAACGACCTCGACACCGACACCCTGGCCTCGATGGAGGACCTGCTCGACACCTTCCCGGGCACCCTCGTCGTCGTCTCCCACGACCGTTACCTCCTCGAGCGCGTCACCGACCACCAGGTCGCCCTCCTCGGCGACGGCCAGGTGCGCGCGCTGCCAGGCGGCGTCGAGCAGTACCTGCAGATGCGCGCTTCCGGCGACTTCGGGGCGTTTGGTTCGTCCACTCGCGCCGACGAGGCCGGCTCCGCCTCCCGCTCCGCCGCGCAGCCCGCGGACGCCGCCTCGGGCGGGGAGAGCGCGGGGCAGGGGAGCGCTCGCGGCGGCGTGAGCGATGCTGCGGCGCGGCGCGCGGCCAAGAAGGAAGTGGCCCGCATCGAACGCAAGCTGGAGCGCCTGCGCGCCGAGGCCTCGTCCCTGGAGTCGAAGCTGGAGAAGCTGTCGATCAAGGTGGCGACGGACCCCTCGGCGGTGTCCGAGCTGACGAAGGTCTCGGCGGCCCACCAGGACGTCCTGTCCGAGATGGACGAGCTGGAGGAGGCTTGGCTCGAGGCCGCCGATTTGCTCGAGTGAGCGGATCTGTGAGTGGTGGCTGACGGGTGCGAGCACCTCTCGCGCAGCTGTAGCCCAGACCTCGTTGCCTGATTCGCAATCCCTGTGATCGCGTTGGAATCTCATAATTATGTTTACAGTGCAAATATTGGCCTGTGGCTTATTCGCATTATTACGCGGTTCTAGACTGGGAAAGTTTCTGAGCAACTCTTTGATAGTGGTCAGATTCCGCTACTATGTGCCCGGGTTCCTTCCAACAAGTGAAACCTAGGAGCGAAGCGGCGCTTCGAGCGCGCTTCAGGGCATGAAGAGAGGTTTGAGAGTTACATGAAACGCGGACCATTTATCGCCGGAGTGGGCCTGCTCGGCGTCATCGCGCTGGTGCCCGCACTGATTCCCAGTGCGGTCGCGGCCGACGGACAGTACGGCGCGACCGTCCCCTACATGCGATACGAGGCCGAGGAGGCGAGCCGTTCCGACGGGACGACGCTTGAGCGCTCCGACGACCTAGAATCGACGGCCATTGAGGCCTCGGGACAGTCCTAT
This sequence comes from uncultured Actinomyces sp., assembly GCA_902373545.1. Lineage (GTDB taxonomy): Bacteria > Actinomycetota > Actinomycetes > Actinomycetales > Actinomycetaceae > Pauljensenia. The sequence goes on along the minus strand of CABKMZ010000015.1, from coordinate 19,266 downwards.
GTGGCACTCACGAGCAAGGATGCCTCCCTGGACTTCGTCGCGACGACCGCAGCCAACGCCCTCGACCTGCGCTTCACCCTGCCCGATCACACCTCCGGTCGTGTTGACGTGCGCGTCAACAACGAGACCGTCGCGACCCTCGACCTCTCCTCCGAGACCGCCTGGCAGTACGTCGGCGGCGACCACGTGTACGACGAGCCAGGAGAAGGCACGAAGGCGCGCTTCCGTTTCGATGAGGTGCACACACTCCTGGGCCGCCAGATCCAGAAGGATGATCATATTCAGATCGTCAAGGTTGGCGACGATCAGAACGCCTACGGCATCGACTTCGTCGAGCTCGAGCAGGCCGCGCCCGCCATCGAGCGTCCCGAAGGCGCCGTGAGCGTGGCCGACTACCAGGGAGCCAAGCCCGGCGACGGCGTCGACGACTCCGATGCGCTTATCTGGGCCATGAACCAGGCTGCGGCCACCTCCAAGACCGTCTACATTCCCGCGGGTACGTGGGAGTTTGGCCGCAAGATCGGCCTGGACCACTCCGGACTGACGATCCAGGGCGCGGGCATGTGGCACACCAACGTGCGCTTCACCTCCGACCAGGCTGGCGGCGGTGGTTTCGTCTTCAACCGCGGTGTGGGCGGCGTGACCATGACCGACTTCTACATGTCTTCGAACCTGACGTCTCGCTTCGGCGAAAAGGCGCAGTACAAGGGCTTTGCTGGCTCGGCCGGTGCGAACACCCGCGTCGCCAACGTGTGGGTCGAGCACTTCGAGTGCGGCTTCTGGATGGGCGACTACGTGGATGCCAGCCAGATGACCTACACCGACGGCATGGTCATTGAAAACGCGCGTATTCGCAACAACTTCGCGGATGGCGTCAACTTCGCGCAGGGCACTGCGAACTCCACGGTTCGTAACTCCTCGGTGCGCGGCAATGGTGACGATGGTCTGGCCTCGTGGTCGAGCATCGACACGTCCACCAACAGCCAGGCGCGCATCGCCGAGCGCAACTCCTTCGTGGGCAACACTGTCGAACTGGGCTGGCGAGCCTCCGCCATCGGGCTCTTCGGTGGCAAGTCCCACGTCATCAAGGACAACCTCATCGTCAATAACTTCTCCGGTGCGGGTATTCGCCTGAACACTGTGTTCGACGGTCACAACTTCGACCTCAACACGGACGGCGGCATCTCGATCTCGCACAACAAGCTCGTGCGCTCGGGCACCACGGATGACTTCTACGGAAACACGCGCGGCGCGATCGACTTCCAGGAAGCGAAGGGCGACATTCGTAACGTCACCGTCTCGGACAATCTCATCGTGCGCCCCTACGCCGAGGAGATTCGCGCGGACTTCGGCCTGGGTCAGGATGCTCTGTCCGCTCGTGGCATCACGCTGCGCGACAATAAGCGCGACGACGAGGCCATGGACACTGCGCAGGCGACAATCGTCAACCATGTGCTGGTGGGGGATCAGGTCGTGCGCACCGTTCCCGAGACGGAGAACTACAGCCTCTACTGGTACCAGCGCGACGAGCGCGGCGCTCACGGCACGATCAACCGCTACTGGGTCTCCAAGGCGGACGGCGTGGCCATTACGCCCGACATGGAGTACTCCGTCGAGGGTGGTAAGCGCGTCTACAACGTGACCCTCGCTGACCTGCCCCAGTATCTGCCGACGTCGACCGACTTCTCTGGATCCTACGACTATGTCGCCGATCTGGAGCGCTCGCAGCCCGCAGATGACGGCACGACGATCGTGATTCGCTTCTGGTCCGTGAAGTGATCGCTTCCTGACTGACTGCTCTGGTCCACAAGCGCCCGCGCTGCTCCTCGGTGGCGCGGGCGCTTCGGCGTCTTTGTGTGGGTCAGGCAAGGGTTGCCACACCGGCCCAGCACAGGCTCACCTACCCGAATTACGCAAAAGAAATGAAGGTTTTATTTACGTAATTAGTGATGTCAAAAGTTCGTAAATGAGCCTCGGAAGAGGAGCTGCAAACCTTGGAGTTGCAACGAAAAACCCTTTCTTTTGCACATGTTGCGAAAAGGCGTATCACTGGAGTCAACAGCGCGGCCAACCCGGTCGCGACCGGCCACATTGAAGCCCCTCGGGGCCACGTTGAAAAGGACACTCCAATGGCAGATATGCCCCGCATCCTCGACTGCTCCGTTCTCGACTGCTCCTACAACAAGGAGAAGAACTGCGGAGCCGCCGCGATCACCGTCGGCTACTCCTCCTCCTGCACGACCTTCATCCCGCTGACCGTCAAGGGCGGCCTCGCCAAGGCCGAGACCTTCGTCGGCGCCTGCCAGAAGGCCGACTGCACCCACAACAACGCCCTCGAGTGCACCGCCGCCTCCATCTCGGTCGGCGCGGGCACCGCGGACTGCCTCTCCTACGAGGCGCGCTGAGCGCACCACACGCGAACGAGGCCGTGGCGGGAATACCTGCCACGGCCTCGTCGTATGTTCGGCGCAGATGGGGGAGCGGGCCTCGAGCTATGCGCCAGAGTGGGCCTGCCCCGCGCTCCCGTCCCCGAGCGGATCGGAGGTCAGTGCTCCTCGCCCGCGCGCACCCGCAACGTGGGGCGCGGGCTCAGGCCGCGCTGGCCGTTCCAAATGAGGTTGACGACGTGGGCGGCGACCTCGTCCTTCTTCATGCGCCGATCGTCCAGCCACCACTGGCCGACCTGTGCGATGAGGCCGACGAGCATCTGGGCGTACAGGGGAGACCAGGTGGCGTCGAAATCGGAGCGCTTGAACTGCTCGGCGATGATGTGCTCGACGCTGACGGCCACGTCACCCATCACGGAGGAGAAAGAACCTGCGGTGCGATCCGAGGGTGCGTCGCGCACGAGCACGCGGAATCCGTCCGTGTTGCGCTCGATGTAGTCCAGCAGACCCAGGGTCGCGTTCTCCAGGATCAGGCGCGGACGCTCGGAGGACTCCAGGGAGGACTGGAGGGAGGCGATCAGGGCCTGAACCTCACGGTCGACAATGACGGCATACAGACCTTCCTTGCCGCCGAAGTGCTCGTAGATGACGGGCTTGGAGACTTTCGCTCGGGCGGCGATCTCCTCGACGCTGGTTGCACCGAACCCCTTTTCGGCGAACAGGGAGCGCCCCACGGCAACCAGCTGCTCGCGGCGTGCGAAGCCGCTCATCCGTGTCCTCTTCTCAGCCATGCCTCCAGTATCACACGGGACGAGGCCGGGGCGGGGTGGGCGTTCCGCGCGCGGGGGAGTGGCGCGTTTGAAAGCGTGGGAGTGGTCCGGGTATTATCACCGTGGACGCATTCCGCCTTGGTGTAACGGCAGCACAGAGGTTTTTGGTGCCTTTAGTCTAGGTTCGAATCCTAGGGGCGGAGCGATCGGACCCGTTGGGGTCCGTTAACCCTTTGAGGAGGAATATGTCTCGCCCCGCCGCCGTCATCGTCCTGGCCGCCGGTCAGGGAACGCGCATGAAATCCGCCCTCCCGAAGGTCGTGCATCCCCTCGCTGGCCTGTCCATGATCGGACACGCTCTGCGCGCGGCTCACGGCCTCGACCCCGAGCATCTGGTTGCGGTCGTGCGTTACCAGCGCGAGGTGGTCGCCGCCGAGATCGCGCGCGTCAGTCCGACCGCCATCATCGCCGACCAGGACGAGATTCCCGGCACCGGACGAGCTGTCCAGTGTGGCCTCGCGGCCCTGGACGACGCCGTCGCGCCCGCGCCCGGCACTATCGTCGTCACGTACGGCGATGTGCCTCTCTTGTCCACGGATACCCTGGCCCAGCTGGTCGCCACTCACGAGGAAGCGGGTCATGCTGTCACCGTCTTGACCTCGCGCGTTGAGGATCCCACCGGCTACGGACGCATCATCCGTGACGCATCGGGCACGGTCATCGCGATCGTCGAGCAGCGCGACGCGACGCCCGAGCAGGCCGCCATCAACGAGATCAACGCGGGCATCTACGCGTTCGACGCCCAGTTCCTGCGCGAGTCCCTGGCCTCCCTGGGGACTGACAATGACCAGGGCGAGGTCTACCTGACCGACGTGCTGGCCGCCGCCGCGCCCGCCGGGCGCACCGCTGGCGCCCTCGAGCTCACCGACCACTGGCAGAGCGCGGGCGCGAACGACCGTGTCCAACTCGCCGAGCTGGGTGCCGAGCTCAACAAGCGCATCTGCGAGGCGCTCATGCGCTCCGGCGTCACGATCGTCGATCCGGCCTCCACCTGGGTCGATGTCGACGTGAAGGTCGGTGCGGACACCACGATCTACCCCGGCACCTGCCTGAGGGGTACCACAAGCGTTGGGGGTAACTGTGAAATCGGTCCTAACGCCACACTGATTGATGCGGAAATCGGGGACCGAGCTGTGGTTCCCACCGCGTGGATCGGTCAGGGCTGCGTTGCAGCCGATACGATGGTTACGCCATACGCCACCATCGGCACACTGATCGCGGCGCCTCGCGCCTGATCCAACACAAGGAGAGACAACCGCATGAGCGGACTGGTGACCACCGGAGAGAAGAACCTCGTCCTCGTTTCTGGACGAGCTCACATGGACCTGGCTCACGCCGTGGGCGAGGAAATCGGATGTGGGGTTTCGCCGGTGACGGCCTACGACTTCGCCTCCGGCGAGATTTACGTGCGCTTCAACGAGTCCGTTCGCGGCGCCGACGTGTTCGTCCTGCAGTCCATCGCGGGCGACATCAACAAGTGGATCATGGAGCAGCTCATCATGATTGATGCTGCCAAGCGTGCCTCCGCCAAGCGCATCACCGTGGTCGCTCCCTTCTACCCCTACTCGCGCCAGGACAAGAAGCACCAGGGCCGTGAGCCCATCTCGGCGCGCCTGATGGCTGACCTGTACCGCAGTGCCGGTGCCGACCGCATCATGAGCGTGGACCTGCACGCCTCGCAGGAGCAGGGCTTCTTCGACGGTCCGGTTGACCACCTGTTTGCCATGCCGGTCCTCGTGGACTACGTGCGCGGCCGTGTTGACCTGTCCAACACGGCCGTCGTGTCCCCGGACGCTGGCCGTATCCGCGTGGCCGAGAAGTGGTCGAAGAAGCTGGGCGGCGCGCCCCTGGCCTTCGTCCACAAGACCCGCGACACGACCCGCCCGAACGTCGCCGTCGCGAACCGCGTCGTCGGCGAGGTCGCTGGCAAGGAATGTGTCCTGGTTGACGACATGATCGACACCGCCGGCACGATCACCGAGGCCATCAAGGTCCTCAACGATGCCGGCGCCAAGAAGGTCATCGTCGTGGCCACCCACGGCATCCTCTCAGACCCCGCCACCAAGCGCCTGTCCGAGTCCGGCGCTGCCGAGGTCGTCGTCACCGACACCCTGCCGATCCCCGCTGAGAAGCGCTTCGAGCAGCTCACCGTCCTGTCGATCGCGCCGCTCCTGGCCCGTGCGATCCACGAGGTCTTCGAAGACGGTTCGGTCACATCCCTGTTTAACTGACCATTTCCCGCTTCACATCCGCCCTCGCCGTGAGGTACCCTGTTGGGGTTGCTCCGGCGAGGGCGGATCCGTATCCGCCGTTATCGACAGGGCCTGAATTGATGCGCGCCGCGCTTCCTTCACTCTGCCGACACCGACGCCGGACCTGAGATGCGAAGGAAAACACATGAGCGACAACCCCGTCCTGCTTGCCGAAGAGCGTTCCGAGTTCGGTAAGGGTGCTGCCCGCCGCGCCCGCCGCGCAGGCAAGGTCCCCACGGTCCTGTACGGCCACGGCGAAGAGCCCCGTCACCTGGACGTTCCCGGCCACGACCTCTTCCTCATTGTCCGCGGCAACAAGAACGCGCTCGTTGAGCTCAAGATCGACGGCAAGTCCCAGCTCGCCCTCGTCAAGGACGTTCAGGTTCACCCCGTGCGCCGCGACATCCTGCACGCCGACTTCCAGGCCGTCAAGGCCGGCGAGAAGGTCGACGTCGAGGTCCCCGTCGTCGTCGTCGGCGAGCCCGTGCCCGGCACTGTCCACTCCCTGGAGGAGTTCACCATCCTGGTGAAGGCCCCCGCCACCTCCATCCCCGAGCACGTCGAGGTCTCCATCGAAGGCGTCGAGGCCGGCTCTGCTGTGCACGTCTCCGACCTGAAGCTGCCCGCTGGCGTTGAGGTCGAGCTCGACGCCGAGACGGTCATCCTGTCCGTCCAGGAAGCCGCCGCTGAAGAGGCCGAGGAAGCCCCCGCTGAAGAGGCTCCCGCCGAGGGCGACGCCGAGTGACACTCGCGTAGCACACGCTTTCCACGAGGGGGCGAGGCCAGTGCCTCGCCCCCTCGTCGTATCTGCGATACTGGGGGCATGAGTGACCTCCACGTGATCATCCCCGCCGGCGGCGCCGGCACCCGCCTGTGGCCGCTGTCGCGGCGCCGCCGCCCCAAGTTTCTCCTCGACCTGGCCGGTACGGGCCGCACCCTCCTGCAAGGCACGGTGGACCGTCTGGCTGAGTCGGCCTCGTCGGTGACCATCGTGACCGGAGCGGCGCACCGCGACGGCGTGCTCGCCCAGCTGCCCGAGTTCGCCTCTTCGCAGGACCGCACCCTCCTCATCGAGCCGTCGGGCCGCGACTCCATGGCCGCGATTGGCCTGGCCGCCTACGTTGTGCGCGAGCGCTTCGGGGAGGACGCCATCGTCGGCTCGTTCGCCGCAGATCACCTGATCGCCCGCCCCGAGCTGCTGCGCAGCGCCGTCGAGACCGCGATTGACGCCGCGCGCCAGGGCTACGTCGTCACGATCGGCCTGACGCCCACCGAGGCCTCGACCGCCTACGGGTATATCGCCCCCGGCCCGCAGTTGAGCGACGGGGACGAGGCCGGGGCCCCCAGCGCTCAGGCGAGGGCCCGCCGGGTCGCTGAGTTCGTGGAAAAGCCCGACGCCGAGACGGCCGCGCGCTATGTGTCGGCGGGCTACCTGTGGAACGCCGGTATGTTCATCATGTCCGCGGGTGTCCTGGCCTCCCACCTGGCCCGGCTCATGCCCGACCTGCACGCCCGCCTGGAGACGATCGCGCGCACGTGGGGCACCCCCGCGTTCGAGGCGACCCTCGAGGAGAACTGGCCGCACCTGACGAAGATCGCCATCGACCACGCGATCGCCGAGCCCGTCGCCGCCGACGGGGGAGTGGCCGTCGTACCCGCCGACGCGCAGCTCGGCTGGACGGACCTGGGGGACTTCGAGGCCCTGACCGGCATCGCGGCCGCCGCGGGTGGCCTCGGCGAGGCAATCCGCGTCGATTCCGAGGGCGCCGCGGTCTACGGGACCACCGGTGAGGAGGGCCCGCTCGTCGCCCTCGTCGGCGTGCCCGACGTCGCGGTAGCCCTGACCCCCGACGCTATCCTCGTCACCCGACTCGATCGCGCGCAGTCCGTTAAGGCCGTCGTCGACACGCTCGCGCACAGCGGTCGCTCCGACCTGCTTTGAGGCCAGCGCACAGGCGGCGCGAGATGACGCGTGGCGCGCCCACGCCTTGCGCCGCCTGCGGCTTGTCGTGTCCGGGTGAGGTGCACCGCCCCGGGCGGCGGTCGGCGCACTGTGGCTGGTACCGTGATGGGCAGAAAGACGCCCCGACGAAAGGCATCAGACGTGAATAAGCGGACCCTCGCCGCCCTCACTACTACGGCCACGGCTGCCGCCCTGGTCATGAGCGCCTGCTCTCAGGCACCCAGCGCCACACCGGCCACCTCCGCAAAGATCTGCGCCGCCACATCGCACGCCGACGCTGCCACCGACCCCGCGGCGACCGCCCTCGCTGGCGCCGCCAATAAGTTGTCGATCGCCTACGAAGCGGCGTCCGGCGACGGCGCCCCGGCCTCGCTTGTGGCAGCTGGCTGCACCCTGATCGTCGGCACCGACTCGACCGTGGCCGTCTCCATGTCCGACGCCGCGCGCGCTAACCCGAAGGTCCGTTTCGCGCTCGTCGGTGCCTCGTTCACGGATGCGAAGGGCAACCCCGCCTCCCTCAAGAACGGCTCCGTCGTCAACGTCAAGGCCTCGGAGGCCGCCTACCTGGCCGGATACGCCTCGGCTGGCATGACCACGACGGGCACGCTGGCTGTCATCGGCGGGTCGCGCGACAACGTCACCAGCTCCCAGATGGATGCTTTCGCGGAAGGCGTCGACGCCTACAACCTGGCCAAGGGAACCTCGATCACCATCCTGGGCTGGAACAACGGGACGAAGGAAGGCACCTACGTCGACAGCGCCGAGCAGGTCGAGGCCACCACCGCCGATTTCATCGCCCAGGGCGCCGACATCATCCTGCCTATCGCCGGTGACAACAACGTGGGCGCCGCCCGCGCCGTCACGGCGGCGGCGAACCCGATGGTGCGCCTGGTGTGGACGGGCCTGACGAAGGACGACCTCAAGGGCCTGACCCGCGACGAGGCCGCCTCCACCGAGGAAGTGATGTCGGGCCAGTCCGGCGCGCAGTCCGCTTCACCTGTGGTCGAGCAGGTTGACACCCAGTCCTTCTCGGACGCGTTCAGCTATATCCAGATCACCGACGCCGTGCGCTCCACCATCGGCGCGCCCGTCCTGACCGGCATCGTCCTGGACTACTCCACCGCCATGGACACCCTTGTGTCCGAGGCCATTGAGGGCAAGCCCGCATCGACCGTCCCGGTGTCCCTGGCTTCCGGTGGCGTCATCCTGACCGGCTTCGGCGCCTACACGCCGATGCTCTCCTCCGACCTCAAGCTGGGCCTGTCCGACATGGCTGGCCAGATCGAGACGGGCGGCATGGTCATCTCCACGCCTTTCGACGTGTGAGCTGATTCCGCGAGACGTTCGTGCCCCGGGCCGTCAGGCTCGGGGCACGACTGTGTGCGCGTGTTCGCGCCGGGGCTGGCCTAGATCGCCAGGTCAAGGGGCAGGTCGGCGATGTCGCGCAGCCGCTGCCCGTCGATCAGGTTGTCCAGCGTCTTCGTGGCCTCGGCGTTGTCCGAGGCGTGGGTGGCCTCCACCAGCTCGGGCAGGGCGACGTGATACATCGTGTCGATGTCGCCCGTTCCCAGGGCCAGCGACGCCAGACGCGAGGGTGCTGGCTCGCCGGTGACGACCACGATGTGGGGCGTGCGGCCCTTGCGATTGCGGATCAGGTTCAGCGCTTCGGAGCGAGCGTTCTGGGCGCGGTCCGAGCGCAGGGTCCACTTGCACGAGACGACGGCGTGCACGATCGGGGAGGATTGGTTACGTGCCAGCAACGGGGAATACTGGGCGGCGCTGCCGACCGCGATTCCCGCCTCTTCAAGTTCCCGGTTCGTGATCGGCGAGCGAACGAGGAGAACGTCGGGCGAAATGTCGTAGGAGTTGCCCAGTACGGTCGCCAGCGTGGGGTTGCGCGCGATGGCCTCGGCCAGCTCATCCAGGTGGCGGTAGGGCTCGTAGTGCGCCAGGAACTGGCCCTGTCGGGAGCTGCCGACGTTGAGGACCTCCCAGCGGCCCGGACGCAGCGCCGACATGTGGGGGAAGGAGTCGCGCAGGAAAGCGGAGACGGCCTCCTCGAAGTTCTTTCCCGCGCGCTGCCCGTCGAGCTTACGCACGCCGCTGGGGGCGCCCAGGCGCTGGGCGACCGCCAGCGCCAGCTGGCACGAGAGGCGCTGGTTCTTGTCCGCATTGCTCGCCACGCCGTCGGCGTTGATCGACAGGGTGCCCGACTCCGTCAGGTGGCGGTGGAAGAGAGCACGCTGCTCGGCCAGGTTGACGCTCATGCGACGGCCTCGCCTGAGGTCGACGAGGCGTTCAACACGGAGGCGATCCGCTCGCCGACTGCGCGCGCGACGGGCGGCGGGAATGCGTTGCCGACCTGGCGATACGCGTTGGTTTTTGCCCCCGTGATCGTCCAGTCGTCAGGGAAACCCTGGATGCGGGCGGCCATGCGAACGGTCAAGCGCGGGTCGCCCTGGAAATCGGGGTCTGGGGCCTCGGGTGCGATGGTCGAACCGTTGACGCCCAGCTCAGCCCATGCGCGTCGGGCGCGCGTGGGCCCCAGGTCGGGGCCACCGTGCTTCTTGGAGCCGCCCACGAGGGTCGGCGCGATGCGGTTGGCGCGCTTGGCCCATTCCTGCGCGCCCTTCCAGCCGCGCGCCGCCATCAGGTCGACGAGGGTCTGGCCGACCGTGGGCGCATCCTGCGGGGACGGCTCGGGGTACTCAAAGGAGGCCTCGATGTCGTCGCGCAGACCCACGGCGATGACGCGCGGGCGCAGCTGGGGGACGCCGAAGTCGGAGGCCTGCAGGAGCTTCCACTGCAGGCCGTAGCCGATCTCGCGCAGGTGCTCCTCGACGTCTGCGCGATACTGCGCAAACTTGGGATCCAGCAGGCCGCGCACGTTCTCAATCATGATGGCTCGCGGGCGCACGACGCGCACGAGCTCGATCATGGCGGGAAAGAGGTCGCGTTCGTCGTCGGGGCCCAGCTGCTTGCCCGCGTAGGAGAAGGGCGGGCAGGGCACGCCTCCGGCGACCAGGTCGACCCCGGCGTACTCGTGCGCGTGCTCCTTGATCCAGGGGACGACGTCGCCCTCGATGACGTTCCAGCTCGGCCGGTTTTCGCGCAGCGTGTTGCAGGCGTGGTGATCGATTTCGACGACGGCCACGTGATCGAATCCGGCCTGCTCCAGTCCGAGCGCCTGTCCGCCCGCACCTGCACAGATCTCAATCGATGTCAGGGCCATGTCCCACCTTCCGCCGCTGTGTCTACCGGACGATTGTAGGGGAGGGGCGGATGGGGTGCGCCGATCGAAGCGCCGCACGGCGGGTGGCAGCGGGGTGTTCTCACTCATACGTGCAGGCTAGGGACAGCCGTGCTCATCTGCGTCCCGCGTGGGTCTTCGGGGACGAGGCCGGGGCGCCGCGGGCGGTTAGCGCGCGGTCATGAGAGCAAGGGCCGCGCCCGCGGTGATCGCGTCGGCGTCCAGCACGAAGGCCGGGTCGACGCAGTACTGGCCGGGGCCGGAGGGCGCCGCGGGATTCGTCGTCAGGGCGTGCGCCAGGCACTGACGCACCGAGTCCTCGGGCAGGGAGGAGGCCAGAGTGCGACCGTCGGTGGACACGCTCAGGGCCAGGCCCGCCCCGGCCTCGTCGATGGGGATGCCCAGGCGCTCCAGCAGGGTGGCCAGGAGGCCCGAGGCCTCGTCCACGCGCACGGGCACCGACGAGCGAGAACCCAGGTCAGACAGGCGCGAGACGGCTCGGTCCACGTAGGCGCCGATCATACCCTCGCCCACGAACTCCCAGCCGCCTTCGGCGCGCGGGAGGGCGGGGTCCTCGCCCAGCCCGGCCACGGCCTGGTCGATGAGGGCCAGCTCGGTCTCGGAAGCGGGGGCGCCCTCGCGTGTGCGCTCCACCGCGCGCCCGCCGAGGTAGATGAGTGCCTCGCCGCTGGCGCGCACATAGACGGCGCCGTCGGCCATCACCATGCGTACCGCGAAGGCTGTCAGCGGCGCGGGCAGAGCGCGTGGCATGAGGAGGGCGTGGCCGTTGGCCGCCTCGATGATCGCGGCGCCGTCGCGGGCCAGCTCGTCGTAGCGCGGATCCTCGTAGCCGATGATGAGGCGGAAACGACCCCGTGTCGCAGAGGCGAGGAAGGAAGCGATACCCGCGAACAGGGACGGGCCAGCAGAGCGTGTCATGTGTTGAGAGTAACACCGTGTCTCGGGTGCGGAAAGCGGAGAGGCGCGGCGCTCCCACCCCGCGCGTTCGGGCAGCCGCGGGACGCAGGTGGGGGAGCGCGCCGCTATCCTGGAGGCAGCGATGAAGGAGGAAACATGCAGCTGACGGACACAACGGACGCTCTTTCGCTGACGCGCCAGATGATCGACATCCCCTCGGAGTCGGGCAATGAAGGGCCGCTCGCGGACGCGGTCGAGGCCGCCCTGCGCGATGCGGGCTTCGGGACCGTGGACGCCCTGGAGATCCTGCGCGACGGGGACGCCGTGTGCGCGCGGACCCAGCTCGGCCTGGCCGATCGCGTCGTTCTGGCGGGGCACCTGGACACGGTGCCGATCGCCGACAACGTGCCCGGGCGCACCGAGGTCCGCGACGGCGTTGAGGTCGTGTGGGGGCGCGGCTCGGTCGACATGCTCGGCGGCTGCGCGGCCGCGCTCGCGCTCGCGTGCGAGGCCGGAGCTGCGATCGCGGGCGGCGCGCAGCAGGTGCTGACCTCGGACGTCACCTGGATTTTCTACGACCATGAGGAGGTCGCCTCGCATCTGAACGGCCTGGGCCGCATCCAGCGACGCTTCCCCGACTGGTTGGCGGGCGACCTGGCGCTGTTGGGTGAGCCGACGGCCGCGCAGGTCGAGGGTGGCTGCAACGGGACACTGCGCGTCATTGCGCACTTCCCGGGGCGGGCCTCGCACTCGGCGCGCGCCTGGATGGGCGTGAACGCGATCCACGCGATGGCCCCCGTCATCGAGCGCATCGCCGCCTACGGAAACCCCGTCGAGGTGGTCGACGGCCTCGAGTTCCGCGAATCGCTTTCGGTCGTGCGCGTCGAGGGCGGCATCGCGAACAACGTGATCCCCGAGGCGGCCTCCATGACCGTCAACTACCGCTTCGCGCCCTCCAAGCGTGCCGACGACGCCCTGGAGTGGGTGCGCGGCCTCTTTGAGGGCACCGGCGCAACCATCGACGTCGACGACCTGTGCGAGGGCGCCAGGCCCGGCGCGGATTCTCCCGTCGCTGAGCGTTTCTTGTCCGTTGCCCGTCGCGTCGCGGACGAGGCCGGGGTTGAGCTGGGCCTGTCCGCCAAGGTCGGGTGGACCGACGTCGCCCGGTTTACGCAGGTGGGGGTCCCCGCGATGAACTTTGGCCCCGGGGATCCTCTGCTTGCCCACACGCGCGACGAACATACGCCGGTATCGGATATTGTCAGGGTGCACGACACCCTGCGTGCATTCCTGCTCGCGCAGTAGCGAGCGCTCACGCGCGCGTGGCGCGCACCCTCATTGACCGGGAGGAAACGATCATGAGTACCCCTGAAGAGACCTACCGCCGCGGCTCCCTCGTCCTGCGCGGTGACCAGATCCCGCGCTTGACGGCCGACGCGTCCCTCCTTCAGACGGAGCAGAGTGCCGACTGGAAGCACACTGACCCCTGGCGCGTCCTGCGCATCCAGTCCGAGTTCGTGGAAGGCTTCGAGGCCCTGGCGAAGGTTGGCCCCGCCATCTCCGTGTTCGGCTCGGCCCGCACCCGCCCCGACGACCCCCTCTACGAGTGCGCTCGGCGCATCGGGTCCCTGCTGGTCGAGCGCGGCTACGCCGTTATTACCGGTGGCGGGCCGGGCATGATGGAAGCCGCGAACCGCGGCGCCTGGGAGTCCGGGGGCACGTCCGTGGGCCTGGGCATCGAGCTGCCGCACGAGCAGAGCATGAACCGGTGGGTAAACCGCGGCGTGAACTTCCGCTACTTCTTTGCCCGCAAGACCATGTTCGTCAAGTACTCCCAGGGCTTTATCGTCATGCCGGGCGGTTTTGGCACGATGGATGAGCTCTTTGAGTCGGCGACCCTGGTTCAGACCGGCAAGATTCGTTCCTTCCCGCTCGTGCTCGTGGGCACTGCCTATTGGTCGGGTCTGGTCGACTGGATCCGCTCCTCGATGGCCGATGCGGGCATGATCTCGCCCGGAGATGTCGACCTGCTGCACGTCGTGGACGACCCGGAGGAGGCGGTGCGCCTGGCCACGGGTGCCTAGTAGATGTCACGGCTTTGTGAGGGGCGCTGAAGAGGAATTATCGCAGGATTGTCAGACTCAATTGATCGCTCGGCCTATTTTGTGGGTGTGATGCTGGGCGACCTGTCAAGGAAAGTGCGCGGTTTTCCGGTAAGATTGATGGGTGTGCCGCCGCAGGTGGCGGCGGTGCTACTCTGAGAGGAGTCCTCAACATGGCAGCGATGAAACCTCGCACGGGGGATGGTCCCCTCGAAGCGACCGCGGAAGGTCGCAGCATTGTCGTGCGGATCCCCACCGAAGGGGGCGGCCGCCTCGTTATCGAAATGAGCCCGCAGGAAGCCCAGGACCTGGCTGAGGTTCTGACGTCGGCGATCTAAGGCGACATAACGGCGGTGGGACAGGCCTGGCCTGTCCCACCGCTTTGTTATCTCTGGTGCGCCGCTCCCAGCGGCGATAGAGCGCGTCTCTCAGCGCTTGACGGCGACCGCCAGGCCGTCGCCGACGGGCAGCAGAGCGGGCACGAATTCTTCAGAGTCACGCAGGTAGTTGACGACTTCGCGGGCGACGACGGTGCGGGCGTCGCGGCGGGCGGGGTCGGCCACCTGGTCGTGCCACAGGGCATGGACGAAGGCGATGGTGCCGCCGGGGCGCAGGATGCGCACGGCGTGATCCAGGTACTGCGGGGTCTCATCCAGGTCGCCGTCGAGGACAACCATGTCGTAGCCGCGCGCGGCCATGCGGGGCAGCACGTCGAGGGCACGCCCGGCGATCAAGCGCGTGCGGTGGGAAGACAGGCCGGCGGCGGCGAAGTTGCGGCGTGCGTGGCCCAGTAGCTCGGACTCGACGTCGATGGTCGTCAGGACGCCGTCGGGCGCCATACCGTCAAGGAGCCACAGGCCGGACACTCCGGCGCCCGTGCCCACCTCGAGGACGGCTCGCGCGCCCGCGACAGCGGCGAGCATACGCAGGGCGGCTCCGGTACCAGAGGACACGGGGGAAGCTCCAAGCTCGGATGCGACAGCGCGCGCGGCGGTCAGAGCGTCGCTCTCCGCCACGTAATCTTCGGTGTACACCCAGGTCTGGGCCTTATCCGCCATCTGTGATCCTCACGTTTCCTCGGTCGCCACAGCAAGGTGCGTCCACGTGTGTGCGCCCCTCTCCAGGCATCAGGGTACAGGCGAGGGGCGACAGGGGCGCGTTGGCGCTCCGATCTCCCGCGAAAAACGTGACGACAGCGCTGAGAAGTGCATCCGGCAAGCCCTCGAAAAAGGAACGAGGTCCCCACAACGCAACCATGGCCTCGTCGGTGAGGACGAGGCCATGGCGAGGAGCGCTGTCGCGGGCGTCAGTGCTGGATGGGGGAGACCCCGAGGGGGCGCCCCGCCAGGCCGCGGTTCGTTGAGGCCAGGGTTGCGCCCAGCGAGGTCAAGACCTCGGCGGCGGGGCCGGAGGCCACGGCCACGGGCTCGCCGCGGTCGCCGCCCTCACGCAGGGCGATGTCGAGGGGCACCTGGGCCAGGAGCGGGACGTCGTAGCCGAGCTGGGCGGTCAGGCGGGCAGAGACGGACTCGCCGCCGCCCGCGCCGAAGATCTCCAGGCGAGAGCCGTCGGGCTGAGGCAGGAAGGACATGTTTTCGACGACGCCGATGACCTTCTGGTTCGTCTGGGCGGCGATGGAACCGGCGCGCTCAGCGACCTCGGCGGCCGCGACCTGCGGGGTCGTCACGACGAGGATCTCCGAGTTGGGTAGCAGCTGCGCGATCGAGATCGCGACGTCGCCCGTGCCCGGAGGCATGTCGATGAGCAGGACGTCCAGGTCGCCCCAGAACACGTCGGCGAGGAACTGTTGGAGGGCGCGGTGGAGCATGGGGCCGCGCCAGATGACGGCCTGGCCGTCGGGCACGAACATGCCGATCGAGATGACCTTGACGCCGCCGGCGCCCACGGGCGGGATCATCATGCCGTCGATGACCTGCGGGTCGTGGTCGACGCCGAGCATGCGGGGGATGGAGAAGCCGTAGATGTCGGCGTCCATGACGCCGACCTTGAGGCCCTGCGCGGCCAGCGCGGCGGCCAGGTTCGCGGTCATGGAGGACTTGCCGACGCCGCCCTTACCGGAGGTGACGGCGATGACGCGGGTCAGGGAGTTGGGGCGGGAGAAGGGGATTTCGCGCTCGGGGCGTCCGCCGTTGAGCTTTTCGCGCAGCGCCTTCTTCTGGGCCTCGTCCATGACGCCCATCTCGACGGAGACATTCTCGACGCCGTCGAGGGCACCCACGCGTTCCTTCACGTCGTTGGTGATCTGGGTGCGCAGGGGGCATCCGGCGGTGGTGAGCAGGACCTTGACGGCGACGGAGGAGCCGTCGATGGTGACCAGGTCGGGGGTCACCATGTTCAGGTCGGTGATGGGGCGACGGATCTCGGGGTCGATGACCTGGCCGAGAGCGTCCATGACGGATTCAAGCGTGACTGGCATGGACTCCACTCTACTGGCCGGGGCACCCATCTTCTAGAGGACGTTAGTCGGCCTGAGAGTGTCCTTCGGTGTCCCGGGTGGCGTCCGCGTCCGTGCCCGAGGCCTTGGCTGCGTCCGCGGCGATCTCTGCTCGCAGGTCTTCGAGCATGTCGCGCAGTTCGGAGCGCACGAAGTCGCGCGTGGCGACGTCTTGGAGGGCCAGGCGCAGGCCGGCGATCTCGCGGGCGAGGTACTCGGTGTCGGCCAGGTTGCGTTCGGCGCGCAGACGGTCCTGCTCGGCCACGACGCGGTCGCGGGCGTCCTGACGGTTCTGCGCGAGCATAATCAGGGGGGCCGAGTACGAGGCCTGGGTTGAGAACGCGAGGTTCAGGAGGATGAAGGGGTAGGGGTCCCAGGCGGCTTTCTCGCTGATGCCGGCGAGCATCAGGTTCGCGCCGATCCACGCGATGACGAAGATCGTCATGTAGAGGACGAAGCGGGGCGAGCCCATGAAACGGGCGGTGGCCTCGGCGAAGCGGCCGAAGCCATCGCCGCCGCCTGACGAGCGGCGGAAGAACCACTGACGCTTGTCAATCGGGTTATCCAGGCGATCAGCCATCGATGCTCCTTGCCATCATGCGGTCGGTCACGTCGTCGTCGAAGTCTCGCCAGTCCTCGGGCAACAGCTCGTCGAGGACGTCGTCGACCGAGACGGCGCCGTGTAAGTGCCCGTCCTCGTCGACGACGGGCAGGACCGTCAGGTTGTATGTCGCCAGCAGACGTGTCACGGTCGCGATGTGCGCGTTGGGGTCCACGGCCTCGATGTCGCGGTCCAGGATGGTGCCGAGCAGTGTCTGCGGGGGTTCGCGCAGCGCGCGCTGGATGTGGACCATGCCCAGGTACTGGCCGGTCGGGGTCTCCTGGGGCGGGCGTGCGATGAAGGCGACGGTCGCGATTGAGGCCGGGATGTCCTCGCGGCGAACCGCCGCGAGCATTTGCGCGACGGTCGCGTTGGGGCCGAAGATGACGGGCTCGGTGGTCATCAGTGAGCCGGCGGTGGACTCCTCGTAGGTCATGAGTCGGCGCACGTCCTCGGCCTCTTCGGGTTCCATGAGGGCCAGCAGGGACTGGGCCTGCGCGTCGGGCAGCTCAGCGACGAGGTCGGCGGCGTCGTCAGGCTGCATGACGTCGAGGACGTCGGCAGCTCGGGCGGCTTCCAGCGCGGAGACGATGGCGATACGGTCCTCGTTACCCAGCTCCTCGAGCACGTCGGCCAGGCGCGCGTCGGTCAGCTGCTGGGCGACCGCGATCTTGCGGTCCTGGGGCAGGGAGTGGATGAAGTCCGCCAGGTCGGCGGGGCGCATGTCCTCGGTGTATTGCAGGAGCGCGGTTGCCGACTGGTTCGAGTCGGTCTTGAGTAGGCCCGACACCTCGTTCACGTCCACCGTGAGGGTCTCGCCGCTGCGCGTGAAGCCAAGCGAGGACGTGCGCACGCGCTGGACGTGCAGGGTGGAGATCACCCAGTCCTTGGGGCGGCGCTGGCGCATCGCCACGTCGAGGATGCGCGCCTGGCCGGAGCCGTCGTTCATGGTCACGACGCGGTCGAAGAGCTCGGAGAGCACGAGAGTTTCGATGGGGCGCTGCGTGAACGAACGGATGTTGAGCAGGCCCGTCGTAATGACCGAGCCGGCCTCAATGGAGGTCACACGGGTGAGCGGCAGGAAGACGCGCTTGCGCGGGCCGACCTCGACGACGAAGCCGATGACGTTGGCTTCGGATTTCAGCCGAAAGATGACAACGACATCGTGAATCTTGCCGACCTGGTCGCCCAAAGGGTCGAAAACACCGGTGCCAGCAAGCTTTCCGATGTACACGCGGCGACCTTTGGTGCCGACCTCAATAGATGCAATGCTCACTCAATCATTTTAGGCTGATCTCGTTCGATGCGTCGTGACGGCGAGCCGGTGCCGGTGGGACAATGAGTCTCACGCCACCGGGGCTTGAGGATTGGAGAGACTATGGCCATCGTGTTGGAACCGCAGATGCCGACGGGAACTGAGGTTGGTTCGTACCAGAGCTACGCGCAGGCGCGCGCCGCGGTTGATTTCCTGTCCGATCACGGCTTTGACGTCGCCTCCATCACGATTGTCGGCACCGATCTGCACATGGTGGAGCGCGTTAAAGGGCGTCTGACGATCGCCCGCGCCTCCATGTCGGGTGCGTCCAGCGGTGCCCTGTGGGGTGCGCTGGCAGGCATGTTCATGTCGGCTGGGCAGAATGCGGGCGGCACGGGAGCGTGGGTGGCGGGTGGCATCTTCATCGGTGCACTGGTCGGCATGGCGCTGTCCGCGCTGGCCTTCATTGTGCGCGGGCGCAGCCGGGATCTGGTGTCCACCCAGCAGGTCGTGGCGCTTCGTTACGCGATCCTGGCCTCCGCTGACATCGATCAGGCCTTCGCGCTCCTTCAGCGCACGCCCGGCAACCAAGCGCGCCCCAAGCGCGCCCCGGAGAAGGCTGAGCGCCCCCGCAAGGACTCCGTGGGCTTCTTCCCCGACGGCCGCCCGCGCTTTGGCGCGGCGACCAGGGAGGGTGAGGTCCCCGGCGGTGCCGGGCAGCCCGCCGGCTCTGCCGCGTCCGCCGCGCACGAGGCCGTGGTGGCCTCGCCGGTCACGGCGCCCGAGCCGTCGGCGACGCCCGCGCCGGAGACAGCCCCCCATGGGAGCCAAGCGGCCCACAGCGAGCCGACGCCAGAGACGTACGAGGACGTCCCGGCCTCGTCCCCCGAGGGAGACCAGACCGAGGCGTCGGGAGAGCACCGCTAGGGCGCTCCAAGCGACGAGACGCTCAGCGGGCGCTTAACGCCCCTGGATGCGCGCGATCCACTCCTCAACGTCCGCGATCGTGCGCGGGATATCCTCGGAGATGCGCGTGACCGTGCCGTCGGCGTTCACCACGACGTCGTCTTCAATGCGCACGCCGATGCCCCGGTATTCCTCGGGGATCAGCAGGTCGTCGGCGCGGAAGTACAGGCCGGGCTCGATCGTGAAGACCATGCCCGGCTCGAGCAGCGCGCCCTGGTAGAGCTCGGCGCGGGCCTTCGCGCAGTCGTGCACGTCCAGGCCCAGGTGGTGGCTGGTGCCGTGCGGCA
>CABKMZ010000014.1 GCA_902373545.1 uncultured Actinomyces sp. | reverse complement strand
CAGCCTTGCCGCGCGTCATGGCGTAGGCGAAGGTGAAGCCGAAGGACAGGACGAACACGAGGACCTCGAGGGCCAGGTAGGCCGGGATCGACTTCGGCACGATCGACACGAAGCCGACGAAGCCGGCCGCGCCGAGGGCCTGACCGCGCACGTTCAGCAGGGCGACGCCCGCAGAGCCGATGGCGGCAGCTGCCATGGCGCAGAAGAAGGGCCAGCGCAGGCGCAGGTTGACGCCGAAGATGGCGGGCTCGGTGATGCCGAAGACGGCGGAGGCGCCACCCGCGCCGGCCAGGCCCTTGAGCTTGGCGTCGCGGGTCTTGAAGAAGACGGCCAGGGCAGCCGCGCCCTGCGCGACGTTCGCCATGGAGGCGACGGGGAAGATGAAGTCGCCGACGCCGCCGTTGACGGGCAGGAGCGGGATTTCGATGGCGGGGAAGGACTGGTGCAGGCCGGTCACGACGATCGGGCTGTAGACGAGGCCGAAGAGAAGACCACCGAAGACGCCGAGGGTCGAGTAGGTCCAGTTAATGCCCCAGGTCAGGTACTCGGCTGCCACGCGGGTAACGGGACCGATGATCGTGAAGGCCAGGAAGCCGGTGACCAGCATCGTGATGAGCGGGGTGAGCAGGAAGTCCGCGGTGCCCTTGAGAACCTTGTGCAGGTTCTTCTCGATGAGGCACATAACGTAGGTGACAGCCAGGGTCGGAATGACCTGCGCCTGGTAACCGATCTTGGCGACGTCCATGCCGAAGATGTGCCAGTAGCTCACCGTTGCTTCACCGGCGAGAGCCGCGCCCGTATTCCAGGCGTTGAGGAGGTCGGACGACACCATAGCCGCACCGATCGCGGCACCGAGGTAGACGTTGCCACCGAAGCGCTTGGCGGCGGAGAAGCCGACGAGGACCGGCAGCGAGGCGAAGGCGGCGGAGGAGACCATGTTGATGAGGGCCGCATAGTCAGCGATGCCCGGGTACATCTGGGTCAGCGACTGCGCTCCGAACAGACCCTCAGCAGTCATGACGTTGTTGATGGCCATCATCAGACCGCCGGCGACCAGCGCCGGGAGGATCGGAACGAAGATGTCGGCGATCATCTTGATGAAGCGCGAGAAAAGGTTGCCGCCCTTTTCGGCTTCTTCCTTGGCCTCATCCTTGGAGACCTCACGTACGCCATGGTTCGCAACCATGTTGGCGTAGACCTGGTCGACATCGCCGGGACCGACGATGATCTGGAACATGCCGCCGGCGGCGAACGTCCCCTTCAGATCGTCGTTGTCGTCGAGGGCCTGCTGGTTGATCTTGGACTCGTCCGCGATCACCAGGCGGAGACGGGTTGCGCAGTGTGCTGCTGCGCTGATGTTGGATGCGCCGCCGACTGCTTCGACGACCTCTCCTGCCACCTTGGCGTGATCCATTGCCGACCACATTCCTTTCTCAAAACCCCACGCGCAACGCCATTGTTACGCCGCGCTGGGCGGTGTGTAGCAATCGATTGACATACTATGGCGTCAGAACCCCCTTTGGCAAGGTGATCAGGAAAAATCTCACGCCAGCGCAATGAGACTCGCGCCACACGCGACGAGGCCGTGGCCACCTGGGTAGCCACGGCCTCGTTCTCGGGTCGTTTAGTCAGCGCGCACCGCACGAATGTCCGTCACCGACGCGCCACCCTCAAGCGCCACGCCGGCGCCCGCGCCGTTCAGGAAGCTGCGGGTCGTGAAGACGCGCGAGCCGTCGCCGAGGTAGATCTCGGTAATGGAGCGGTCGTGGAGGATTTCGACGCGGCACGCCTCCCCCGCGTCCAGGGTGACGACGCGGCGGCCGCCGTGGGGGTAGCGCGTGCCCGTCAGGTCGACGGTGAGACGGCCCTCCTCCAGGGTGATCTCCAGGCCGGATTCGGAGCCGATGCGCACGGACAGGGCCCCCTCATAGGAGGCATCGAAGGCCAGGCGCCACGAGCGCGAGTCGGCCAGCTCCACGATGCGCGCCCCGGCCTCGTCAGTGGGCGCCCCCTCAAGGGTCGCGGGGGCGAGCGGCAGGCCCGGCAGGTACGGGCGCGCGATGACACGGCCTGCGCGCAGGGTCAGGGCACGCGGGGCGGTGAAGCAGTGCACCCAGCCGCCGGTCTCAATGGAGGGCTGGTCGTCCTCGCTGGCGTTGCCCGCCCAGCCGAAGAGGAGGGTCGGGGCACCGGGGTCCGAGGAGGCGGAGCGCGCCATGATCTGGGGCGCGTAGAACTCGGTGCCGCGGTCGAGCTCCTCAAAGGAGCCATCGGCACCCCGCAGCTCGGTTCCCACCAGCTCGCCGACGACGGCGACGCACGGGAAGATGTTCTCGAAGCCCTCGCGCTCGGGCGAGATGCCCTGCGGGCAGAAGATGAGCACGTCGTGAGCCTGCCCCGTTTCCTCGTCCGTCAGACGCACGAGGTTGGGGCACTCCCACATGTAACCGAACGCGTCAAAAGCGCCACCGGCATCGGGGAAGGTCATCTCCCCCTCGCACTCCCACGCGCGCAGGTCCGTGGAGCGGTAGAGCAGGGCCGCGCCCGTGAGGTTCTCGCGCTGGACGCCGAGCAGCATCCGGTAGGAGCCGTCCGCGTCACGCCACACCTGCGGGTCACGGAAGTGGGCCGTGTACCCCTGCGGCTGGCGGGAGATGACCGGGGGCACCTGCTTGTCGAAGGTGACCATGTCAGTCGTGGTGACGACGCACTGGGTGGCCTCGCGCTCCCCCGTCTCGGGATCCTTGTAGTTGCCGGTGTACCACAGCTCGACATGGTCGCCGACCTCGATGGCCGTGCCCGAGTAGGCGCCGTTGGCGTCCTGGTGGGTGTCGGGCAGGATCGCGGGGGCGTGATAGTCCCAGCGCGTCAGGTCGGTCGAGGAGGCGTGGCCCCAGTAGACGAGTCGGCGCGGGTGCTCGGGCGTGTACTGGAAGAACGCGTGATAGACGCCATCGACCTCGATGAGGCCGTTCGGGTCATTCAGTCGACCCACGGGTGGGGCGACGTGGAAGAGGGGGTAGTCGGGATCTTGCGGGGCGCGCGACGAGGCCTCGGCAGCGAGGGCGGACGCGAGAAAATCTTCGGCCATGACCTCACGGTAACACTGTCGCATAGACAAGCGCGCGGGCGGAACGTTTCTGTCCCACCCGCGCGCTGTCACACGTGCGTCACATCTGTCGCAAAGCCCGACAGATCAACGAAAAACCCAGCTCATGCACCCGTGACGTCGTCGGGGCGAGCGTCCGCGTAGCGGGCAAGCTCCTCCTCGACGATTGCTTCGTCGAGCTTGACGAAGACGGGCGTGGGCTTGGCGATCGGGGTACCGGCCGTGATCGGGTGGCGCTCCCAGGTCGGAACCTTCGTGTAGTCGCCGGTGATGATCGGGTAGCCATCGCGGCCCTCGAAGTCGGCGGGCAGGACCTGCGGGTCGAGCTCGGCGACCTCCTCGATACGAGGCATGGGCGCGATTTCGCCCGCACCACCCATGACACGGTCAATGTCGTTGGCGGCGTGGGGCAGGAACGGGGAGAGCATGAGGTTGAGGTCCGCGACGGCCTGGGCGAGGGTCCACAGGACGGTCGCGAGGCGCTCACGCTCCTCGGGCGCCTTGAGCTTGAAGGGCGCCGTGTCGGTGACGTACTTGTTGGCCTCACCGACCAGGCGCATGGCCTCGGACAGGGCCGCCTTCTGGCGGTGGTGGCGGATCAGGTTGCCGACGGTCTCAAAACCGGCCTCGACGGCGTCCAGGAGGGCGCGGTCGATGTCCTGAAGCTCACCGGGGGTGGGGATTTCGCCGAACTTCTTGGCGATCATGGACGCGGTGCGGTTGACCAGGTTGCCCCAGCCGGCGACGAGCTCGCCGTTGGTGCGGCGCACGAACTCAGCCCACGTGAAGTCGGAGTCCGAGGTCTCCGGGCCGGCGGCGCTGATGAAGTAGCGCAGGGCGTCGGCCTGGTAGCGCGAGAGGAAGTCACGCACGTAGATGACGATGCCGTGCGAGGAGGAGAACTTCTTGCCCTCCATCGTGAGGAACTCGGAGGAGACGACCTCGGTGGGCAGGTTGAGGACGCCCAGGTCACCGGGGGCACCGCCCTTCGCGCCCTGGCCGTTGTAGCCGAGCAGCTCGGCGGGCCAGATCTGGGAGTGGAAGACGATGTTGTCCTTGCCCATGAAGTAGTAGGACAGGGCCTCGGGGTCGTTCCACCACTTGCGCCACGCCTCGGGGTCGCCGGTGCGGCGCGCCCACTCGATGGAAGCGCTCAGGTAGCCGATGACGGCGTCGAACCACACGTAGAGGCGCTTGGTGGGCTGGTCCTCCCAGCCGGGGACCGGGATGCCCCAGTCGATGTCGCGCGTCATGGCGCGCGGGCGGATGTCCTCGAGGAAGTTCTGGGAGAACTTGATGACGTTGGGACGCCAGGTACCGGACTGCTCGCGCTCGTCCAGCCAGGCGGACAGGGCCTCGGCCAGAGCAGGCAGGTCGAGGAAGTAGTGGACGGACTCCACGAAGTTGGGGGTCTCGCCGTTGATGCGCGAGTGCGGGTTGATGAGCTCGGTCGGGTCCATCTGGTTGCCGCAGTTGTCGCACTGGTCGCCGCGCGCGCCCTCGGCGCCACAGATCGGGCAGGTGCCTTCGATGTAGCGGTCGGGCAGAGTGCGGCCGGTGGACGGGGAGATCGCGGCGCGCGTGACCTGCTCGATCATGTAGCCGTTGTCGCGCACGGTGGCGAACATGTCCTGGACGACGCGGTAGTGGTTACCGGCGGTCGTGCGGGTGAAGAGGTCGTAGGACAGGCCGAGCGCCACGAGGTCCTCGACGATGAGGCGGTTGTTCTGATCCGCGAGTTCGCGCGCGCTCACGCCAGCGCCGTCGGCGGCCACCAGGATGGGGGTGCCGTGCTCGTCGGTGCCGGAGACCATGAGGACGTCGTGGCCGGCCATTCGCATGTACCGGGAGAAAACGTCGGAGGGGACACCGAATCCCGCAACGTGGCCAATATGACGGGGGCCGTTGGCGTAGGGCCATGCGACGGCGGACAGAATACGACTCATAGCCCCTAACAATACTGCCTGGCAGGCTCAAACGGGGAACCGGCACCTTTTTGCGGGAAAGGCACGCTCTCCGCGGGAAGTGCGCTCGGTGCTATCCTGGCCAAAACACCACTTTCATGGAGGAAGCATGACCCGCGCGCTCATCATCGTCGACGTTCAGCCCACGTTCTGCGAGGGCGGTGCCTTGCCCGTCACGGGCGGCAACGCGGTCGCCGAGGCCGTGGCCGCCTACGTGGAGGCCCACCGCGGGGAGTACCAGCTGATCGTAACGACGCAGGATTGGCATATCGATCCGGGCGCACACTTCTCCGAGAACCCCGACTTCGTGGACACGTGGCCCCCGCACGGCGTGGCGGGCACGGACGAGGCCGAGCTGCACCCGGCGCTCGCGAACGTGAACGCGGACGTGACGGTCAAGAAGGGCCAGTACGAGGCCGCCTACTCGGGCTTCGAGGGGACGACCGAGGACGGCAAGACGCTGGAGGAGGCGCTGCGCGACGCTGGCATCACCGAGGTGGACGTCGTGGGCCTGGCCGAGTCGCACTGCGTCGCGTGCACGGCCGTGGATGCTGTCCGCGCCGGGTTCCCGACGCGCGTCCTGCGTGAGCTGACCGCCCCCGTCTCCGAGGAGCTGGGAGAGCAGGCTCGCGAGTGGATGATGACGGAGGGCGTTCTGCTCGTCTGAGGCTCGGGTGCTGCCGCATCGCAGCCGGTAGGCGCACGCTTGTGGATAGCTTGCGCACGTGCGGATAGGAAACAGGGCATCCGGATAGGTTATTAACCTATCCACGAGGCGATAACCTATCCAGCTAGTCGTTTCCTATCCGCGTGGGCCACGCTGATCACAGATCCACGCCCCGCCTCGTCACTTCGCGGCGAGGGCGGCCTTGTAGAGGTCGTTCTTGCGCGCGCCCGTCGCCGTGGCGACCTCGGCGGCGGCGTCTTTGAGGCGCATGCCCTCAGCCGCGAGCGCGAGGACCGCGCCGACGTGGTCTTCGGCGCGCGCGCTGCGTTCGTATCCGGCGACGACGATGGTCACCTCGCCAAGGATGTCGTCCGCCCCCTCCGCGAGTTGTCCGAGCGTGCCGCGGCGCACTTCCTCGTAGTCTTTCGTGAGTTCGCGGCACAGGGCTGCGCGGCGGTCACCGCCCAGCACCTCGGCCATGCGAGTGAGCGTGGCGGCTGCGCGCCTGGGGGACTCGAAGAAGATGAGCGTGTGCGGGTCGGTGGCTAGGTCCTGCAGGTAGCGCGTGGCTTCCCCGTCCTTGCGTGGCAGGAAGCCTTCGAAGGCGAAGCGGTCGGAGGGCAGGCCGGACAGCGCGAGGGCGACGAGCGGCGCGGAAGGGCCGGGCAGGACGGACAGCGGGACGCCCGCGTCGATGGCGGCGCGCGCCAGGCGGAAGCCCGGGTCGGAGACCGTGGGCATACCCGCGTCGGACACGAAGACGACGCGTGCTCCTGCGCTGGCGGCCTCGACGATGCCCGCGGCCTTCTCGGCCTCGTTGTGGTCGTGCAGGGCGATCAGGCGCCCGCCGAGCTTGATGCCTAGGCGCGAGGCCAGGGCGAGCGCGCGGCGTGTGTCCTCAGCGGCGACGATGTCCGCCCCCGCAAGCGCGGCGACAACGCGGGGCGAGGCGTCACGCACGTCCCCGATCGGGGTGGCGGCCAGCAAGATCGACCCTCCCGGCTGACGGTAGGGGTCGCTTCCGCGCTCGTCGCGCGGATTCGGGGACGAGGCCTGGGCACTCGTCGCGGGTCGGGTCGAGTCGGTCGCGGCGTCCATGCCGGTATCGTCTCACTGCTTTCCAGTGCGCGCACGGCGCGGGTTCGATGAGGACCTCAAGACTGTACTAGAAATTGTACAAAGGGAGAGCCAGGCGCTGTCAGGGGCTGACGTAGCATGAGATAGATACCCATTAACGTGTTGCTCTCGGAGTCTCAGTATGCGTATTCGACGCCCCAAGAAATCGGTCCTCACCGGCGCGGTCGCAGCCCTCGGAGTCTGTTCGGTCGTGCTGGCATTCATCGCCCCCGGCGTCGAAGAAACCAAGGTCGACCTCAACGACGGCGGCGTGTGGGTCACCAACGCGAAGCGTGGCATCGTCGCACACGTAAACGTTCCCGCCCGCCTCATGGACGCGGGACTGCACGCAGCCTCCTCCACCTTCGACGTCTTCCAAAACGGCGAGCAGGTCCAGCTCTCCGATCAGGTGGCCAACACGCTGGCTCCCATTGACGTCACAACGGCCACCTTGACGTCGGCAGTGGACTACCGGGGAATGACCACGGACGTGCGCGGCGGCACGATCGCGGTCACGGACGCGCCCAACGGCAAGGTGTGGGCGCAGCAGGCGGACCACCCCGCGCCCATCAATACGGACGATGCGGACGCCAGTATTTCTGACGTGCCCGGCGCGGTCACGACCGTGGACTCGGAGGGCAACGTCCACGCGGTGTCCGCCGAGGCTGGGCGCGTGACGTCGTTGCTGAAGCGCGGTGCGCTGACGGACACCAAGACCACACCCCTGACGGGCATCAGCGCCACCGACTACCTGCAGATCGCCGCCGTCGGAACCGACGTGGTCGTCTGGGATCGCGACACATCCACGCTCTACCTGCCGGGCGGCAAGACGCAGCGGATCGACGGTGAGCGCGTCGTCCTCCAGGACACTGGGCCGAAGACGACCGAGGTCCTGCTCTCCTCCCCCGACGCCCTCATCAGGGTTCCCATCGGCGGCGGAAGCCCCACGACCGTGCCGGCGCCCGCCCCCGGAGGCAACCCCACCCGCCCGGTCGCGCACAACAAGTGCGCGTACGCGGCCTGGTCGGCAACCGGCGCGTTCGTGAGGGATTGCCCCTCCGACGCAGATGACCGAGAGATGGTCGTCGACTCCCTCGCGAGCGCCGAAAAGGCTATTTTCCGCACCAATCGTGACGTCATCGTCCTCAACGACATCGAGAAGGACGGCCTGTGGCTGCCCGACTCCGACATGATCCTGGTCGACAACTGGGATCAGCTGGAATCGAAACTCGAGTCTGAGAAAGAAACCGAGGACCAGTCCGTCGACGACATCGACAACACGGTCGCACCCGACCGCAACCAGGACAACACGCCGCCCGAGGCCGTGGACGACGACTTCGGGGTGCGCGCGGGAAAGACCACGATCCTTCCTGTCCTCATGAACGATTCCGACGCCGACGGCGACTTTATGACGGCCTCAGCGCTCACGCAGCCCTCCCTCGGGCAGGTCAGCGTCGCCCGAGAGGGCGCGGCCCTGCAGATCGCCGTCAACAAGGACGCGTCGGGCACGTCGACCTTCGATTACGAGGTCTCGGATGGGCGGGGTGGAACCGCGCAGGCCCACGTGACGCTGACCGTCCACGGCGACGACGTCAACGAGGCGCCCGTGCAGAAGATCGTGCCCTCCGTGTCCGTGGGCCAGGGCGGTCGGACCACCGTCAACGGGCTGACGAACTGGGTGGACCCCGACGGAGACCCCTTCTTCCTGGCCGGCGCGACCGCCCCCACGGGGATGACGGTGAACTCCCACGAAAACGGCAACGTTGAAATCATCGATGCCGGGCACGCGCCCGGCAAGGACGCGGTCGCGATCAGCGTGTCCGACGGGCGCGACGCGGGCGATGGCTCGATTAACGTCACCGTCAAGGAAAGCGCCAATGAGCCGCCGGTCGCAAACGCCGACCACCTCGTCGTGCGCGAAGGTGCATCCGCGTCGATCTCACCGATGGCTAACGACACCGACCCCAACTCTGACACGCTCAGGCTCGTCTCTGTGGACGACGTTCCCGCCGGCATCACCGCCGTGATGGATTCGACGGCGGGAACAATCACGGTGGACGGCAACACCGCCGGCACCTACTACCTGTCGTACACGATCACGGACGGCCCCACGACGGCGACCGGCATCATCCGCGTGGACGTCGCCCCCACCGGTTCCGACCTGCCACCCAGCACCGAGGACGACCTCGGGGTCCTGCCCGACGGCGGGCAAGTGCTCGTGGACCTGCTGGCCAACGACTCGGACCCCACCGGCGGCGTCCTCACCGTCCAGCAACTAGACGTGCCCCCGGGTTCACCGCTGGCGGTCGCACTCGTCAACCGCCAGATGGTGCGCGTGACCGCACCCTCCGGCCTCTCAAACCCCGCATCGTTCACCTACACGGTGTCCAACGGGGTCGCCACGGCCTCGGCGACGGTGACGATCCTGCCCGCCCCCGCCAACACCGAATCCGCGCCGCCCGAACTGAACGACGATTCCCTGGTCGTGCGCGTCGGGGACGTGGCCTCCGTGTCGGTCCTGGACAACGACCGCTCCCCCGCGGGGCTCAAGCTCACGGTCTCCAGCGAACTCCAGCACGAGATCCCCGCCGACCTGGGCAGCGTCTTCGTCTCGAATAACGTCGTGCGCGTGCGCGGCGGCTCCCGGCCCGGTTCGGGGCGCATCGTCTACACGGTCTCCGACACGGCCGGTAACGTCGCCTCGGCCGTCGTCAACCTGACCGTCGTCGCCATGGACGAGGACACGAACACCGCGCCTCGCCCGAAGGACGTTGTCGCCCGCACCGTCGCCGGGCACAAGGTCACGATCCCCATTCCGTTGGAGGGCATCGACGCCGAGGGCGACTCCGTGACGCTCGTCGGCATGGCCTCGTCGGCGCGCCTCGGGACCGTCACCCAGGTGGGGTCGAACTTCGAGTACACGCCCGGCAACGACGTCCAGGGAACGGATTCCTTCACCTACGTCGTCGAGGACGCCCTGGGGAAGCAGGCCATCGGCGGGATCCGCGTCGGCGTCGCGCCTCGTCCCTCCCTCAACCAGGCCCCCGTCGCGATGCCGGACTCCGTGAGGGTGCGTCCGGGCACCAAGGTGTCGGTCGCCGTTCTGGCCAACGACATTGACCCCGACGGCGATCCCCTGACCCTCGCGCAGGGGTCCGTGTCCGCGCCCTCGGGCATTGACGTGACGGAGCGCTCCGGGCGCATCGTCTTTACGGCGCCCCAGCAGGAGGGCACGCACGTGATCTCCTACGCCATCGAGGACGGGGCTGGCGGCCGCGCCGAGGGCGTGTGCTCCGTCGTGGTCACCCCCACCGCACCGCTCCTTGCTCCCATCGCCCGCGACGACGAGGTGTCCCTGGCCGACGTGCAGGCAGCCTCCGGGTCCGTCTCGGTCGACGTGCTGAGAAACGATGAGGACCCCGACGGCGACATCCAGGACGATACGCTCTCCAGCCCGGATTCGGGCATCGGCACCTCCGGCGACACCCTGACGATTCCCCTGTCCCCCAAGCCGCAGACCGTCATTTATACGGTGACCGACCACGACGGACTGTCCGCGTCGGCTGTTGTGCGCGTGCCCGGAACCGAGATCACCCGGCCAACGCTGGACACCCGCGCCCTGCCGATCAAGGTCACGGCCGGCGTCACCAAGGAAATCGCGCTCAACGACTACATTCTGACCAGGTCCGGGCGCTCCGTTCAGTTGACCGGCGATTCCAAGGCCAGCGCCGGCCTCGGCTGGGACGGCTCCACACTGGTCAAGGACACACGCACGCTCACCTACACTGCGCTGGAGGACTTCTCAGGCCCGACCTCCATCATCGTGGAGGTCACGGACGGCTCTGACCCCTCCGACGCGACGGGCATCGTGTCCACGCTGTCCCTGCCCGTCCTGGTCGAATCCGCCCACAATCGCCCGCCGCGCATCGTGCCGACCCGCGTCGACGTCGCCGCTGGCGAGGACGCCTCCCAGATCGCGATGGACCAGTGGGTCAGTGACCCCGACGGCGACGACCCGGCGGGCATGACCTACACGATCACAGATAAGCAGGTGGAGGGCGTCAGCGCCTCCGCCTCCGGCTCCACCCTGTCGGTGTCCGCCGACGCCGAGGCGCCCAAGGGCCAGGCCGGGCAGCTGACCATCGAGGTCACCGACCAGCAGGGTGCCTCGGCGAGCGCGAGCGTGCCCGTCAACGTCATCGCGTCCTCCAAGCCGCTCGTGCAGACCAGCCCGGGCCAGATCACCCTCAAGGCCGGGGAATCCAAGACCGTCGACGTCTCCGAGTACGCGACCAACCCGCTGGCCGATCAGGGGCCCCTCACCATCATGGGCGATCCTGCCACTTCCGCGGGCGGCAGCGCCACGGCCTCGGGGTCGACCATGACCATCCAGGCCGACGCCGGCTTCAACGGCTCCTTCACCGTGACCTACCGCGTGCAGGACGCGACCAAGGACGTCGAGCGCGAGGTCCAGGGAACGATCACGGCGACCGTCCTGGATAAGCCCGGCGCGCCCACGGGGGCGAGCGCGGTCTCCAACAGCGCGGGCACGGCCCTGGTGTCGTGGCGCACGGGCACCACTGGCGGCTCCCCCATCACCTCCTTCACCGTCACCGACCACACGCAGGGCGACTCCAAGTCCTGCGGCGCTGTCGCCGAGTGCCTCTTCGACGGACGCACGAACGGCACCGAGCACACCTTCTCGGTCACCGCGACGAACGAGGTCGGGGAATCCGATCCGTCCAACAAGACGAGCGTCCTCGTCGACGCCAAGCCCGAAACCCCCGGCGCGCCCACCGTGAAGCCCGGCGACAGGTCCATCACCGTGTCGTGGGCAGCTCCGGTCAACACCGGTTCCGACCTGGAGGGCTACGACGTGGAGCTCTCGCCGGCCGATGTAGTAGTACCACCGGCCGGCGCAAACGAGACGTCCCTGACGATCTCCGGCCTGACGAATGGCCGCGAGTACAGGGTTCGGGTCAGGGCTCGCAATAAGAACTACACGTCCGAGTGGTCGCCCTTCTCCGACGCGGCGAAGCCCTACGGAGCGCCGGGAGCCCCGACGGGCGTCAGCGCCACCTTCTCGAATGGCACCGCGCAGGTCACGTGGTACGAACCGTCCAATACGAACGGTCGTAACATCGATTACTACGAGGTCAGCGCGGACGGCGCCGACCCGGTTGAAGTCAAGGCTCCGTCCACCTCCACGTCCGTCAAGGTCGGTTACCACGAGCAGCAGGTCTCCATCAGCGTCAAAGCCGTCAACGACACAAAGGATCCCGACGCGCACACCTCGCCCGCGGCGACGACCACCGTGTGGGCCGTCGACCAAGTCAACGCCCCCACGATCACGTCACTGAAGGCCACGGGAAACTCGAAGGAGATCGCGTTCAACGTCAAGTTCGAGCCGGGCAACGGCTGGAGCAAGAGCGACGTCGTCGACTACCAGTGGACGCCCGACGGGGACCACTGGGACTCCCTGACCAGTGATGGCGCTCACACCGTCACCAGCCCGGCACTCACGGATGGTGTCGACGCAACGCTCCAAGTCAAGGTGACCGTCCGCAAGAGCGGCACCGATAAAACATCCGAAGCTGTGGTCACCGGCGGCACCGTGAGTTCCTTCGGTCCCCCCGCGGAACCATCCGTAGAGTGTCGGCCCGGCGGACCCGGGTGGGTCAATTGTTCCTGGAGCAATGCAGACAACGGCGGCAGGAGCGCAAGCCTGGTCCTCACGGGAGCTGAGAATAAGACCATTGAGCTGACCCGTGAGGGACACCGCGAGTTCAACCCCGGCGAAGGCGGCAGCGCGCAGCTGTGCATCAAGGCTGTCCAGACCTCGACCGAAAAGGGAACACGCGAGTCTGGTCAACCGTGTGCCAGGGCCACGGCCCCCAGCTACGCCCGCAGCGCCAGCGGCTACCAGGGAGAGCCAGGAAAGTGCGTCAACGGTCCATGCGGAGGCGGCCCCTTCTACAAGCAGGGAGTCGAGCTGTCGGGATGGCCGCCGAATGTAGCCGTCAGGTGTGAAGGAACATTCGCCGGTAAGCCCACGTGGATGGCACGGCAGGTCGACGGAAACGGTTACTTCCGGGGCGTCACCGAATGGAACTGGGGTGGTTCCGTTGAGGAATACCTCGTCCAGGGTCCGCATAGTAACTACACCTGGTTCCAATGCCGCCAACAGTAACGCCCTCATCACAGCACCAGACAACCCACAGCACAACAAAGGACAACAATGGAAGTCACCGCAGATAACGCCCACTGGTTCGCCGACTCCTTCACGAGGATCACGGACAACGTCGGCCAGGCCCTCCTGGGCAAGGAAGAGGTCATCCGCCTGGCGCTGACCTGCATGTTCGCCGAGGGACACCTGCTCCTCGAGGACGCGCCGGGAACAGGCAAGACGGCGCTGGCGCGTGCCATCGCGGCCACCGTCCACGGGACGCATTCGCGTATCCAGTTCACGCCCGACCTGCTGCCCTCCGACATCACGGGTGTGACCATTTACGACCAGCGCACGGGGTCGTGGGACTTCCACAAGGGCCCTATCTTCGCCTCGATCGTCCTGGCCGATGAGATCAACCGCGCCTCGCCCAAGACCCAGTCGGCCCTCCTGGAGGTCATGGAAGAGGCCCAGGTGACCGTCGACGGCGTGCGCCGCGAGACGGGACGCCCCTTCATGGTGATCGCCACGCAGAACCCCGTCGAGCAGGCCGGCACCTACCGCCTGCCCGAGGCTCAGCTGGACCGCTTCCTCATGAAGACCTCAATTGGCTACCCGGGCCGCGAGGCCGGCATTGACGTCATCCTCGGCTCCGCCGCACCCGACCGCACCCGCACCCTGTCCCCCGTGATCTCCACAAAGGCGGTCGCCGACATGGCG
This sequence comes from uncultured Actinomyces sp., assembly GCA_902373545.1. Classification (GTDB taxonomy): domain Bacteria; phylum Actinomycetota; class Actinomycetes; order Actinomycetales; family Actinomycetaceae; genus Pauljensenia. Next base: position 25,110 of record CABKMZ010000014.1, on the reverse strand, counting down.
GACCTGGCGGCCAACAACTACGTCGACCGCTCGATCGCCGCCTACGTGCAGGACCTGTGCGAGGCGAGCCGCGCCGACTCCGAGGTCCGTATCGGCGTCTCGACGCGTGGAGCCATCGCCATGATGCGCGCCGCCCGCGTGTGGGCTATCGCCCAGGGCCGTAACTTCGTGATCCCCGACGACGTGCAAGCCCTGGCGGTGCGCGTGTGGGCTCACAGGCTCGTCTTGGACCCCGACGCCGAGTTCGGCGGGGCCACGCGCGAGGGCGTCATCGAGCGTGCGCTGGGAGCGGTCGCCGCCCCGGTCATGAAGGGCTGAGGATCGTGGCACCGCGTTCCGTCGCCGACAAGCGCCACCTGCGCGAGCGCCTCGACGCCGTCACACGTGCGCGCGTCGCTCTCGCGCGCGCGTCGGCGACGGTCGTCTCCTCCTGGCGGACCTGCATCGCTGCGGCGCGGCGGGTCCCCGGCCTCGGCTCGTTCCTGCGACTGCTGTCATCCCTGACTGTGCTCGGCTGGGGAACGGCGATCATCGGGGCGGGAGCCTCCCTGGCGGGCGTCCTGTTCTCGTGGGTCGAGGCCGCGGTCCTGGGCTTCACGTGCCTGACCCTGGTGGCCCTCTCCCTCCTGTGGTCCCTGGGCCGGGCAGGGCACGCCGTCGCGCTGCGGCTCGCCAACACGCGCGTGACGGTCGGCGAGAAAGCCCTCGGCGCGCTGACAGTCTCCAACCCCACGGCTCGGCGCCTGCGCGCCACCATGGTCGAGCTGCGCGTCGGCGCGGGCGCGAACTCGTTCCTATGCCCGGCGCTGGGACGGGACGAGAACCACGAGGAGGTCTTCGCAATCGCGACGACGCGGCGAGGCGTCGTGGCCGTGGGCCCTGCCTCCACGATCCGCGGCGACGGCCTCGGCCTGGTCCGCCGCGTCCAGACATGGTCCGATGCCACCGAGCTCTACATCCACCCGCGAACGGTCGCCATGAACGCCTCGACGGTCGGTTTCATCCGCGACATCGAAGGAGCGACCACGCAGGACCTGTCCTCCGCTGACGTGTCCTTCCACGCCCTGCGCGAATACGTCCCCGGCGACGACCGGCGCGCCATCCACTGGCGTTCCACGGCGCGCGTCGGCAAGCTCATGGTCCGCCAATTTGAGGAAACGCGCCGATCCCACCTGCTCATCGTCCTCGACCTGGACACCGACGCGTGGGCAAGCGACGAGGAGTTCGAGATCGGAGTCTCCGCGGCGGCCTCCATGGCGCGCGCGGCCCTCGTCGATGCGAAAGAAGTGTCGGTCCACACCCAGGTCGGCCACCTCAAGACCCCCACCCCGATGCACGCGATGGACTCCCTCTCCGGGGTCGAGCGCGTCCTGGGCGCAGAACGCATCAGCGCACTGACCCAGCGCGCTGGGACCGAGGCCTCCCAGGCCTCGACCGCCGTCGTCATCTCTGGATCGCGCACCCCCCTGGCGGACCTGCACGCGGCCCTCACGCGCCTCCCCCTCGACATGGTGATCACCGGCGTGCGCATCGACATGGACGCCGACTTCGAGCTGCGTACTCTCGGCAACACGCCGGTCGTCGTCGCGCCCACCCTGGATGACTTCGCCATAGGAATGTGGAAGGCCCTCGGATGACGACGAACCCTTCTCCCCTTGCCGCCTCCGCGCTCCGGCGCGGCATCGACGTCCTCGCGGTAGTCTCGCTGCTCGCCGCAGTGGCCCTTATCCACGGCCCCGTCTTTGGCGGAACCACCGGGTACGTCGCAGCTCTGGGAGGCCTCGTCGTGGGCGTCCTGGTCGCCGCGCTCACCGCCGCGCTTCGCGTCAGGACGATTGGATCGACGCTGGCCTTGGCCGCCGCCTACCTGCTAGCCGGTGGCCCCCTCGCCCTGCCCACAACGACCGCCTACCACGTCCTGCCCACGCAGCGAACGATCCAGATGCTGGTCGTCGGCACGATCACCTCGTGGAAGGACCTGCTGACCGTTCAACCGCCCGCCGGCATCTTCGTCGGGCCCGCGATCATGCCCTTCCTGAGCGCCCTGGTCACCTCCTTCATCGCGCTCACCATTGTGCTGCGCACCAAGCGACCGGCGTGGGCGCTTGCTCCCGTCGGCATCCTGGGCCTCCTCGGCATTATCTGGAGCTCCCATCAAGCCCCCCTCGCCCTGCCGATCGGCCTGTTCACCGTGATCGTGGGCGTCGTCTGGTCCGCGCACGTGGCCGGACGCACGCGCCGCGAGGGCGGGCGCGGGGTCGTCGAGTTCCACGAGCGTGCGGCCAACCCCGCCGTGCGCCGAGGCCTCGGCGCGGTCACGCTGATCGCCCTGGCCCTCGCGGTCGCCGTCCCCCTCACGCGCGTCGTCGTCACGGATTCGCACCGCACGGTCGCGCGCGACTACGTCGAGCCGCCGCTCAACCTCCAGGAATACCACTCACCGGCCACGCAGTTCCGCTTCCTGAACACGACCGACAAGGACACAGAGCTCCTGACGGTCGACGGGCTGCCCGAGGGAGGCAGGCTCCGCCTCGCGACCCTCGACTACTACGACGGGACGGTCATCCAGATCGCCACGAACGCCAACGGGTCTGGATTCCGCCACGTCGGAACCTCCTTCTACGAGACTCCCGCGCCCGCCGACGCCCAGGCCTCGAACGTGACCGTGCGCATCGAGGGCTACTCGGGGAACTGGGTTCCCACCGTCGACGGGGCGCGCTCCCTGGAGTACACCTCTGATCGGGCTAACCAGCTCGCTGACGCGCTCTACTTCCACGACCGCCTCGAGACTGCGCTGTCCACCGTGCGACTCGCGCAGGGAGACTCCTACCGGGTCACCGGCGTGGTGACGCGTCAGTGGAGCGACGAGGAGCTTGAAGGCCGAGCGTTCTCGCGCACGACGTCAGCAGCCGACGAGGGAGTCCCCTCCGAAGTCGCCGACGCCGCCACGGAAATGATCGGCGACGCCGCACCGGGCATCGCGCAGGTCCGCGCCATTCAGCGCACGCTCCACGACGAGGGCTTCTACTCCGACGGCTCCGACCAGCTCTCCCTGCCGGGCCACCGCACCTCGCGCATCGAGGACTTCCTGAACGCCGACCAGCTCATCGGCGACGACGACCAGTACGCGGTCGCGATGCTCCTCATGCTGCGCTCGCAACAGATCCCCTCCCGGATCGTCATGGGATTCCACCCGGAGACCCCGGCCTCGGGACCGGTGACGATGACGGGCAAGGACACGCACCTATGGGTCGAGGTCCCCTTCGAGGGCGCTGGATGGGTCGCCTTCGACCCGACTCCCCCGCGTGACCAGGTGCCCCAAACGGAGGTGCCCAAGCCCAAGCCCGATCCGAAGCCTCAGGTCCTCCAGCCGCCGGACCCGCCGCAGGACCCGGCGGAGCTTCCGCCGGACACCTTCGACGACTCGGACGACAACGAGGAAGGCTGGCCCGCGTGGATCGGTATCCTCCTGGCGATCCTGGGCTGGACGGCCCTCGGCGTCCTGGCGCTCTCCCCGATCTGGGGTCTGCTCCTCTTCAAGGCGCTGCGTCGGCGCCGCAGGCGCACCCAGGGGTCCGATGAAGAACGCGCCGCGGGCGCATGGGAGGACGTCGTCGACTACGCGACGGACACCGGACTGCGCGTGCCCGTGGGGGCGACACGCCTGACGCAAGCGCGCGCCATCGACGCGCGGCTGGAGGATCGCCGCGCCGAGATCCCCGCAGATACCGGTTTCCACCGGTGGGACGAGCAGTGCACCGAGCTGGTGTCCATGGCCCGTTCGCTCGACGCCGTCGTGTTCTCCGACGCGGGCGCTCAGGGTGGGGGCGCGGAGCGTTCCTGGGAGATCAGGGACGAGGTCGTGGCAGCGATTTCGGGGAAGACACCCTGGTATCGGCGCTACTGGGCGTTCCTGTCGACGCGTTCCCTGCGGATGCGCCGGGTTCCTCTGCGCGTGCGCGTCGATTCCCTCATCGAGCTGCTCGCCCAGTGGCGCGCGAAGAAGACAACACCCGCGGCCACCGACGAGACCACACCCCTGAAAGGCACGGACAATGTATGAAATGACGGTCCCGGGAAAGCCCTCCGTCGAGGTTCCCCCACACCTGGCGGGGACGGTCGCAGTCAACATCTGGCGCCGATTCTTGTGGCGTATCCTGACCGCCATCTTCTATACCGCTGCCCAGATGCTCATTTCCTCTATCATCGCGGGTGCGATGATCAATCGAATGTCACCGGATGACATCGAGCACCTCGTGCTTGCGATCCTTTTCTTGTGCTTCGCCTGGTTCATCATGCTTGTGATTGTCATCGTGCGAACCGGCGCAACTCCAATGATGCGTGCCGTAGGCGTGCGTTGGGTTCGCTACGACACGGGAGCTGCTGCGGGGTGGGCATCGCTATGGAAGCTAGTCTTGCAGGGTCTCATCGCTTCCTTCACCTTCGGACTCGGACCCATGATCATCTGCTTCGCCAGCATGGACGAGATGAACCGGACGTGGTTCGACCGCACGCTGGGCATCGTCCCGATCAACACGAAAGCGGGACGCGACACCTACAAGACCCCCGCCCCCGAGCCCGAGGAGGAGCCCGAGCCGGTCGTCCACCCGTGGAACGCCACGTCCTCGGCCGCCGCTTCGCTGCCGCCTGTCCCGACAGTGCCCGAAAAGGAAACGGAGACGGTGCACGTGCCGTGGGGAAGTGCGATCCCCGATCCGAGCCCGGCAGCGCCCTCCGTTTCTTCGCCCGCGGCGAGCGCACCCACGCCTTCCTCCGACTACATCGGGGCAACGCCTTGGTCGACTTCCGGCACAGGTGTCAGCACGCCAGCCCCCGCGGTGTCCGAGCCTCCTTTGTCCTTCACCCCGCCCTCATCCTCGTATTCGGGGAGCGCGTCGACCTCCTCCCACCACGAGGATGACGACGATGACCGCACGCAGCTCGGGGTGCGCTACGACACGGCTCGGGTCACCTTCGACACGGGCGTGGACTATCCATTCGGCGGCTCGATCGTGCTCGGGCGCAACCCGGTCGCCCCGGCCTCGCGCCCCACTGCCTCCCTCGTGCCCGTCGATGACCCGGATCGGACGGTATCGAAGACTCACGTCGTGCTCACGGCGACGCGTGAGGGGGTTCTCGTCGAGGACCTGCACTCCACCGGCGGCACGGTCGTCGTGCGCGCCGACGGCCAGGAGACACCTGTCGTGCCCGGTTCCCCCGTCGTCGCGGCGCCCGGAGACACCGTCCGGTACGGGCAGCGGAGCGTGGTCATCAATGGGTAACGAGTGTGTCGAAGCGGTCGGCCCCGGGGGTTCTCGGGTCGTCGTCGCGCACGCTGCCCGCACGGATGTGGGACGCCGCCGCACGCACAACGAGGACTCGTGGGGGGCTTCCTTCCCCACCTACTTCGTGGCGGACGGAATGGGAGGAAACGACGCGGGCGACGTCGCCTCTCGGGTCGTCGTCGACACCATGTGTGACTCGTTGGCTCCGGGCGAGTTCACCACCCCCGCCCTACTCTCGACCGCGGTATCCCGCGCGGCGTTGGCAGTCGCGGATCTGGGAACGGGCTCGCGGGCACCGGGTTCAACCCTGACGGGCATCGCATTCCAGGAGTACCGGGGTAAGCCCTGCGCCGCCGTGTTCAACATCGGAGACTCGCGGACCTACCTGCTCTCCGAAGGGAGTTTCGAGCAGATCTCTGTCGATCATTCCGAGGTTCAAGAACTCATTGACGCGGGCTACGTGACCGACGTCGAGGCCCGCGCCCTGCCCCACCGAAACATCATCACCCGGGCGCTGGGAGCCGGATCCACCCGTCATGTCACCGCCGATATCTTCATGGTCCCGGTGCATCGCGGCGACCGGTGGGTGATCTGCTCCGACGGGCTGTCGGGAGAGGTGACGGACGCGCTCATCGAGATGATCGTGCGCCACGTCAAGGACCGCGAGCAGGCAGCCGACGAGTTGATCGCACAGGCGCTGGGTGCTGGCGGTAAGGACAACATCACCGTCGTCATCGCGGATGTCCTCGAGGCCGAGCCCGAGTGGGGTCAGTCGAGTACCGGCGACGAAACCGTCGATAACGACGTGACCGTCAACTCTGCCGGAGATGCGGACTCGCAGCCGATGGAGAAGCAGCAACTGGCGGATGCAACGCGAGTGGAGGAACAGCATGCGTAAACGCACGTGGACACCGGGTGGCTATCCCGCAGCGGTGACCGAGCGCGGAATCGTCGTCCTGGAGCCCGGCAACGAGCAGCTCGCCCAGCGATTCTGGGAGCTCATGCTGGAGGGCGCGGACCTGGCTGTCCTCCTCCAGGAGCTGACCTCCGCCTTCGCCGCCAACCTGGCCGCGCTGCCGAGTTTCGTCGCACTCATCGACGAGTCGGGCGAAGCACACATCGCTGTCCGCGGAGCTTTCGAGGTCGTCGTCGACGGGTCGGAGGGGCCGACGTCCGTGAGCGGGGGCAGCGTCATCACGTGGTCTGAGCACCGCTTCCGCACGCATTCCGGCTGGCGGATCGCCACGCCGGTGGACGGTCCCATGCCCGAGGCCGCCCGGTGGCAGGTGATCAGCGCCGTCCTGCCCGTGGCCACGCTCGCGTCGGGCACGGTCGGCGAGGTAGCGTGCGGCGCGCCCGCCGATTCCCGCGTCGAGTCCGTGGCCTGGGACGAGGCCTCCCCCGCTTCCTCCGGGCCCGTTTCCTCCGGGTCCGCTTCCTCCGGGCCCACTTCCTCCGGGTCCGCTTCCTCCGCGAGCGCCGTCGTCGCTTCGGACGAGGCCTCCCCGGCTCTCGGCGCACCCGTTCCCTCTGCGGGCGCGCAAGCGAGCCCCGAGGAGCCGTTGCCGCCTGATCCCGCCCCAGTAGATTCGGGCGACGCGCCTGCCGACGGCGAGGGTTCCTCCGCCGATCTCTCTTGGCTCGCGGGGGCCTCGTCCGGGTCTGACGAGCCTGCGGGTGAGGCCGACGACGCTTCCTTGTCTGCCGAGGACAACGATTCCCCCGCTGCGGCCTTCTTCGCGCAGTTTGTCTCTCCGTCCGACGAGGAGGAGGAATCCGAGCCGGAGGACGCAGCGGCAGAACCTGTGATCGCCCAGCCGACTGCCCCCGCCCCCGTTCCTGCCGACGACGAGCCATCGGGTTCAGGGGCCTCGGGAGAAGAGACGCAAATCCCCTGGTACGAGCGCGAGGACGAGACACCCGAGCCCGACCCCGTGGACGAGGCCGAAGACCCCGACGACGACAAGCCACCCCTCGAAGCGACAGCTGACGATGCGGCGGACGAACCCCTCGAGGTGGAAGCGGAGGATGGCGTGCGTTCCCGCTTCGAATACCTCTACGGTGCCGAGCGTCCGGAGTATTCCGTCGAGCAAGCGGCCGTCAGGCAGATTCAAAACTCCGATGTCATCGACGACGACCCGGTTCCCGTGCCCCCGTCGTTCGCCTCCCCGCCTGAGACAGAGCACCGGGAGGCACCGGAGCCCGCCATCGATGATCCAGTCCCACCCGTCCCCGGTCAGGCGGTTTCGGGTCCGCCGGTCTCGGCAGCAGAACCCGAGCCCCGATTCGACCCGCCCCCGGGAAGCTTCTTCATCGACTCTGTCCCCGGACTCTCCTCAGGCGCTCCGCGAGCGCAGGAAGCCGCGCCCAGCGCCGCCTATCAACGGCTTGCGGCGACGCAGAGCGAGGGCGATCACGACGGACAGACGATGCTCCCGGAGCGCGCCCGCGAGCTGCGCGAGTACGCCCGCCGGGTCGGGACCGACACCGCGCCGGACATGCCCGCGGCACAGTCGTCCCAGACCGCGGTCGGTCCGCAGGTCCTGGCGGTCCTGTGCGAGAAGGGGCACCCGAACCCGACCCACGCCTCGTCGTGTCGAATCTGTTCGTCTCCGCTGAGCAGCAGCTCCGTCACCGTCCCGCGCCCAGACCTGGGCCGGATCATCCTGTCCACGGGGGAAGAGGTGCCCCTCGACCAGGACATCATCATCGGGCGACGTCCCCGCTCAACCCCGACCGCTGGTCGCGCCCCCGCGCGCCTGGCCATTGTCCCGAGCCCCGGCAAGAAGATATCTCGCAGTCACTGCGAGCTGCGGATCGACGACTGGGACGTGCGGCTCCACGACCTCGGCTCCCAAAACGGCACTCTGCTGATGCGCCCCGGGCAGGCACCCGTCCGCCTGGACGGGGCTGTGGCCATGGTCCTCAAGCCGGGGGACGTCGTCGAGCTCGGCGAGAACATCTCATTCCGAATGGAGGCGTAATGCGACAACCACTCGATCCCCCGGCAATTCCGGGCGCAACGTTCGTCCGCCACCTCGGCACGGGCGGTTTCGCCGACGTCTACCTGTTCCGCCAGCAGATGCCCCAACGCGACGTGGCGGTCAAGGTCCTGCGTCCGGATTCCAACGCCCGGGCCTCGGCGGCCTTTGACGCCGAAGTGAACCTGATGGCTCAGGTCGCCAACCACCCGTCCATCGTGTCCTTCTACACGGGGGGAATTGCGGACGACGGCCGCCACTACCTGGTCATGGAGTACTGCCCGCCCCCGCACCTGGGCCAGCGTTCCAAAGAACACCGCATCCCCGTGTCCCAGGCGCTCGACGTCGGCGTGCGCATCGCGGGCGCAGTGGAGACGCTCCACCAGCGCGGGATCATCCACCGCGATGTCAAGCCCATGAACATCCTGTTCACCCAGTTTGGGCACCCCGTCCTCACTGACTTCGGCATCGCCGCGCAAACGGGAACGGGCGAGGAATCCCCGGGCGGTTTCTCCGTGGCGTGGGCACCGCCGGAGCAGCAGGACGGCACGGGTCCCTTCGGTCCCACGATCGACGTCTATTCCCTGGCCGCCACCGTGCACGGTATCCTCACAGGCCACTCCCCCTTTGAGATTCCCGGAGGGGACAACCGCGAGCTCTCCGTACTCAACCGCGTGCTGCGCTCCCCGGTGCCCGCTATTGGCCGCACCGACGTGCCCGCGGAGCTCGAGCGCATCCTCGCGATTGCGATGTCCAAGGACCCCAAGCGGCGCTACCAGTCGGCGCGGGAGTTCGCCCTCGCGCTCCAAAACGTGCAGTCTTCGCTGCGCCTGACCCCCACGCCCTTCGAGGCCATGGGGGTGGAAGCGCCCACCGGGACCTTTGAGGATGAGGAGGGGGACGAGACCTGCGCGGCGCCCATCGCTGTGTTTTCTTCCCACGCCCCGGCCCCGGCCTCGTCCGTCCCTGATGAGGAGGATGACCGCACGGTCGCCGTCCTGGCGAAGGTGGACCCGGCCCCGGCTCCGGCAAGCGCGCCGCAGAGCGGTCCCGCGAACGCGGGGTCCACGCGTGAGGACGCGCCTCGGGCCTCTGAGACGGACGAGGCCGAGGAGGCTCCCTCCAGGGGCTTCGGCTCGGTCGTGGCTGGGTTCCTGCTCGTGCTTCTCCTCGTGAGCGGCGTCGCCTTCGGCGTGTGGACGGTGCTGCGCGGCGAAGGAAGCACGGTGGCTCCGGCCCAGTCCTCGCCTGATGCGCCTCCACTCGACGGGCTGCCCTCGGCCAACGCGAACGCGTCGATTACCGGTCTGGCGGGCACGGTCACCCCTGAGGGGGTCACCTTCACGTGGGACGCGGTCGGCACCGGGACGACGTACCTCTACCACGTCGAGGACCCCAAGGAGGACCACCCTGTACGCCAGACGAAGGAGACGACGGTCACCGTTCCGGTTGTACCGGGGCGCACCTGCCTGTCGGTCGCCGTGCGCAACTCGGACGGGCGCTCCTCGAACGAGGCCATCGAATGTGTGGAGACGCCATGAGTGCGGAGAGTATCCAACCGGAGTCCACCGAGGACGTAGCCGCGGTCATCGACTACTGCGGCGAAATCTACGAGGTTCGCGCCGATCAGGAGTTCCTCATTGGCCGCGAGGCCGACCTGTGCATTGACGACAACCCCTACCTGCACCGCAGGCTTGTGCGGATCAGCTGCCACGACGGCCTGTGGTGGCTGGACAACATCGGGTCGCGGATCGCGGTCACCGTCGCCGACGCCTCGGGGTCCATGCAGGCTCGGGTCGGGCCCGGGGCACGCATCCCCCTGGTCTTCGAGTCGGCCGTCGTCGTGTTCGCGGCCGGGCCCACGACCTACGAGTTCTCCATCACCGTGCGCGGGACGACATTCCGCAGCTACTCCGCCCCCACCGCCGACACCGGCGAGGCCACGGTCGGGGAAGCACGTTTCACGCCGTCGCAGTACCTGCTGATCCTGGCGCTGTGCGAACCCTGGCTGACGCAAGCAGGTTCCGGCGCGACCGATATCCCGCGCAATGCCGAGGCTGCTGCGCGGCTGGGGTGGCCGATCACCCGCTTCAACCGAAAGCTCGACAACGTCGCCGACAAGCTCGACCGGATGGGCGTGCCCGGCATGCGGGGCAGGCCGGGGTCCTTGGCGACACACAGGCGCGTCAGGCTGGTCGAATACGCGGTCGCGGCGCGGCTGGTCTCCAGCAGCGACCTGTATCTGCTCGACGATGAGAAACGACGCAACAGCACACCCGATGCACTCACCGGAAAGGACCGGCGATGAAGATCAAACTGACACTGCGCGGGCGTACCCGCGAGGATATCGACCTGCTGGTCACCACCGATGCAACGGCGACGGTCGGAGATGTTGCTGCCGCTCTGGCTTCCTCGGGTCCGCGACAGAGCGCCGCTACCCTGGCTGCACCCGATTCGCTGACGCTCAGGGTTCTCGATCCCGTGGACGGAAGAATCACCTCAGTCCTGCCGTCAACGGCATACGTGACTGAGACAGGACTCAACTCGGGTTCACTTGTCGACATCGCCTCGGCGAAAGACGCGACTCCAACGGGAGGCGTGGCGGGCGAACTACGCGTCCTGGACGGAAATGACAAGGGCATGTGCGTCCCCCTGTATTTCGGCGGCACAACCGTGGGCCGATCTCCCTCGTGCACGATCATGCTCAACGACCGTCGAGTGTCGAAGGAACATGCTCGCATCACCGTCGGCTCAAGCATTGAAATTCACGACCTCAACTCAGCCAACGGTGTCCTCGTTGGCAACCAGCGCGTGCAGCAGGCCACGGTGACACCCGGTGACGTGGTCCTCCTTGGAGACACTCAGATCCAACTGGTCCAGACAAAGATGCCCGAATCGACTGGCGAGTCCACGGACATCGCATTCATCAGGTCGCCTCAGGTCATCCCACACGCGATCCCCCGAACGATCAAGCTCCCCGATGCACCAACCCGCCCCAAGCCCTCGCGTTTCCCATTCATCGGCCTCGTGGCCCCCCTGATTATGGGCGCATCCATGTTCCTACTGACCCGACAGCTGACGAGCTTGGTGTTCATCATCCTGAGTCCGATCATCATGATCGGCTCGTGGTGGGACCAACGTCGACAGTCGACAAGCGAGTTCACCGAAGCAATGACGCAGTTTGAAGATGCTCTGAAGGTCACCCACCAGGACCTGGATGACAGTCGACGCGAGGATGTGGAGTCCCGCCACGCTCAGTTCCCTCCGATCAAGCAGACCATCGAGGGGGCGCTGCGTCGCGACGGCTCGTTGTGGATACGCAGGCCCGAGCACCCGGAGTTCCTGAAGTTCCGCCTGGGGCAAGGGACGGACACCGCGACGGTCACCATCGAAGGGGCGGATCAGCGCACGGGTCTTCCGGAGGCGGTCGCCAAGGTGCGCGCGCTCGCCGTTGAGTACTCGCGGGTCACGAATGTTCCACTCGTTGCCGACATCCGCTCGTCCGGAGGCCTGGGCTTGTGCGGCCCGAGCGACGTCCTCAGGCAGGCGCGCGGGGCGATCGCAGCCCAGCTGGCGGCACAGTACTCGCCTGCTGAAGTCATCGTCACCTGCATGACCTCCACCGATCATGTGTGGGGATGGGAGTGGATGAAGTGGCTCCCTCACTGCTCCTCCCCGCACTCCCCCTTCGGTGCCGGCGTCCACCTTGCCTCCGACTCGGCTTCCGCGAAGGTCCTGCTCTCTTCGCTCGAAGGCCTGCTCGAAGCCCGCACTCAGGGCGACCCCAGTGAGGTCTCCAACCGCGGCCCCGAGGTTGCTTCGGCCTCCTCTAGCGAGGCCTCTGCGCAGGATACGTCGAAGAAGTTCCCTAATCCGATTCCCGCGGTGGTCGTTTTCGTGGACGACGTGCTGGTGGACCGCGCTCGCCTGAACCGTCTTGCCGAGTTGGGCCCTGATCGAGGTATCTACTTTGTGTGGATGGCCCCGTCCTTCACCGAATTACCTGCGGCGTGCCGATCGTTCATCGCATTCGACGGCAGGCAGGCTTCCATCGGTGACGTACGCGCGTCGCGCGCGCTTGAGGACGTGAGCGTGGACCGCGTCTCGGACGAGGAGTTGGCTGCCCTGGGCCGGTCACTATCCCCTCTCTTCGACGCGGGAGTCCCCGTCGACGATGACTCGGATCTGCCAGGCTCCATTTCCTACGTGGATCTGACTGGCCAGGAACTGGCGGACGATCCCAACGCCATCATCGAACGGTGGAGGGCCTCGCACTCGATCATCGACCGCACACCGGGGCACCCCCATCGCAAGATTCCGGCCGTTCCCCTGTCAGCCATCGTCGGTCAGGGGGCGAGCGAGCCCATGCAGCTGGACCTACGCTTGCACGGACCGCACGCGCTGGTCGGCGGCACGACGGGTGCCGGCAAGTCCGAGTTCTTGCAGGCGTGGGTCCTCGGCATGGCCCAATCGGTGTCACCCGATAGGCTGACATTCCTGTTCGTCGACTACAAGGGCGGTTCCGCCTTCGAGCAGTGCACGGATCTGCCGCACACCGTCGGCCTGGTCACCGACTTGTCGCCCTACCTGGTGCGCCGCGCCCTGACCTCACTACGAGCGGAGCTGCACTACCGCGAGCGCCTTCTCAACAAAAAACGAGCAAAAGACCTAGTCACCCTCGAGAAGTCCGGCGATCCCGACTGCCCCCCATCGCTCGTTATTGTCGTCGACGAGTTCGCGGCGCTCGTGAACGAGGTTCCCGAGTTCATCGACGGCGTCGTCGACGTCGCCCAACGAGGACGTTCCCTCGGCCTGCACCTCATCCTGGCGACCCAGCGCCCTGCGGGCGTCATCAAGGACAACCTTCGTGCGAACACAAACCTGCGCGTCGCCCTGCGCATGGCTGACACCGATGATTCCCAGGATGTCCTCGGGGATGCCATGGCCGCCCACTTCCCGCAGAACACGCCCGGCCGTGCTGCGGCAAAGACAGGCCCCGGCAGAATCTCGGTGTTCCAGTCGGCCTACCCGGGTGCCCGCACGGCCGAGGGACTCAAGACGACGCAGGTTGACATCGAGGCGCTGGGCTTCGGCCTGCCGCAGAAGTGGAAGACGCCCGAGCCGCCCAAGCCTCGCGAGGAGATCCCTACCGACATCACCCGAGTTGTCGGTACTATCTGCGCAGCGTCGGCCAAAGCGAACATCCAGGCGCCTCGCAAGCCGTGGCTGCCCGAACTCGCACCGATCTACGACCTCTCGCTTCTACCCCAGCGTTCCGACGCCAAGATCGTCCTCGGTGTCCTGGACGACCCCGAGGACCAGTCGCAGGAAGTGGAGTACTTCCGACCCGACACGGACGGACACATCGCCTTCTACGGCGCCTCCGGTTCCGGAAAGACGACCGCGCTGCGATCGCTCGCGATCGCTGCAGGCATCACCCCCAGCTCAGGTCCCGTCAACGTCTACGCCCTCGACTTCGCCGGCGGAGGCCTCGACATGCTGAAGAAGCTCCCCAGCGTCGGCAACGTTATCCAGGGCGACGACGAAGAGAGGATTGCCAAGCTCATCGACTTCCTCGGTAGCATCGTCGACGAGCGTTCTGTCTCCTACAAGGCCGTCAACGCCAGCCACCTGACTTCCTACCGGGAGCTCTCGGGTAAGCAGGACGAGCCCCGATACCTCGTGCTCATCGATGGGATCGCCACATTCGCAGAGACCTACCAGCTCGTCGGCCGACATGCGAAGATCTGGAGCCGTTTCCAGCAGATTCTGTCGGACGGGCGCGAAGTCGGCGTTCACTTCGCGGTGTCGGCGGACCGGCCGCAGGCCATCCCGAACTCGATCGCCGCGTCGTTCCAACGCAAGGTGGTTCTGCGTCTAACCGACGAGGACGCATACCTCTATTTCAATCTTCCGCGCGATGTTCTGAGCGCGTCGAGCGCTCCAGGACGCGCCATGCAGGTGGGTAACCCCAACCTCTTGCAGCTGCCGATCCTCGGCAGGAACGTCACGGACTACGACCAGGCCAGGGAGATCGAATCACTGGCAGGCGCCTCGTTTATGCGCCGACGCACCCGCCCGACACCGATCCGTTCCCTGCCGCTCGACATACCGGAGCGCGAGGTTGATCGCGTTGTCGAAGGACGCCCCGTCATCGGGGTCGAGGCGGGCTCGCTTGCCCCGATGCCGCTGCGCCCTGGGGGTACCTTCGCGATCACCGGCCCCGCTCAGTCTGGCAGGACCAACACCGTCCGGTGGCTGGCACGCAGCGTCCACAGTGCTTTCCCGAATGCGGTCATGCTGCACGCATGTGCACGCCGATCCCTGGTGGCGAGGGAACCGCTGTGGACGGAGACAGCGCAGGGAGCAGACAAGATCGCGTCCATGCTTGCCAAGCACGGTCACCTGTTTGAGGAAGAAGCTCCGGAAACCACGCCGGGAGTCGTCCTCTTTGTTGAGGGTATCGGAGAGTTCTCTTTCTCCGCGTGTGACCAACAGTTGCAGGACGCCATCGCCTCAGCGAAGGCCAATGGTCATTTGGTCGTGGCCGAGGCCGACGTGTCCGGGTGGTCATTCGGCGGCTCGCTGGCATCCGGGGTGCGCAGCGGCCGGACAGGGATCGTCCTGTGCCCCTCGCCCGGTGAGGGCGAGAACGCCGTCGGAGTTCCCGTCCCCGGTATCTTCGGGGCCGAGGCCGTGCCGGGTCGCGGCTACTTTGTTCAGTCCGGCAAACAGTGGAAAGTGCAGGTGCCCCGAGTATGACAAAACCCGATGGGGACTAGTCCCCATCGTCAGTGACAAAACGAAATGTTAGTTTGAGATTACGGGCTAATCACCCATCCGACGTGGGAACCGTCGGCTCGAACACACCAGATCCGCGATACCCACCCCGGGTATCCAATTCTCAACGGAGGAACACAATGACAAACCTGAATGTCACCTACGATCAGATGCATTCTGCGGCCACCCGCCTGCGCAACGGCCAGCAGGATCTTGAGTCCAAGCTCAACGAGCTGCGCTCGCTGGTCCAGCAGCTGGTTCAGAACGGCTTTACGACGTCGCGCGCCTCGGGCGCCTTCGACAGCTCGTACCAGGAGTTCACCCAGGGCGCGACGCGCACGGTCAAGGGAATCGACGGCATGGCCGACTACCTGAACAAAGCCGCCCAGGCCCTCCAGGAGACTGACGAGCAGCTGGCACGAGCGGCCGGTAAGTAAGGTCGTCACCGCCTGGGGCGCGGGAGGACACGTCCGCGCCCCAGGTCCTCTGAAGAAAGGAAACGCCCATGCCGAACCTCAAACTCGACACTACTGAGTTACGCAACCGATCGAAGTCCCTGCGCGCAACGGCAGCCCTGTTGGACGATGCGAAGATCGACGCCTTGGACATTGCCTCTGTTGTCGGCCACGACAAACTCGCGGGAAAAGTCAGAGAGTTCGGCAACAACTGGGACACCACCCGGGGGCGTTTCCGCGAGCACCTGGAGGCACTGGCGAAGACATTTGACGCCATCGCCGAAACCTTCGAGGATCTCGACAGAGACCTCGAGAACGCGCTGAGGAGAAAGAAATAATGAGTACTCTTCCGGGAGAACCCACCGCCCTGAAAACAAAGGTCGAGGGGCTGATCACCTCCGCGAACAGCATTCAGTCCGCGATCGATGGCCTCAGCAAGTTTGTGACAACCTCGAATTCGCTTGCTGTCACAGCAACGTACGGGCAGGTGAAGAACGCCAAGAAAAGCTTGGAGGCAGCGCACGGTCGGTACCTGAATACGGGCCTGGCGCTGCGCGAGTACCAGACGGTGCTCGCCGACTGCCACAAGCGCGCCGACGCAGCGGCGGCCCGAGAGAAGAGCGCCAACCGACAGCGCAACGACGCGCAACGCACGGTGAGCGCAACGAAGAAGCGCCTCCAGCAGCTGCAGAGCTCCCATGCCCCCACTGTAAACGTCACAAACGCGCAAAACGCCTATAACCAGGCCCGAGCCAGCGAGCGACGGGCCACGCAGGCAGCGACGGACGCAGCGACGGAAATCGCTCAGATCGCCCAAGAGGTCGACGAAGCAGCGAGCCGCGCCATCTCGAAGATCGACACGGCGATATCCAGCACCAACGACAACCTGATCGATAAAATTTCTCAGTTCATCAAAAACGTCGGCAAGGCCCTTGCGGACATTAGCGACTGGGTAAACAATGCCCTCAAGAAACTGATAGACACACTCAAAGACATTATCTACAAAACCGTGATACTGATCTTTCAGTGTCTCGTCACCGCCATAATCGTTCTGGGAATTCTCTTTATTGGACTTGTGCTGTCTATTCTTCTGTCGCCATTAGCACCCATCATCAGTATCGTCTCATTTGTCATTATTTGCTTGACTGTGCTTACCCTACGTGAAAAAGCACTTATGGTCGCTCACAACGCCGCTCTTGACGCTGCTGAACGCGAGCATGGGCCGGCGAACGTCCACGACGGCGACAACGGGGAGACGACGGACACCATCAACACGCGCCCGGGCAAGGAGGGCCTCATCCGGGACAAGATGGACCTCGCGGGTAGGCCCCACCCCCGCGGAGACTGGAAGGAGCCTCCCGGCTGGCACGAGGTGAGGCCCGCGGAGCTGCGGAAACTGGGGATCGATCCGGCGCTCCTCGAAGACAAGAGCACCGGCTTCCACGCGACGCTCTTCCGTGACGACAACGGGCGCTATGTCTTGTCCTACGAGGGGACCGATTTCGGGCACGGAGGCGATGTGCTCACCGACGTGAGCGGCGCCGTGGGGACATCACTTCAGGTTCACCAAGCGATACAAGCGGCGACGACCGTCAAGCAGCGCCTGATGGCCAACGGCGTCACCGCGGGCAACTTCTCCCTGACCGGCCATTCCCTGGGCGGGGAGCTGGCGGCGGCGGGTTCGATCGCGACGGGGTCGAAGGCGACGACCTTCAACGCCGCGGGATTGAGCTACACGAGCATGACGCTCGCTCGAGAGTCGGCAGTCCACAACGGCTTCTTCACCTCCGACCTCGACGCAAGAGCACGGGTGGAGAACTATTCCTATTCAAAGGATCCACTAACAAATATTCAGAAGATCACGACGATACCTGAAGCATTCGGAAAACAATTCCGGATTGAAGCGCCACCTTCAGAAGAGGCAAGCAGTGCGGAGAGGCACGGACTCGACGCCATGAAACGGCAATACGACGCCGAGCACGGCCATGCGTACGGGCATCGGCAGGTGCCTGTAAAGAAATAGAATACCCCGATTCTCCTACCGGAGCCCGAGCGTCCAACGTGGGTTCCGGTCACCGTCCCAACCAGCATCTGACCTCCACACGAGAAAGCAGAATCAACGATGGCAAGCGATAACAACCTCGGCGACGCCCCGCGCCTCGTCTTCAACCTGCCGGGCACCTGGTTCCCCGTGGCGATCACGGACGACGGGGCCGTGGAGCAAGACGTCGAGCGACTGGTCTTGGGCATTGTCGGTCCCGCCGACGATGCCGCCGTTCTGCGTCGTCAGATGCACGATCAGGTGGTCGATGCGTGCGCCGAGGCCATGGAAGGCGGCGCCGTCGCTATGTACTTCGGCAAGGAGCTGGAAAAGGGTGCGCCTTTCCCTGTGAACATCACGGTCTATCAGCCGCCGGGGCTGCGCATGAGCCCCGCGATTGGCACGGAGAGCGACGAAGTATTTGGCATCCTTCGAATGGGCTTCGATGACGCGGACGACGCGTTCGTCGACGTCGAGGGCGGAAACTATCGCGCGCTGCGCCGCGTGCTCATTGAAAAGGATGATTCGTTCCAGATCGAGGTCCCCGAGGAGGAGACTCCCGAGGAGGCGGCCCTGCGCGCCGAGGCCGAAAAGCTCGACCTCGAACGCATGCGAGTGGACTACTGGGCGCACGTGCCCGGCACGAAGCAGATCGTGATCGTCTCCTTCGCGACGCAGATGGCCATGATCAAGCACCTCATGCTCGAACTCTTCGATCTGATCGTCGCGGCGTCACATTTCGTCACCAGTTCAGCGGACGAAGGCACGAGCGGGCCTATGACTGAGGCTGAGACCACGGACACAACCACGGACACGGACACAACCACGGACACGGCCACGGAGGCATCCTCCAGCTCATAGGTGCAGATCCCGGGGCCGCAGCCAGCACGCTGATTATCACCGACCGCGCACACCGGCTGCTCAGACCCCCTCTTATTGGGACGAAGCATGGCTCGGGCTTTTCTTCCTCACACCTTTCGCGTTTCTATTTGGTTCATAGGAGAAACACATCATGACCACGGCGATAGCAATCATCATTCTCATCGCTTGCGGCTTCCTCTATTACGGGTGGATACGGCTGCGTCAGGAAATCTCCGCGAAGATCACCCAGCTGATTTTCCGGAAAGCGCACCGCGAGGGCGAGGGGGCGGTGGGCAGAACACACCTCATCACCCCGAAATCAGTGTCTGCTCACGCACTCCTTGAGGCTGCGTGGGAGGCAATCGACGTCCCGGCCAGCGAAAAGCCCCCACGGTGGTGGCCTGCCAGCGTCTTCAAATGGCGCTCGGACGATCCCGCCGGTCTCGTTTTCCAATCGAAGGGCCGCCTAACCTTCACGCAGTGGTCTGCAACGCTGCTCACCGACAAAGAAGGCACGCAGCTCCTGTGGAGCGTCGTCCAAGCATTGCAGTTCAACGGTCTGGTGCCCGAGGCCAGGAGCCTAGCCAATCTGGAACGGCGCGTCATCAGGGCGATGAGGGCATGTGACCCGTACTGCGAGATCATCAGTGAACAAGGAAAGGTGAAGTGGAAATGAAACACACCACCCCACACTTCATCGCACTGGCGGTGCTCGCCATCGGCCTGCCGTGGTTTTTCCTGCTGGCCGACGAGGATCACAGGCTCCTTCCGTCGCTGTTCATCGTTGGTGGTGCGGTAGCGGTCCTGGCCTTGGATTACTTCGGCCCTGCGGCTCTGCCCGATCCCCTCGCCGCCGAGGACCCCGAGCCGTGGAAGCGCCCGCCCGCCGCCAACGCTGCGGAGGCGCAGGCCTACCAGGCGTGGGTTGCGCAGGCCACCACCGCCGCTCAAGTGGCGCCGAGCGCTCTGACGACGCCCGCGGCACCGGCGTTCTCGCAGCCCCAGGCGGCCAACGTTGCACAGCCTCTCACGAACGAGGCCGTGGCTCAGCAGATGCACACGCCCGCCTCCGTCGCGCCCTCCGCAGTGGATCCCGCGCCAACAGCGATTGCGCCGTCGATGCCCCCGGCCCCGGAAGCCCCTGCACCGCGCCAGAGCGCGGCCGAAGAGCTTAACCGCCCGATCTCGATTGGCCCTCTCACCTCCTCCAGTAAGGACGCCCCGGTCAATCAGCCGTTCTCGGTTGGCCCGCTCACTTCGCCCGCACCTGCCCTGCAGCAAGCCCCGGAGCCCCAGCAGGTCTCGGCGCCCCAGCAAGCCCCCGAACCCCAGCAGGTCTCGGCGCCCCAACAGGCACCGGACATCGCTCAGACTCAGCAGGCCTCGGCCGACGCCTACGACGATGATGACCTCGACATGACGCGCGCTGCCGTCTCGCCGGGAAGCCGATTCACTGCCGCCGAGGCGATAGATCCGGCGACGCCGTGGGATGTCCAGGCGGAGATCGCTCGGACGAGGCCTGACCTGTGGTTGGCGCTGTCGAAGAATCCGTCGATTTACCCGGATCTCAAAGCCTGGCTCGATCGCCATATCAACAAGTAGCCAACGCACGAGGCACGACATACGTGGGGGCCACCCAATGGGTGGCCCCCACAGCCACGTTCACTCGTCCGCACATCAAGGTGAATGAGCGGGAAGGCGCACCACCTATCCGTTGATCTCGCGAATCTTGGACTGATCGTCGCCCGCCGTCACACAAAAGAGCTTCGCTGAACTGACACTCAGCTGAATCATGGCTTTTGAAGGAGTCTTCCCCTTCTCCGACAGGAGGTCCTTGACCGCCTCATATTGATCGTCAGAGGACATCGTCAAATACTCCCCGCAGGTCGTGTCGCCCCCCTTGGTCCTCGTTGATCCAGAGCACGCCGTCAGCGAGACCACAACCATGACGGCCGCTACGACGCCGACCGCCTTCTTCCATCGCGTCATGTCAGACTCCTAATACCTGTGTTGTGATGTGAAAGAATCGCCCTCCATCAGAGGACACTTCCAGTATCCCCCAACGCACACCCCACAGTGTCGCAAATATCACAAGTTATACAGAGTAACTGTGTGGCACTTCAGGGCCGGAACGAGGTTTCCCCACTCAACAGACGCTCGTCGATGCCGCCTTCGATTCCACGACGGCCAGCCCCGCGTCGGTGAGGATCGTCGCGGCCCACCGTCTGCCCGCGGGACACACCCGCACGACGACGCGCCCGGCCACGGCCTCGTCAAGTGCGGCGGTTGCGCGCGACACGATGAGCGAACACAGTGCGTCGTCGTCCCCTTCCCCGGTTCCACGCACACCTTCGCCTCCGCGGTCATCGAGCAGGAGGACCTCGACCCCTCGTCCTCGCGCGCGACGCGCCGCTTCCACGACGGCGGTTCCGGTGAAGAAGGGAGCGCGGATCTCGTCGCGCAGCTCCGCCTCGAGCAGGCGCGCCTCCATGGCGATCTCAGGTGTCACTTCTTCATCCCTGAGCGCCTCGAGGGTCCTGCGCGCGCGAACGGACACGTCAGCGAGCTTGACCGCCATGGCCGAATTAATGCTCACCTGCAGTTCCCTCTCCAGGCGCGCCTGCTCCTCGGCTTTGAGGGCTCGTTCGATCGCGGAGGTCACGGTGCCCGACCACGACACGAGAGCAAACCAGAACATGAACGTGATGATGTGGCCGATCGTGAAGGTAAAGACGAGGCCGGGCGGCCTACCTGAGAGTGCAACCCAGGCGGCGACTGCGACCACAAAGCCGATGCAGCCAACGACGGCCTCGGCCGTGCGCTGACGCAGGAGGAGCAGCACAGCGAGGAACATCGATGCGCCCGCGCTCCACCCGGACCAGCCCGGCCATGCGGACGCTCCCCGAATCGGGATGAGCACCAGCAGGTTGGACACACCGATCACAGCGGCACTCCCCCAGGTCACGAGTTTCGGGGGCACGCGGTCGGGCCACGGTGCCACCAACAGGGTTCCTGCGACCGCCATGATCGCGAGGGAGAGGATGACGGGGCCCCTATGTGAGTAGGCCCCGTGGCTGAATTCGATCGCCACCATATAGCTATGAAACACAACGCCGACCAGAACAAGCAGCCGCGCGCCGCGCGACTCTGCGGCCGCGCGGACCTGCGAATCCCACGCGGTGCGCGACGGGTCTTTGTCGCGCGTACCCGCGCGGGTCCGCCACGCGAACGCGGAGCGAATCGCCTGCCGCGGCCGGAAGCGTCGACTCTGGGGGTCGCGCCATTCCAGGGTCACGAGCGTGCCTCCGCCGGGCTTCGAGGCCAGGGTTGCGTTGCCACCGACCGACTCCATCCGCTTCACGATGGAACCCCGGACGCCGTGTCGCCCCACGGCGAGGCGCTCAAGGTCGAAGCCCTGTCCCGTGTCGGTGATCGTCACGCGCATGGAATCCGCCCCGGCTGAGACAACGACGCGGCAGCGCGCGGGCTGGCTCGGGTCCGAGGTGTCGGATCCTGCGTGGAGGCGAACGTTGTTGAGTGCCTCGTGGGTCGCGGCGACGACCTCGGCGCCCACCTGGGCGGGGATCTGCCAGCCTTTTGCAGGAAGGTGACATGCGAGCTTCCAGCGCGTGTTCCCCGAACGCACGAGGGCCTCGAATGCTCCCCGCATCTGTGTAGCGTCCATGAACCCGTTGGAGGGTGGGGCGGGGATGAGTGCGCACAGCGCGGAGTGGGCTGCCGCGCGCACCTCGATGTCGTCGATGCCTCGTTTGCACGCGAGAATCAGAGCCGAGAGCACGTAGTCGTGGATGAGACCGTTGCTACGTGCCCGTGCACGCCCCTGGGCGCGCTCTCCCGCGAGCGCATGCTCCGCGTCGCGGGCGTTGGCGCGGGTTTGGTCGAGGCCGCGCACGATCATGAGGGTCCATTCAAGCATTCCCGCGTTGGCCATGGCGGTGAGCAGGAAGAAGAGGGGGCCAACCGCTGTTTCGAGTAGTTTGTTGTCGGGGTTGGCGCTCATCATGACGATGATCTGCAGCGGAGCGATGGCGCTGAGGTAGGCGGCCGTGTAGCGTCCGCGCAGGACGGCGATGCAGCTGATCGCGGCGAGTGGGTAGAGTGCCAGGATCGGGTTCGTGTCGGAGGCGATGGCGTGGAAATACACCGGGGGCACCGGGGATCCGAGGTTTATGGCTGGCAGGATCGTGCACGCGACGATGAGCGCCAGGTAGCACGCGAGGTACAGGCGCATGAGCACGAACCAGCCGGTATCGGTCCACGTGTGCGTATGCTTGCGTGTGGTCACCGCTTTGTGTATCGCGGCGAGCGCGCACGCTCCGGCGCAGAGCGGGAGAATCAGGTTCGGCGAGTAGACGACCCACTGCACGAGCTCAGCGCGCGAAAGCCCCACCGGAACCAGTTGGGGTCCGCTGATGATGGTGATAAAGATGGCTGCGAGGACGCAGGCCAGGACGAGGAGGCGCTGCATATGCAGCGCGTAGGGGCCGAGGTCGCGCGGGTGCATTAGTCGTAGTAGCTGACGAGGCCGTCTTCAGCCGCGCGTCGGAAGAGGTCGACGCGCGATTCTGCGGGGCGCCCGGATTCCCTGTACTTATCGCGGATCCGCGCGATGTAGGTGTTCACGGTGTTTTTGGAGACGCTGAGGGCGCGTGCCACGGAGGCGGAACTCTCACCGGAGGCGTAGTGGGCGAGGATGTGCGCCTCGAGGTCTGAGAGGTGTTCGGCGACGAAATCTTCGTCGGCGTCGAGTGCGGCGGCCCAGTCCGGGGTGGGGAAGGTGACGCCGTCGGCGGCGGCGAGGACGGCCTCGACGAGGTCGTCGGGTGGCGCGCTCTTGCGGATGATGGACAGGGCACCGCCGGCGATCGCGCGTCGCACCAGGTAGGGGTCGTCGCCGGAGGTGTAGACAACCACGGGGATCCCGTATCCGTTGATGTACGCGATGTTCGTGTCGGGGGCGGAGCCGTCGGCGAGGCGCAGGTCGAGGACGGCGACCTGCCCGCGCTTCCACCGCGCCTCGCGAACGGTCGGCGACCAGGCAATGGAGGCGTCGGCCCCCTGGTCCTCGAACGCTGCCTTGACGCCGAGTCCGACGACGCGGTGATCGTCGATGACCACGATCTGTGCAGCGGTTTTCATCTTCGTGCCTCCCCGCGCTTCTGGGTCTGATTGACCGGGCTAAGACGTATTTTTTTCTCAGTCTAATTGCCCAGGAACGCTTATTCCAACACCGCTGGTCAGAGGGCATTTTTCGTCGCGACAACCGCGCGGGTCTTCTTGTGAGCGGCGCGGTGGGTGGGGGAAGCATCGACACGCACTGAGCGCACAAAATAGCGATTGTTTGGGTATTTGGAGGGGTGATGGATGACTGTTGCTCATACACTGCGCTCGGGGACGAGGCCGGATGGCCTCAGCGATCATCCGCGTCGGGTGCCGCTCCGGAGGTTGGCGGACCACGGCGCCTCCCCGACTAGGGACCCGCGACGAACACTTGCTGTACAAGTACTAGTACATTTCTCTCGTTGCCCGTCGCGCCGCGAGCCCCGGTTTGTATCGTGTGTATCACGAAAGGAGGTGATCACACGATGTTCACGTACGTCGCATCCGCAAGTCCGCGTGGCAATGAGAACATCCGACGAGTGTGCTCGCACTGCTCGGGCGTCTTCTACGTCACTTTCAACGCGCAGAACTACCGCTGCCCGCACTGCAATTGGCAGTGCGGCTGATTGCCCACGGCACCGATGCCATGCGCCTGGGGCGTGGCTCTGTGCCAGTCGCGGATCGCTAGGGACGTCGATCCGTCGACCGACTGATTCTCCGCATCAGTTGGATCTCGAGGAGATGCCAGCCGCGCGCGCATCGGCCGATAACCCTGAACGCGTTCTCCCTGTCGGATACCTGCCGGTTTCCAATAGGGAGAACGCGCGACGGCTGCACTGTCTCCGCTCAGCACGTGCTACGCGCTCCTCGCGCGCACCCAGCCGGGCAGGCGTGAGGCCAGGACGGCGCCCGCGCACAGGAGAGCGATAGTACCGCCGGCGCTGAGCCGCGCGGGCACGGCGATCACCAAGCCAGCCAGGCCGACGAGGGCACCGAGGAGGGGGCAGGCGATGAGGAAGGCGCGCGAGCTTCGCGCGTGGGGGGCAATCGCCGCGGCGGGGGCGGCGATAAGGGCGATCGACAGAATCGTGCCGACGGCGGGGATCGCGACGGTGACGGCGGCGAGGATGAGGCCCAGGATGATGCGCTCGTTGCGAGAGGCCCCGCGCGCGGCCCCGGGGTCGGCGGGGTCGAAGCAGTGGGCCAGGAGCTGACGGTGCCCAGCGGCGACAACCGCGAGCGCGACCGTAAGGACGGCCCCCGCCCAGGCGACGTCCGCGGGCGAGACGGTCATGACGGATCCGGTCAGGAAGGAGCTGACCGCAAGGGGCAGGGGCTTGAACCAGGTGGCCAGGAAGTACCCGGTGGCGAATCCGGCGGTCAGGACGATGCCCGCGGCCCCCTGGCTGGAGATGCCGGGGATCGACGCAAGGGATCGCATCAGCGCGACCAGCGGGATCGTACCGAGGAAGGCGCCGACGTAGAGAGCGGCCGACATGCCCGAGTGTCCCAGGCCGAGGGCGGCGGCGATGACGACGCCGAGGACCGCGCCGGGGAAGGTGCCGTGGGTGACGGATTCGGCGAAG
>CABKMZ010000013.1 GCA_902373545.1 uncultured Actinomyces sp. | reverse complement strand
GGCGGTGAGTGAGTGAACGACGATCCAGGCTCAACACGGGCGGCGCGGGGCCTGCAGGGCCTGGCCGGGCTTCGAAACGACGCGCCGAGCGCAGCTCGCGGCGCGGCGGTGAGCGGGCGGGCAGGCCCCGCACCGCCCACAACGCGCGTCAGGCGCGTCAGGCGCGTCAGGCGCGAGGGTGCGCGTCAGGCGCGAGGGTGGGCGCGCTGGTAGATGGCGCTGAGCCTGGCGGTATCCACGTGGGTGTAACGCTGCGTCGTGGCAAGCGAGGCGTGGCCCAGCATCTCCTGGACGGCGCGCAGGTCGGCTCCGCCCTGGAGGAGGTGCGTGGCCGTCGAGTGGCGCAAGCCGTGGGGTGCAATGTCATGGACGCCGGCCTTCGCGGCCATCTTATGAACCATGGACCGCACGACGCGCGGGTCGATGCGCCCGCCTCGATCCCCTAGGAAGAGCGCGCTGCCGCTGGCGTCTCCGGCAAGCTGGGGACGGCCTCGCACGAGCCAGTGGTCGAGAGCCTCCTGCGCCGGCGGGCCATAGGGAACGACACGTTCTTTGTTGCCCTTGCCGAGAACGCGCACGGTCAGAGCCTCGCGGTTGAGGGAGGACACGTCGAGGGCGCAGACCTCGGAGACGCGCAGACCGCAGGCGTAGGTCAGCTCGAGGATCGCCCACGTGCGCATCTGCGAGGGGCTTCCGTCAAGGGCCTCGGCGCGGGCGAGGTTCACGAGGGCGCGCGCGTCAGATTCGTCCAGGGGCGTGGGCAGGCGTTGGTCCGCGCGGGGGCTCGTGAGGGTGGCGGCTGGGTCGGAGGCCAAGATTTCCTCGCGCACCGCCCAGGCGGTGAAGTTGCGAATGGCGGCAGTGTGGCGCGCGATCGTCGAGCGGGCACCCCCGCGCGCCAACGTGTCCGCCAGCCAGGAACGGATGCGGCGCTGGGTGAGGGCGCCGCTGAGCTCGCCGGGTAGGACATCCCACCCCAGGCCCAGATATTCCAGGAGCGCGCGCAGGTCCCCCAGGTAAGCGTCCACGGTGTGCTCGCTCATCCGTCGGCTCAGACGCAGGTACTCACCCCACTGCTCCCCCACGCACTCACTCATGCGCTCATCCTACGGTCTACCCCCTGTGCTTGCGTGCCCACCCGCGCGTCGAGGAGGTGACGAGGCCGGCGACCGACAGGTCCATGAGTGCGCGGTTCACCTCCTGCCTCCCAAGGCCCGCGGACACGCAGATTGAGGCCACGGTGGCGCTCGCGCTGCGCGGCAGCGCTTCGAAGACTCGGCGCGCGACGGGTGCCAGCGCATCGATCCCCTGATCTTCTTCGACCGGCATACCAAAGAGGGTTGAGGAGGAGTCTGCCTCGATGGGCCCGGCGAGCTCGGCCGCGTCGCGCCCGTCGCGGATGATCGTCGCACCGTTGCGAGCCAGCTCGAGGCATCCCACCGCCATCGGAGCGTCGATCGCTCCCGGCACCGCGCCCAGCTCACGCCCGCAGCTCAAGGCCCACCTGGCCGTCGCCAGGGCGCCGGAGCGAGCCCCGGCCTCGACGACAATGGTGGCCGCGCTCCACGCGGCGATGAGCCGGTTGCGGGTGAGGAAGCGCCACTTGGCGGGTCGGGCAGTGGGCGCCACCTCGGAGATGAGCACGCCGCGGCCCGCCACCATCTGACGAAAGTCCTCAGTGTGGCACGCAGGGTAGGGGTTGAGAACGCCGCCGGCCAACACGCACACGGTGGCTCCGTCGCCCGCCATGGCTCCCCGGTGCGCCTCAATGTCGATGCCGATGGCCCCACCCGACACGACGCCGTATCCCGCGCGCGCCAGCTGGTAGGCCATGTTGCGCGCGCAGCGTCCGCCCGCACTGGTCGACGCCCGGGCTCCGACGATAGACACGTATCCCGAGCACGCGGGGGACTCGGGCAAGGAGCCCAAGAACCACAGGCCCAGGGGTTCGTCCTCCCCCAGGCACCCCAGCTGCGCGGGCCAGCGCGGATCCGACCGCATCACAAAGCCGCCGCCCGCGCGTTCGACGCGCGCTAGGTCGCGCGAGGGGTCTGCCTCGAGGGCGCGCTCGCGCCACCGATTCCACTGCTTGGGCCAATCCGCGGTCGTGGACGAGCCCAACGCGGCCGGTACCCCCGACCACGGGGCTTGCAGCCACTCGCGCCCGGCCCGGTCCCCGAGCACGGTACGTACGGCGCGCGCCGCCGGGTCCGCCGGTTCGGCGACGGCAGACCACCAGGCCCCCTCCCATACTGACTCGTCAGTTGTCATGATCGTGTCCATTCCGCAGCTGCTGAGCTGCAACGATGTGGTCGAAAGTAGGTGTCGGTGTCCCATCCAGATCAGCCAGGGTCCACGCCAGGCGCAGCATTCGGTCAACCCCGCGCATCGACGAGGCACCGGCGTCGACGAGCCGGTCCAGCTGGGCCACCAGCTCGGCGTCGATTCCAGAGTGGCGTCTGATCCATGCCCCGGGCAGCTGTGCGTTGCACGTCCAGGGCGTGCCCGCCAGGCGGTGGCGGCTGCGCTCTCGGGCCGCGCACACCCGCTCGCGGATCGTCGCCGAATCGGACACGCCGGAGGCCGCCATGTCCGCCCGAGTCGGCGTGTGCACGTCGATCCGAATGTCCATCCGGTCCAGCAGCGGCCCGGACAGGCGCGCCATGTAGCGTCTCCTCGCAAGAGAAGAGCAGGTGCAGCGTCGTCCTCCGCGCCTGCCCCCGCACGGGCAAGGGTTGGAGGCCATGATCAGCTGGAACGCGGCCGGGTAGCGCGCGTGGATCCCCGAGCGGTGCAGGTTGACGACGCCGGATTCGAGGGGCTCGCGCAGTGAGTCCAGGACGGAGGGCGCGAACTCCGCGGCCTCATCGAGGAAGAGGATGCCCCCGTGCGCGAGCGACGCTGCACCGGGAGTGAGCGTGCGCGAACCACCGCCGATCAGCGCCGCCATGGTCACGCTGTGGTGTGGCGCTTGGAAGGGAGGTCGCCGCACGAGGGCAGTCCCGGTCGGCACGAGGCCGGCGACCGAATGGAGGGACGTCGTGACCAGGGCGGTGTCGGGGTCCAGGTCGGGCAGGATCGTGGGCAGGCGCGAGGCGAGCATGGTCTTGCCGGAACCCGGTTCCCCCAGCAGGAAGACGTGGTGTCCGCCGGCGGCGGCCACCTCCATCGCGGCGACGGCCTCGGGTTGGCCGCGCACGTCGGCCATGTCGAGCGGGGGCTGGGCCTCCACGACGCTGCACACGTCGCGCACGCCGAGCCGACCGTGGAAGGGCGCTTTGATTGCCTCTCCCCCGCCCCAGGCGATCAGGTCGGCCAGGTGGGCGAAAGCGACGACCTCGATACCAGAGACCAGCGCAGCCTCACGGGCGCAGGCCGCAGGAACGATGACGCGGCGCACGCCCTGCGAGCGCGCGGCGAGTACGGCGGGCAGCACTCCGCGCACGGGTTGGATGCTCCCGTCGAGGGCAAGCTCGCCGACGATCACGCTGTCCTCGAAGGCGCGCGGCATCACCAGGCCAGTAGCCAGCGCAATCGACGAGGCGATGGCCAGATCGAATGCGGAACCTGACTTCGGGATGCCGGCGGGCGACAGGTTGACCGTGATGCGCTGATCCAGCACGTCCAGCCCGCAGGACTCGAAGGCTGCACGGACGCGGTCGCGGGCCTCGCGCACCGACGTATCCAGCAGGCCAACCAGCGTGAAGGCGACCAACCCCGCTCCGGCGTAGGTCTCGACGTCAACCAGATGCCCCTCGATGCCGACAACGCTCATCGAATACGTACGTGCAAGACCCGGCCCGCTCATTGCACGCCTCGCAGCCACAGTGCCTGGGCACCCAGGCTCCGCAGGTCCACATCCGCGTCGGCCAGATCGGGCCAGGCACGCAGCGCCTGCGCATCCAGCGTCAGGGCCACGACGTCGATGCGAACCCGAGACCCGAGCCGGCCTCGTTGCCGACACCATGCACCCGTGAGCGCGCGCAACCGAGCGACCTTCCGCGGATCAACCGAGGCCAGCGCGCTACCGCGCGCTCGTCCCACCCGAGTGCGCACCTCGACAACAACGGTGTACGGCCGCGCCGGGTCCGTGTCGTCGCGCGCGATAATGTCGAGTTCTCCGCGCCTACCGTCGCGCCAGTTTCGTTCGAGGACATGCAGGCCCGCCTCTTGAATGATCAGGCGCGCGGTATACTCCCCTGCCGCACCCAGGACCCGCCGGTCGGGTCGTGTTGAGCAATCCATGTCAGCTCACCTCCACGACCACAGTGCGCCCGCACATCCTGCCCGTTCAACGCGAAAACCGCCCCCTGTGGATAGGGAGCGGCACGCGGAAGACCCTGTGGATACGCCGCGACACGACGAGGGGCCTGTGGATACGCAACACTTAGGGGATGTCGAGCTCCGGCTTGGACAGCTCCTCGACGTTCACGTCCTTATAGGTGATGACCCGAACCGAACGCACGAAGCGCGACGAGCGGTAGATGTCCCACACCCACGCGTCAGTGAGCGTGAGCTCGAAAAAGACGTCGCCGCCGACCGGGCGCGCCTGGACGTCGACGTGGTTGCACAGGTAGAAACGCCTCTCGGTTTCCACGACGAACTTAAACAGGCCAATGACGTCGCGGTATTCCTTGAAAAGCTCCAGCTCGAGCTTGTTTTCGTAACCTTCGATTTCTTCGCTCACGCACCCCATCATGCCGGGGAACCTCCCTGGGGTCACCCTGCCACCCCGGCGCGCCCTACTTTGTGGGCTTCGTCGGCATCTTCCAGGAACGGCGATGAAAGTCGCAAACACCCAGCTCAGCGATGGCCCGAGCGTGCGCAGCCGACCCGTAGCCCTTGTTGGAAGCCCATCCGTACCCCGGGTCGTCGGCGTCGGTCATGAGACGGTCACGCGCGACCTTAGCCAGGACTGAGGCAGCGGCAACGACGGCGCAGGACAGGTCGGCCTTGACCTGCATGTGCACGGGAAGGACGACGCCGAACGGATCCTCAGGTCCGTCGATTGCCCCGAACAGGTCATCGGGTTCGGACAGCCAGTCATGCGAGCCGTCCAAGAGGACACCACCGGGGACGAGGCCTCGGCTCGCGACCTCGGCGAGGGCTCGGCGCCCAGCCAGGCGCAGCGCGACAATGATCCCCCACCGGTCGATCTCCTGAGGCGAGGCGTATCCGACGGCACAGTCTTGGACCCAGGACTGAATAGGCTCGACGAGAACGTCTCGACGGCGCGGGGTGAGCGCCTTGGAGTCGGTCAGCCCCTCAGGCACGGGTCCGGCGTGCACGCCGATCAGGGCGACGCCGACGGCAACGGGGCCGGCCAGCGCGCCGCGCCCAACCTCGTCCATGCCAGCAACAATGCCCCAGTCAGAGGCAAGCGAGCGCTCAAGCTCACGCGACGCGGTGGTCATGAGGGATTGGGAACGGAGGAAAAGACCTCGGGGTGCCCCACGTTCGTGCTCCAGTGAGACGTCGGCCAGATGACGGCCTGAACGGTGCCCACCACGGAGGAAACGGGGACGAAGGGCGACTGGCCCTCCCCCATGTGGTAGCGAGAGTCAGCAGAGTTCGAGCGATTATCGCCCATCACCCACAGGTAGCCTTCGGGGACAGTCACGTCGAAGATACGCTCGCCGCAGGGCACCTGACCGTCGGCGACGTAGGGCTCGTCGATCTCAACCCCGTTGACGCTCACCTTGCCGGACGAGCTCTCGCAGGTCACGTGGTCGCCGCCCACGCCGATGACGCGCTTGACGAGCGTCTGTTCTGTACCGCCGGGCACGAAGCCGGTGAACTCGCCGATCTTGCGCGCGATCGACGGGGTGGCAACATCGGTGCTTCCAAGCCATCCGAGCGTGTCGTCGAAGACGACGACGTCGCCGCGGTGAACGTTGGAGCGCAGCGCGTCGATACGCGAGACAGCGATACGGTCATCCTCCACCAGGGTGTTGCGCATCGACGGCGAGGGGATCCAGAAAACCTGCACGACAAAGGCGCGCAGCAGCGAGGAGATCAAAAGCGCGACGATGATAATGACGATGATCTCGCGCAGCCACACCCAGGGGTTGCGCCGGGCTCGCGCCTCAGCGCGCTCGCGATCCCGTAGCGAAGGCGCATGCACCGGTCCGAGCGAGGGGCTAGCAGTCGAGGTCATGCACTCTCCTTCATGTCTGTGTAACCATCCAAGGATACGGCGAGGCCCGACACCGGCGCGCGGTGTCGGGCCTTTCCGTGAAAAATGCCAAGGCGCGTGGCCCGGCTGGCCTCACTCGGCCTTGCCGGAGCGGTGCTCCTTGATCTTGGCGGCCTTGCCGTGACGCTCACGCAGGTAGTAGAGCTTGGCGCGGCGCACGTCGCCCTTGGTAACGACCTCGATGTGGTCGATCGTGGGGGCGTGAACCGGGAAGGTACGCTCAACGCCCACGCCGAAGGAAACCTTACGGATGGTGAACGTGGCGGACACGCCGTGACCGCGACGAGCGATCACGACACCCTGGAAGACCTGGATACGGGAGCGGTTGCCTTCGATAACCTTGACGTGCACCTTGAGGGTGTCACCCGCGCGGAACGGCGGGATGTCATCGCGCAGCGAAGGCGCGTCAACGGCGTCCAGCTTCTGCATTTTTTCTCCTTGACGCCTCTGCCGCAGGTCGGAAGCGCCTGGTTGGGCGGGGTGATCCCGCTCATTCGTTCGTTTGATCGTGCGCCTCGGTGTCCCCCTGCGGCAGGATGAACCGCGCACAATCCTGGGCTATTGTCCCACAGTTGCGCCCTGTGAGGCGAGCGCTTACTCGACCGGCGTCGTGAGATCACGCACCATGACGACGTCGTAGTTGGTCACTCCCCCGACGTCGAAGGTTCGCGTCGAGCGCTTGCGGAAGCCATGCCTCTTGTAGAAGGCCTGCGCCCCCTTGTTGCCGCGGTTGGTTCCCAGCACGATCGCGCGGTGGCCCGCCTGCCCGGCGTCCGCGACGGCGCGCTCGAGGAGGACGTCGGCGATGCCGCTGCCCCGCCACGCCGCATCCACGTAGCACTTGGACAGGTAGGCACTGCCCTCCTCGACGCGTCCGGGACGCACGAGATCGGCCGGAAGCGCTTCGGACCCGATGTGGGTGAGCACGTATCCGACGAGGCCACCCCAGACCTCGGCGACGAACAGGCGGTGACGCTCGGGATCGGAAATAAGAGCGTCAAACACGTCCGCGCTCAGCTGCGTGGCGATGTGCTCGTCGATCGCCTCCTGGGGCAGGTTCGCCGGGCAGGCATCCGGGAACGTGCGCGCGGCGAGCTCGCTGACCGCGACGGTGTCCTCAAGCTGAGCCAGTCGCACCTCGAGCCGCTCCGCCGCGCCCGCTCGCGGGTAAGCGACACCGCAGGAGGCCAACGTCGCGCGATCGGGGCCGCTGAGCGAGGCCGCATCGAGCGAGAGGGCGAGGTCGGGGCGTACCGCCACGGTCTTTTCGATCGCGCGGTCGCGCCGCCACCGCTCGATGGCCGCGTGGTTGCCGCCCAGCAGCACCTCGGGAACCTCGAGGGAGCGAAACTCGCGCGGCTTGGTGAACACGGGGTATTCGAGCAGGCCCGCGCCCGAGTGCGACTCCTCAACCAGGGAGTCCGGGTTGCCCATAAAGCCATCGAGCAGACGAGCCACGGCCTCGGTCAACACCATCGCGGCGACCTCGCCGCCGTTGAGCACGTAGTCGCCGATGGAGAACTCCAGGACCTCCACGCCTGCGCTGCGGTAGTGGTCGGCGACGCGCGCGTCGATGCCCTCGTAGCGCCCGCAGGCCACGACGATCTGATCGGCGTGAGCCAGGTCCTCGACGAGGCCCTGGGTGAGCGGGGTGCCCGAGGGGGTGGGGATCGCAAGGACACGACGGGACGAGGCCGGGGTTTCCTGCGCGGCGTCGGTGCCAAGGGAGGTCGCCAGGACCTCGTCGAGGGCGCGCGCCCACACGTCGGCGCGCATCACCATGCCGGCGCCGCCGCCGTAGGGCGTGTCGTCGACGCTGCGGTGTTTGCCACTCGCCCACTCGCGTAGGTCGTGCGATGCGAGGGACACGAGGCCAGCATCCTCAGCCTTGCCCATGAGGGACAGGGTCAGGGGCGCGAAGTACTCGGGGAAAATGGAGATCAGGTCGAAGCGCACGCTACTTGCCGTCCCGCTCCGAGACCGCCTGGTCGTCAAACAGGCCGGGAGGTGCGTCGATGATGACGACGCCGCCCTCGACGTCGACGGTGGGCACGAGCTGGGTGACGAAAGGAACCATGACGGTACCTGCGGGCGTCTTGACGAGCAGCAGGTCCTGCGCGGCTCCGGGGGTCAGGCCGGTGACCGTCCCCAGGTCCTCTCCGTCCGGCGTGCGCGCCGCAAGGCCCTTGAGCTGGTGGGGGTACCACGCGTCTTCTTCCTCGTGCTCCTCGACGAGGAGTCGAGCTCCGCGTAGCGCCTCGGCGTCCTCGCGGGAGGCACATTCCTCGAAGGAGGCCAGGACGCGCTCCTTGTGGACGCGCACGCTTCGCACGGTCAGGGCGGCGCCGCGGCCTGCGATCTCCAGGGATGCCCCGGGGGCCAACACCTCAGGATCGTCGCTGCGAACGTCGAGAATGACCTCGCCGCGCAGGCCGTGAGCGGGGCCGACGATAGCGGCTGTGAGCTGCATGGGTTCTCCTCACCATAAACGGGGAATCTTCCCGAAGGATACAACGAAGGGGCCCGGCAATGCCGGACCCCTTCGTGACGTGTGCGAGTCTTACTCGCGATCCGTGTCGACGACGTCGACTCGGACGGTGCCGCGCGTAGACAGCGCACCCATGACGGTGCGCAGAGCGCGAGCCGTCCGACCGCCGCGTCCGATCACGCGACCCAGATCCTCGGGGTTCACGCGAACCTCAAGAAGCTGACCGCGTCGCATCGAACGAGGGGTCACCTCGACATCTTCGGGGTGGTCAACGATGCCGCTGACCAGGTGCTCCAGCGCGTCGGCGAGCATGCTCAGGCATCCTCTCCAGCGGCTTCGTCAGAAGCCTGCTCGGCCTCGGCGGCAGCTGCGGCAGCAGCAGCCTCTTCCTCGGCCTTCTTGGCGGAGGCAGCAGCCTTGGACTTCTCGGCCGCAGCCTCGGCGTCCTTGATGGCCTGCTCGGCCTGGGCGGCCTTGTCGGCCTCGGAGACGATGACGCGGGAAACCGCGTCGGCCTTGCCGTTGAACTTGGCGATGTCACCGGTCAGGACCAGCAGGTTGCGGACCTGGTCGGAGGGCTGAGCGCCAACGCCGAGCCAGTACTGGGCGCGCTCAGAGTCGATACGAATGACCGACGGGTTGGGCTGAGGATCGTAGTAGCCGACCTCTTCGATGACGCGGCCGTCACGCTTCTTGCGCGAATCGACAACGACAACACGGTACTGGGCGGCGTGGATCTTACCCACGCGCTTCAGGCGAATTCGAACTGCCACTTGAGTGGTCTCTCCATTTCAGAATTGGTGTGGACCTTTGCGTCCCAAGGTGGGAAACACAGGGGTCGCATCGGACCGGGACACGACGATCCGCAGTGAGAGGGTCTACGAACCGCCGGGTACAGCTAGCGATTATGCCACAATTTGGCGCAATTTCCCACATGGGAGCTCCGAGCCCGGCAGCGCAGCGCGGTTAGATCAATCACGCCCGGGAGCTGGCCGGTTAGGCGCGCTCCCACGCGAGCGTTCCGCCGACGTAGACCGCGCGGGGACGCGCCATGGCCAGGGGGTCGGTGCGCGGGTCCTCATCGAGGATCAGCAGGTCCGCCGGGCCCGCCTCGACGAGGCCGGGGCGGCCCAGGTAGAGCTGGGTGACCCAGGTGGAGGCGTCGATGATGGTCCGAGCGGATGCACCCCAGCGCGCCCACAGGTCCAGTTCGCCCGCGATGGAGCCGTGCTCCTGATAGCCGCCCGAGTCGGTGCCCTGCAGCAGCAGGACATCGGCGTCGAGCAGCATCTGGAAGTGCTCGCGCCGATTGTCGTACATGGCCTGCATCGTGGCCGCATACACGGGGTACTTGGTGCCCGCCTGCGCGGCGAAGTCCCGGAAGAGCTCCACCTGACGCAGGGTCGGCGTCACAGCGATTCCACGGGCGGCGATCTCGCTGGCCTGGTCCGCGTCGATGCCGCTGCCGTGCTCGATGTCGTCGACCCCGGCCTCGATGAGTGAGTCGATGACACGGTGAGAGAAAGCATGGACCGCGATCCGCGCCCCGGCCTCGTGAACGGCGGCGACCGCATCGCGCAGAACCGCGGGCTCCCACAGGGGCATCAGGTCGGAATCGGCTCCGCCCGAGCGGTCGATCCAGTCGCCGACGATCTTCACCCAGCCGTCCGAGCCGCGCGCCATGTCCACCAGAACGCCGGGCAGCTCGCGCTGATCCTCAACATCGAGCGGCAGGCCGCGCATGTAACGCTTGGGGCGCGCGACGTGGCGGCCGCAACGGATGAGCCGCGGGCCGACCAGATCACGCACGCCGGAGTTGTCGACGGGCACGCCGCAGTCGCGCACGAGCGTCACGCCACTGGCAAGCGTTGCACCCGCCTGGCTCACCATCTCCTCGGGCGAGACAGACCCGTCGTCGGAGTAGCCGATATGACAGTGGGCGTCAGCCATGCCCGGGACGATGAATCCGACGTGCTGCGCGCGCTCGCGCTGATCGTCGCCGACGCGGCGTATGCGCCCGTCGGTGACAGACCACGTGCCAGTGACCCACTCAGGGCGCGCGCACGCATCCTCGGCCCACAGGCCGACGCCGGTGACGAGCATGGCTCAGAGCTGGCCGAGCATGCGCTTGACGTCGTCCGGCAGATCGTCGATCGTCGGACGCGGAGCGGGGGCCTCGGTCGGAGCTCCGAAGGACGAGCCCTGCGGGGCGCTGCGCTCCGACGGGGGCAGCATGGCCTCGAGCTCCTGCTGGCGACGCTTGGCGGGGTTGCCAGAGCGGGCCTTCTTCTTCACGCGAGCGCGCTGCGCCTGCGCCTTGCGGGCGTTGGCCTTCTGCTTGGCCTTGCCGCCGCGACCGGGCAGGGCGCCCATGCCGGGCACTCCCCCGCCCATCTGACCCATCTGGCCCATCATTTCGCGGGCCGCCTCGAAGCGCTGGACGAGCTGGTTGACCTCGGTGACGGTCGTGCCAGAGCCGCGGGCGATACGCGCGCGGCGCGAGCCGTTGAGGATGGACACGTCCTCGCGCTCGGCGGGGGTCATCGAACGGACGATGGCCTCGACGCGATCCACCTCGCGTTCGTCGAAGTTCTCGATCTGGTCGCGCAGCTGGGCCGCGCCCGGGATCATGCCGAGCATCTTCTTCATGGAGCCCAGCTTCTTGATCTGCTGAAGCTGGCTCAGGAAATCACCGAGGGTCAGCTGGCCGGCGAGCGCCTTGGAGGCGACCTTTTCGGCCTCCTCTGCGTCCATCTTCTTTTCGGCCTGCTCGATGAGCGTCAGGATGTCGCCCATGTCGAGGATGCGACCGGCCATACGGTCCGGGTGGAAGCGCTCGAAGTCCTCCAGGCCCTCGCCCGTGGAAGCAAACAGGATGGGCGCGCCGGTCACGCCGCGCACGGACAGCGCCGCACCGCCGCGGGCGTCGCCGTCCAGCTTGGACAGGACGACACCCGTGAAGCCCACGCCGTCGCGGAACGCGGTGGACGTGGAAACGGCGTCCTGACCAACCATCGCGTCCAGGACGAACATGATCTCGTGGGGGCTCACGGCATCGCGGATCGCGATCGCCTGGTTCATCATCTCCTGGTCGACACCCAGGCGGCCGGCGGTATCGACAATGACAACGTTGATGCCGCTCTGGCGGGCGAATTCGACGCCGGAGCGCGCAACCTCGACGGGGTTACCCACGCCGTTACCCGGCTCGGGGGCCCACACCTTGACGCCGGCGCGCTCGCCGACGACCTGGAGCTGCTGGACGGCGTTGGGGCGCTGGAGGTCGGAGGCCACGAGGAGGACGGTCTTGCCTTCCTCGCGCAGCCACTTGCCGAGCTTTCCGGCCAACGTCGTCTTACCGGCGCCCTGGAGGCCGGCCAGCATGAAGACGGTCGGGCCGGACTGAGCGAAGGCCAGCTCACGGGTGGCGCCGCCCAGAATCTCGACGAGCTCGTCGTGAACGATAGAGACGACCTGCTGGCCGGGGTTGAGGGCCTTGGAGCGCGCCGCACCGTAGGCCTTCTCACGCACCTGGGAGGTGAATTGACGAACGACGGGGAGGGCGACATCCGCCTCGATGAGCGCCCGGCGAATATCGGAAATCGCCTGGTCGACGTCCGACTCGGTCAGGACCCCGCGGCTGCGCAGGTTGCGGAAGGATTGGGTCAGGCGATCTGACAGGTTTCCAAACACGTGTGTTCTCCCAAGATGGCTACAGTACTAGCTCAGATTAGCGCACCTCGGCCCCGGTCGTATGACTGACCGGGGCCGAGGAGCTGACGTGGATTGGGGGTTTAGGCGCGACCCACGATCGCATCGACGAAGCCCTGCGGGTCGAAGGGGGCCAGATCATCCGCGCCTTCGCCCAGGCCGACGAACTTCACGGGCACGCCAAGCGCACGCTGGACCGACACGACGATTCCGCCCTTGGCGGATCCGTCCAGCTTGGTCAGCACGATGCCGGTCACGCCGGTCGCCTGAGCGAACACCTCCGCCTGCTTC
Source organism: uncultured Actinomyces sp. (assembly GCA_902373545.1). Classification (GTDB taxonomy): domain Bacteria; phylum Actinomycetota; class Actinomycetes; order Actinomycetales; family Actinomycetaceae; genus Pauljensenia. The sequence continues at coordinate 27,560 of CABKMZ010000013.1, read as the reverse complement.
ATGCCGTTCTGGCCGGTGGTGGCGTCCAGCACCAGGAGCACCTCGGACACGGGGGCCTGCTTTTCCATGACGCGCTTGATCTTGCCGAGTTCGTCCATGAGGGTGGACTTGTTCTGGAGTCGGCCGGCTGTGTCGACGAGGACGACGTCCACGTCGCGAGAGATACCCTCGCGCACAGCCTCGAAGGCAACGGAGGCCGGGTCTGCGCCCTCGCGGTCGCTTCGCAGGACGTCGACGCCCACGCGCTCACCCCACGTGGCCAGCTGGTCCGCGGCTGCGGCGCGGAAGGTGTCGGCGGCGCCCAGGAGGACGGACTTGTCCTCCGCAACGAGGATGCGCGCGAGCTTACCGACCGTGGTGGTCTTGCCGGTGCCATTAACGCCGACCATGAGGACGACGGCGGGCTTGGCCGTGCCATCCACCTCGGGGCGGCTCAGGTCCAGGGAGCGGTCCATGTCGGGGCCGACAAGGGCAAGGAGTTCCTCGCGCAGGATCTCGCGAATACGGGCCTCGTCGGTCGTGGACTCGACGGCGACCCGGCGCTTGAGCGCCTCCATGAGGGAGTCCGTGGCCTCCAGGCCAAGGTCCGCGATGAGGAGGGATTCTTCGATCTCTTCCCAGTCGGCGGCGCTCAGCTGGCCGCGGCTGAGGACTCCGAGGATGGCGCGGCCCAGCGCGCCGGAGGATGCGAGCCGTTCGCGCAGGCGCTCCATGCGCCCGCGCACGGGTTCGGGGCGTTCGACGGAAGGAGCGGCCTCGACAGTCGGCTCAACCTCGACGGCTGGTTCTTCGACGGCCTCGGGGCCGGCGCGCGGCTGCTCGGGGCTGTCCTGGGCACCATCACTCGGCGCTGGGCTCTCCTCGGCAACGGGCACCTGGGGCTGGTCCGCGGGGCGCAGGTCGTCGGCGGAACGGCGCTTGGAGCTGACGGCCACGCGGATAACGAGGCCGATGAGCACCGCAAGCACCAGGGCGACGACAACGGCCCACGGTGTTTGAAGGAATGAAACAAATGCGTCCATGGGGCCATTATCCCCCATGGACGCATCTGGATGAAAGCGCGAGTCCCGTCACGACACGTTAGTGCCCCTGTGAGCCCTTAGTTCCCGTGCCACCCTGACCGCCCTTGCCGCCACGATCAAATCGGCCACTCACGCGACCGGTGACGTTTTCGAGGCGGTCGATGCCAGGCAGGCGATCAGCGTCAAAATAGGCGCTCGTCGAATCGGCACCTTGCAGCAGCGCATCGAGTGAGGAGGTTCGCGGAACGACGGGACCGTCGCCAGACCCGGCCGCTCGCTTGGGCAGGGAGTGGGTACGCACCTCCTGCGTGATCTCTTCACGCTCACGCTTGATGACGCCCTTCCAGTCGTCGGCGCTGCGCCGAGACAGCGCGAGTGCCGCCACAACGCCACCCGCGACGACGATAACCAGGACGACAGTCACAACGAGAATCAACGTACCCTCAAGCATGTCTTCATCCTGCCTCACACACCCCTCAACAAGCGACACTGCCACCCGAAGCTGACCGCATTGTGACGATGTTGTCATGGGGGCCAGGAACGCGTGTTCCTGGCCCCCATGACGGACTAACTATGCGTCAGTCGAGGTAGTCGCGCAGCACCTGCGAACGCGAGGGGTGGCGCAGCTTCGACATCGTCTTGGACTCGATCTGGCGGATGCGCTCGCGCGTGACGCCGTAGACCTTGCCGATCTCGTCGAGGGTCTTGGGCTGGCCATCGCCCAGGCCGAAGCGCATGGACACGACGCCGGCCTCACGCTCGGAAAGCGTGTCCAGGACGTGGTGGAGCTGTTCCTGCAGGAGCGTGAAGGACACGGCGTCGGCGGGCACAATGGCCTCAGAGTCCTCAATGAGGTCGCCGAACTCGGAGTCGCCGTCCTCACCCAGCGGCGTGTGCAGCGAGATGGGCTCGCGGCCGTACTTCTGGACCTCGACGACCTTCTCGGCGGTCATGTCCAGTTCCTTGGCCAGCTCCTCCGGCGTGGGCTCGCGGCCCAGGTCCTGGAGCATCTGGCGCTGAACGCGCGCAAGCTTGTTGATGACCTCGACCATGTGCACCGGGATACGGATCGTGCGGGCCTGGTCGGCCATCGCTCGGGTGATCGCCTGACGGATCCACCACGTCGCGTAGGTCGAGAACTTGTAGCCCTTCGTGTAGTCGAACTTTTCGACCGCGCGGATAAGACCAAGGTTGCCTTCCTGGATGAGGTCCAGGAACTGCATGCCGCGGCCGGTGTAGCGCTTGGCCAGCGACACGACCAGACGCAGGTTGGCCTCGAGCAGGTGGTTCTTGGCCTGCTGACCGTCCTGGGCGAGGAAGTGCAGCTCGCGACGCTCGCGGCTGGTCATCTCGTCGGCCTGGTTCTTGAGCTTGTACTCGGCGTACAGACCGGCCTCAATGCGGCGGGCAAGGTCGACTTCCTGCTCAGCGTTCAGCAGGGATACCTTGCCGATCTGCTTGAGGTAGTCCTTGACGGGGTCGGCGGTCGCGCCTGCGACAGTCACCTGCTGGACAGGCTCGTCGGTCTCGTCAGAGTCGGAGACGACGAAGCCGCCCTTGACGTGGATACCAGCGTTCGTGCGCTCGCGCAGAGCGGCGCCCTCAGCGGCCTTGGGATCCTCTTCCTCAGCCTCCTCCTCGGCTACATCCTCGTCCTCGGTGTCGGCCACCAGCTCGGGATCCTCGAGGTCGTCGCCCGTAGGGTCGAAGTCCTCGTCTTCCGTGACCTCGAGTTCCTCGGTGACCTCCTCGACGACCTCGGCGTCCTTCTTCTTGCGGCCGCGCGCCTTCTTGGCGGCGGGCTTCTTCGTCGCCTTCTCCTCGCCGGCCTCGGCAGCCTTCTTCGTCGCTTTCTTGGGAGCAGCCTTCTTCGTGGTCTTCTTGGCAGCGGGCTTCTTGGCCGCTTTCTCCTCAGTACCCGCGGCAGCCTCAGCCTTCACAGACGTCGTGGCCTTCTTGGCGCGCGTCGCCTTCTTAGCGGGGGCCTTCACCTCCGCGATATCCTCACTCGTCGCGGAGTCCTGTGCCGAAGCGCGCGATGCACTCACTCGGGTCCCTTTCATTGATGGGTATGCAAAACTCAGCCGATCGCAAATCGGCATACCATCGCCAGTCTAGTGCCTCGCCCGGTAGTTTTCCTGACGGTAGGTGTGAATCTTCCCCGCCTTCGCCGCCCACGGCGCTGGCAGGGTCCGTTAGAGTGACCCTATGAGTCTGAGCGAGAGTTTCTCCGTGCTGCGTCCCCACATCGACGAGGCGACGGCCGCCGCCCTGGCCCGCCTCCTGGCGCGCGCGGGCGCGACCACGCGATCGTCGAATTTCGCCGAGGCCGTGTTGGCCTCGGCCGCGGGAGGCAAGCGTTTCCGGGCCCTCATGGCGCACGTCGGATGGGCTTTGGCCTCCGGCAAACCACTCGCGGACGCCTCCGTGCCCCACCTGGCCGCTGCACTCGAGCTCTACCAGGCCAGCGCCCTGGTCCACGACGACATCATCGACCACGCGGACGAGCGCCGCGGACAGCCCACCCCTCACCGCGCCCTGGCGACGCGTCACAGCGACGCGGGCTGGATCGGGTCATCGAGCGCCTTTGGTCTCAATGCCGCCATCCTCGTGGGTGATTTCCTTTTCTCTGCGGCAACGGCGCAGGCCGATGAGCAGGCTCTGGAGCTGCGCGCCGACTGCGTCCAGACGTTCACCCAGCGTTTCGCCGACATGCACGCCGAGGTGGCCCTGGGCCAGTATCTCGACATCCTGGCTGAACAGCACCCGCTGGACCCCCAGCGCGCCGACGCGCTCAGTGCAGACGCCGCCCTGGAGGTCGCCCTCCACAAGTCCGCTCACTACTCGGTGGTCCACCCCGGCGTTCTGGGTGCTATCTGCGGGGCTCCCTCGCTCGCGCAGGCTCTCCCACTGATCGAGGTCCTGGAGACGATCCTGACCCCCTGGGGCCTGGCCTTCCAGCTGCGCGATGACGACCTGGGTGTCTTCGGAGATCCCGCTGTGACCGGCAAGCCCGCCGGAGACGACCTGCGCGAGGGCAAGCGCACTGTCCTGCTCGCCCTCACGTGGGCGGCCTCCTCCCCCGCTGAGCGCACAGCCCTCACCGAGGTGCTCGGGGTAGCCGAGGCCTCGGCCGAGCAGATCGCGAGGGCCACGGCGATCGTCGAGCGCAACGGGCGCGCCGCCCACGAAGCAGAGATCGCACGCCTGGTCGAGGAGGGACACCGCGCGCTCGACGCCTCACACGTCGACGCCGACGCAGCCTCTATGCTGCGTGAACTCTGCGACATCCTCACCGCCCGGCGCGCCTAGACACCGGGGCGAGGACTCTCAGAACGCCAGCGTCGAAGCGATGCGATTGACCCGGTGGTGACGCCCCGAGGTCAGCGCGTCGATCGGGCGCTCGCCGAGCTCATCCTGGACCTCGTACAGCCACGACAGCGACTCCTCGGGCGTGAAGCCGTCATCGGCGAGCAACGTGAGCGTACCCTGCAGGAAGGGCAGCGGCTCCCACCCGTTCGCCCCCTTGACGAGGAGCTCCTGAGGGACACCGCGCGTGCCGCTCGCGTCGCGCCCATCAATGAGGACTCGATCGCGGATCAGCTGCTTGAGGCGACGCTCTTCAATGCCGAGCAGACGGCACACGTCCTCGATGGACAACAGGGTGATGTCAGCATGTGTCATGAGCGCAACACTACCCCATGACAGCGCCGCACCGACGCCCGCACCTCCTATGATTTGCCAAAAACTCCCATAGAATCGACCAGGTGAGCGACGAGAAAACATACGACCAAACCGACCCGCTGATTGGAGTGCTGGTCGACGAGCGCTACCGTGTCACGCGCAGGCTGGCCCGAGGCGGCATGGCCACCGTGTATATCGCCCAGGACGAGCGCCTCGAGCGCCCCGTTGCGCTCAAAGTCATGCACCCGCACCTGGCAGAATCTGCGGCGTTTGTCGAACGCTTCCGGCGCGAGGCGCGCGCCGCCGCCCGCATCGTTCACCCGGGCGTCGTCTCCGTCTTCGACCAGGGCGTCGTCGCCGGGCAGGGCTTCCTCGTCTTGGAGCTGATCGACGGGACGAATCTGCGCGCCCTGCTCGCCGCACAGGGCGCCTTCACCATCCCGCAGGCGCTGCGCTACACCACCAACATCCTCGAAGCGCTGCGCGCCGCGCACCGCATGGGCGTCATTCACCGCGACATCAAGCCCGAGAACATTCTCGTTCCCACCGATGGACCCGCGAAGGTCACCGACTTCGGCCTGGCGCGCGCGGCCTCGGAAGTGTCGATGTCCTCCACGGGCAACATGCTCGGCACGGTCGCCTACATCGCGCCCGAAATCGCTCTGACCGCGGAGGCCGACGCGCGCTCCGACATCTACTCCGTGGGCATCATGCTCTACGAGATGCTCACCGGCGCCGTGCCCTGGGCAGGAGAGTCGCCCCTCCAGATCGCCTCGCACCACGTTTCCGACGACGTGCCCAGCCCGTCCGCCAGCCAGGCGTGGATCCCCCGTGACATCGACGACCTGGTCGCAGCGCTCACCGCTCGCGATCCCGCCAATCGCCCCGCTGACGCCTCCGACGCCATCGAACTCGTGGCACGCGCCGCGGCCTCGATCCCTTCCGACATCGCCAACCGCCGCGCCGACATCGTGCGCGCTGAGGCGTCGGGAGGCTCTCAGACCACCGCGCTGAACACCGAGCTGCTTTCCGCTCACCTCACGAAGGCCATGCCCGCCCCAGCCGCTACGACCGTGACCACCGTGCGTACCTCGGGTTCCGCCAAGGAGTCGAACAGCCAGGTCCCCACCAAGAAGTCGACACGCGCGATCCTGGTGGCCACGATCGTTGTCCTCCTACTCGTCGCCGCCGGCATCGGCGGACGCTGGTGGTGGACCGAATACGGCCCTGGGTCCTACCTGACGATGCCAGCCACCGACGGGCGCCCCCTCGACGAGGTGCAAGAAGAACTCACCACACTCGGCCTGGCCTCCCAGGTCCAGGAGGAATTCTCCGACGATGTCCAGTCCGGCTTCATCACCCACTCCGACCCGGACGGGGGCGGTGCGGTCCACAAGCGTGCCTCCGTGCTCCTCTACGTGTCCAAGGGTATCGACATGAAAGAGGTTCCCAACCTGGTCGGCAGCACCCAGGATATGGCCTCTCGCGCCCTGAGCGACGCCGGCCTGGCCATCGGAGCGATTACCGACGCCTACTCCGAGGACGTTGCCCAAGGCCAGGTCATCTCGCAGTCCGTGGCCGCGGGCACCTCGCTGGCCCACGACTCGACCGTCGACGTCGTCCTGTCCAAGGGGCGCGAACCGCTAACAGTCCCGAGCGTGGCGGGTCAGAGCTCCTCCGCGGCCAAGAGCTCCATCGAGGCGCTGGGTCTCGTGGCCGCTCCGAGCGAGGCCTACTCCGACACGGTCGCCGAGGGCCAGGTCATCTCCCAGCAGACCCGCGAGGGCTCGACCCTGTACCGCGGCGACTCCGTCGCCTACACCGTGTCCAAGGGCCCCGAGACGGTCGCCGTGCCCGACGTCGTCGGACTCCAGCGCCAGGATGCGCGCACCAAGCTTGAAAACGCCGGATTCACCGTCCAGGAAGAGCTGATCCTCGGCGGCTTCTTCGACACCGTGCGCTCGACCGACCCGGCCGGTGGCTCCAAGATCAAGAAGGGCTCAACCGTCACCATGTCCATCGTGTGACGGCCCGGTGTGTACCCTGCCGGGGCGGGATCCTTCGGGGTCCCGCCCCGCTGCTATGCCCGCCTCCCCCGCAGCGTCGCACGAGGGGCATCGCAAGGGAGCGCAGCAGGCGGGAGAATCTGCCGGTGTCAGGACACGACGCGTCGCTGGCAGGGCGGCTTTTTGGCGTATTGGTGCGCGAACGTCGGCCCCGCCGAATGGCCCGATTCGCCGGAGCCGCTCCGCTCAGCGGCGCGCCAGCCACGCAGGAATCCACGGCCACCCAGCGCCAGGCCAGCCACCACGGCAGCCACGAGCAAGCGAGCAACGCACCCGATCAGGACCAACGCACCCGATCAGAAGAGGTGCAATGCCTACGGATCGGGTGTACCGCCATAGACAACAAGCACAAACGCGGAAGCGGGCAGTGAACGCAGGCACGACAAGACCACCCCAGGCCCGCCGCAGCCACATCACAACAACACGCCCAGAAGCGGCCTGAACACCACTCCACAAAACCCAGGACTTCACAATGTCTCTGTCACCTGGGCCCGACAGGTGGTCGCACTAACCCTTTCATGCGCAGCTGGACCCGACACGTGGAGCATGGGCACCCCCGCCCACACTCCACCCATAGGGTTAACGTGCGCATCCAAGGGCCCAGGTATCCACCCATCGGGCCGAACATGCCATCCAACAGCGGGACGAGCCCGGGTACCACAACATGTCCTCCAGCCCCACATCGGCACCGTGGTCCGCCGGGCACACCCCGCCCGCCGCTGGCATGTGTCTGATGCTCACTCCGCCGCTAGCACAAACGACATCCCGGCCTCGTCCGTCACGAACGAGGCCGGGATGTCGTCACGTGCCCCGGGCTCACTCCACGTGAGAGGAGCCCTTCGCCAGATACTGGGCGACCTGGAAGGCCATCTCCAGGCTCTGCTGGTGGTTGAGACGCGGATCGACGAGGGTCTCATAGCGGTCGCGCAGCGACTGTTCGTCGATGCGTTCGGACCCGCCGATCACCTCGGTCACGTCGTCACCCGTGAGCTCCACGTGCAGGCCGCCGGGAACCGTGCCCGAGGCCTCGTGCGCCTCGAAGAAGCCGCGGACCTCGTCCATGACCGTCTCGAAACGACGCGTCTTGTAGCCGGTCGAGGACGTGATCGTGTTGCCGTGCATCGGGTCCGTCATCCACGTGATCGGACGGCCATCCTCGCGCGCGGCCTCAAGCAGCGGAGGCAGCGCCTCGCGGATGCGCCCCGCGCCCATGCGCGTGATGAAGGACAGGCGCCCATCCTCACCGTCCGGGTTCAGCCGGTCGATGAGCGAGAGCATCTGGTCGCGCGTCGTGGACGGACCAAGCTTGACCCCAATCGGGTTACGCACGCGAGACAGCAGCTCGATGTGAGCGCCCTCCTCCTCGCGCGTGCGCTCCCCCGCCCACAGGAAGTGAGCGGACGTGTTGTAGGGCTCGCCCGTGCGCGAATCGATGCGCGTCATCGCGGACTCATACTCCAGGAGCAGGGCCTCGTGCGACGAATACAGGTCCACGTCGCGCAGCGTCTCGAAGTCGACGCCGGCGGCACCCATGAACTTGATCGCGCGGTGGATGTCTTCGGCCAGCGACTCGTAGCGCGCGTACGCCGGATTCGACATGAAGCCCTGGTTCCACCGGTGTACCTGCCGCAGATCCGCATAGCCGCCCTTCGTGAAAGCGCGGATCAGGTTCAGCGTCGACGCCGCATGGTTATACAGGGACAGGAGGCGCTGCGGGTCGGGCTCGCGCGCCTCCGGGGTGAACTCAAAAGAGTTCACCGCGTCGCCGCGGTAGCTGGGCAGCGTCAGGCCGTCGCGCGTCTCCAGGTCGGAGGAACGAGGCTTGGCGTACTGTCCGGCGATGCGGCCGACCTTGATGACCGGCAGGGACGCGCCGTAGGTCAAGACCACGGCCATCTGCAGCAGCGTCTGGATCTTCAGGCGCACGTGATCGGCAGTGGCCTCCGCGAACGTCTCCGCGCAGTCGCCCCCCATGAGGACGAACGCCTCGCCGCGCGACGCCGCACCCATCCACGTGCGTAGGTCATCGACCTCGCCCGCGAATACGAGAGGCGGCTGACGGCGCAGCTGAGCCGTCACCTCTGCTACGGACTCGGCATCCGCATACGAGGGTTGTTGGGCAGCGTCCAGGCCGCGCCACGTGTCCCAGGGAGCGCGCTCCCCGGACTCGGGCGACCACAGACGCTCGGGGACGCGGCGGGAGCGAGGCTTGCGCACGGGCTCGCCGCCGCGTCCGGGAGTGATCGAAGGAATCACGCGAAGCGACTCACTCGCCAGCCGGCTCGACGCTCTGGCCGATCTCGGCCATCATCTCGAGGAACCACGGAGCCGAGATGTCGAAAGGCTTACCGCCCGCGATGCGCGGGAAGGCGATGGCCTTCAGACGATCGTTGTCCTCTTCGTCGTGTCCGATGACACCGGACTCGCCCTTGAACGCGCACTCGACGGCCAGGTCGGTCATCGACTTGATGAGGCGCAGGTCGTCGGCGTTCGCGCGAGAGGAACGCGAGAAGTAGCCGGACTTCTGAACCATGACCTTCTCGGCGTCGATCTTCTCGGCGAACTGCTTGGCAAACCACTGGCCGGGGTTGATCGTGTCGAGCTTGACGTGACCGAAGGGGTCGCGCTGAACCTCGCCACCGGCGGCCTCGATCTCCGCGATAATCTCGGGGACGCCGGCGCCCTCGGACAGGAAGATGTTGACGTTGCCCTGCTCGTCCATGATCGCCTTGAGGCGCTTCGCCTCGGCGTCCAGGTCGATCTTCATCTCGGGCAGGAAGATGGCGTGGATGTCCCAACGCTCCTTGGACAGGCCGATCGAGGGCACCCACTCCTGGGTCTTGAGCCACTCGTGGTAGCGCTGCGAACCGGCGGCGGTCAGCCACCCGCAGTGGCGGCCCATGATCTCGTGGATGATGAGCATGCGGGGGTTGGAGCGATGCTCACCGATAACGTTCTGGGAGTACTCCGACACCTCTTCGGCGGCGGTCCAAGCGCCGAGGGACTGACGGATCGGCACCACGTCGTTGTCGATGGTCTTGGGCAGGCCCACGACGGTCAGGTGGTAGTCGTGCTCCTCCAGGTAGGCGGCCAGGTCGGCAGCCGTCGTGTTGGTGTCGTCGCCACCGATGGTATGCAGGACATCAACGCCGTCAGTGCGCAGCTGCTCGGCAGCCTTCTGCAGCGGATCCTCATCCTCGGCGACGAGGCCGCGCTCGACCAGGTTCTTCTTGTTCGTCAGCTTGACGCGGGAGTTGCCGATCGGCGAACCACCGTAGCGGTGGAGGACGGCAGCGTGCTTACGCGCCTCCTCGTCCACCAGCACGTAGTTGCCGGTGAGCAGGCCGTGGTAGCCGTTCTGGTAAGCGATGATCTCGACGGAGGGATCAATCTCGTTGTAGCGCTCGATGAGTCCACCGACGGCGGAGGACAGGCACGGGGCGAAGCCACCTGCGGTCAGCAGGGCAACACGACGGACCGACATGAATGTCACCTTTCTCAGGTTGGTTAGGTACGGGCCCGCGCGTGAGCGCAGGGCATGACCATTCTACCCGCGCGATCCTTCGTTGCGCCAAGGACGCCCGTCCCACGGAACGATGCTGAAGCATCGTCCCGCGAGAGGCGATTACTTGGAGGAATCCTCCTTGTTCTCCTCCTCCGACGGTTCTTCTTCGGGGGCGGTCGGCACGGGGACGTCGGGTGCGGTGCGTCCGCCGGGTGCGGGGCGGCCGTTGGAGGGAACCGGGCCCTCGAACGCGCCCTCGGCGGCGAGCTGTGCCTTCACGTCGGCGGCGTACAGGTCGACGTATTCCTGGCCCGACAGGAGCATCAGGTTGTACATGATCTCGTCGGTGATGGCGCGCAGGACGTAGCGGTCCCTGTCCAGGCCGCGGTAGCGCGAGAAGTCGAGGGGCTCGCCGATGACCATGCCGATGTTGGTGCGCGAGGGAATCCTCTGCCCGATCGGCTGGGCGGTGTGCGTGCCGATCATGGCGACGGGGATGACGGGGGCGCCGGACAGGAGCGCCAGGCGGGCCACGCCGGTCTTGCCTCGGTACAGGCGGCCGTCGGGGCTGCGCGTGCCCTCGGGGTAGATGCCGAAGAGCTCACCCGAGCGCAGGCGCTTCAGGCCGGCGTTGAGCGCGCTCTCGGAGGCGCGTCCGCCGGTGCGGTCCACGGGGATGGTACCGACGGCGCGCATGAATTCCTTGGTCATCCAGCCCTTCACGCCCGTGCCGGTGAAGTAGTCGGCCTTGCCCATGAAGACGACCTCGCGGTCGAGCATCATCGGCAGGAACACGGAGTCCCACACGGCGTTGTGGTTGGAGGCCAAGATCGCCGGGCCTTCGGCGGGGATGTTCTCCTTGCCGCGAATCCAGGGATGGTACGCAGCCTTCAGGATGGGGCTACCGGTCGCTTTGAGTGCCTGATAGAACGCCACTGTGACTCCTCGGTTGTCAGCGGGCGCGCGGGCGCGCGTTCGAATTAGTATCAACTCTATGACGAAAGAGACTCACGTGCGCAATTGTTCGGAAAGCATCGCGCCCGTAGAGTCTGACAAACGCTATGCTCGCGAGCTCGTTTCTGACACGTTGTCTCGTAGTGCGAGACCCGAACTGCAGCTGAGCTTGGATGCTGTCGGCACCCCGGCCTCGGGCGGGCACTGGGTGGTCGTCGACCTGGAGACGACGGGCCTGGGGGCAGGCGCTGAGATCACGGAGATCGGTGCGGTTCGGGTGAGAGGCGGGCGCGTTGCCGACGAGTTTTCGTCGCTGGTTCGCCCGCTCCAGCCGATCCCTCCGTTCATCACGTCGCTGACGGGCATCACGCCCGCGATGGTCGAGGACGCCGACCCGATCGGCCCGGTCCTGGAGCGCTTCATCGAGTGGGCCGGTCTTGAGGGCGAGGAGGCGCCGGTGCTCGTCGCACACAATGCCTCCTTCGACGTGGGTTTCTTGCGCCGCGCCGCGCGCGCCTGCCAGCGTCCCTGGCCTCGCGTGCGCGTCGTGGACACGTTGGCGCTGGCCCGCCTGGCCCTGCCGCGCCCGCTCGTGCGCAATCACAAGCTGGGCACGATCGCCTCGTATTTCGGCACGTCGACCACTCCGGAGCACCGTGCGCGAGGGGACGCGCGCGCCACGGCCGAGGTCTTGCTCGGCTTCGTCGCTCTCCTGTCCTCGGCGGGGGCCACCGATGTCGAAGACCTGATCGCGCTCAGCGACGCAGCCCCCTCGCGCAGGCCAGCCACCCCCGACTTCGTTGCGACGCTGCCGACTTCCCCCGGCGTCTATCACTTCGTTGATGCCGCGGGCGATGCGCTCTACGTCGGGTCGGCCTCGTCCCTGCGCTCGCGCGTGGGCAGCTACTACACGCGCGCCGAGAAGCGCACGAAAGTCCAGCGCATGGTCTCCCTCTCCTCGGGGGTGCGCCATTTCCCCACCGCCTCCGTGCTGGAGGCGCGCGTGCGCGAGCTGCGCGACATCGCGACCCTGGCTCCCCCGTACAACTCTGCATCCAGGCGCCAGGCCAACCAGCACTGGGTGGTGCGCGAGGGCAACCGGGCGGTGGTTGTCCCCTCCGTGAGCCTGGCGGATCTGCCCCGCGCGCTGGGCCCCTTTGGCACGCGGGCGCACGCCAAGCGAGCCGCGAACGCGATCGGCCGGGTTGTTGCAGAGGCAACCGGGACGCAGAGCGCCGACCTCATCGACGAGGCCGTGGCTGCGTCCTCGCTCACCGTTCCCGACGCGCTCACCGCCGTCATGGCGCGCCTTGCCGCTCAGGGGCTCTTCGAGCCCGCAGCGCGAGCGCGCGACGAGCTCGCCGCCTACATGGCGGGGGTTGAGCGAACGACGATGCGCCCGGTCCTGTCCGCTGCGCGCATCGTGTGGGGCACGCGCAGGGACGGCGGCGAGCCCGGCTGGCTCGTGCACGTGGCGTCCTACGGGCGCTATCTCAGCTCGCTCGTGGTTCCCCCGCACACCGATCCCACCGCGTGGATCGAGGTGGCGAGCGCGACGGAGCCGCTGACCGTCGACGGGCAGGCCGCGAAGGCCGCATCGTGGGCCGAGACGGCTCTTATTTGCGCGCAGCTGAGCGAGGCGGGTACGCGCCTGATCGAGTGGGATTCCCCTCTGCCGTGGGCTCAGCCCACGATGAGCCCGCTGCGCGACGGGCGGCTGCGTGAGCTCCTGGCTCAGGCAACCGCCCATCCGTATGATCGCTTGCGCGCCTGAGCGCGCCGCATGTCAGCTGTTGGAGGCCTGCGCCCAGCGTTCGACCAGGCGCGCTCCTGCGCCGTCGGCCAGGGCCGCTTGAGCCCGCCCGACCGCGTCGCGCATGCGCGCCTCGAACGTATCCGCAGACAACGGGTGGTCCAGGCCCTCCCAGGCCAGGATGCCCGCACCCACGTTGAGGGCCACCGCGTCGCGCACGGCGCTGGATCCACCGCCAGCCAGGACCTCGCGGGCCACGGCGGCGTTGTCGGCGGCCTCGCCGCCTGCCAGGTCCTCGATCAAGGAGGAGGCCATGCCCAGGGACTCACGGGCGTCGAAGGCGACCTCGCTCACCTGCCCACCCGAGACGATCCAGATCTGATTCGAATCGGCGGTGGTCAGTTCGTCCAGGCCGGTGGTCGCGCCGCGCAGGACCAGGGCGGACAGGCCACGGGAGGCGTACACGCCGGCCATGAGACGCGCGTTTTCTTCCTTGGCCGCACCGATCGCGCAGGCCTGCACCTTCGCGGGGTTGGTCAGCGGTCCCAGCACGTTGAAGGCCGTCGGGAAGCCGAGCGCGCGGCGCACGGGGGCGGCGAAACGCATCGACGGGTGCATCTTGTTGGCGAACAGGAAGGCGATACCGACCTGGTCGAAGATGCGGCGCAGATCGGCTGGCTCCACGTCCAGGTTGACGCCGAGGGCCTCGATGACGTCCGCGGAACCGGACTTCGAGGTGGAGGCACGGTTGCCGTGCTTGACCAGGGGAATACCCATCGATGCCGCGACAATCGCGGACATGGTCGAGATGTTGACGGTCTTGTAGCCGTCTCCGCCGGTGCCGACGATGTCGAGAGCGCGGCTGGGCAGGTCGACGCTGGCCGCGTGATCCTGCATGCCGTCGGCCAGGCCGTGAATCTCCTCGACGGTGGCGCCCTTGATCGCCATGGCGGTGAGGAAGGAGGCCAGGCGAGCCTCGCCGAGCTCGCCGCTCATGACCTGGTCCATGAGCCAGTACGACTGGTCGTAGTCCAGCGCTTCACCGGCGATCAGGGTGGCGATGATCGGGGCCCAGTCCCGGTGGCTCATCGGGCAGCTCCACGCAGCACGTCGGCGACCGTCTCCTGAAGGATGATCGGGTCGATCGGATCCGAGACCGTGGCGGCTGCGCCGGCCCAGGTGGCCAGCCATTCGTCCTGCGCGCGGGCGGTCAGGAAGATGATCGGGGGAACGTCCTCGCGGGTCTCTTGAAGGTCCTGGGCGACCGACATGCCGCCCTCCTTCTTCGTCTCGGCGTCGAGGATGAGTGCCGCAAAATCCTGCTGGTCAAACGCGTCGCGCACGCCGAAGCCGGTGGCTGTTTCCACCCATTCGATGCGGGGCGTGTCCTTGGAAGCACGCACACCGACGCCGTTAATAACGGCGGCGCGCTTGTCCTTGTCGTCGCTGAAGACCAGGATGCGGACGGTTTCTTCACTCATGGAAGTTCTCCTTGCGTATGTGGCGTGGAAGACGCGATGGCCCCATTCTAACGGCATGTGGGCGGCTCCCCCACTGGGAGCCGCCCACATGCGAAGAGCGTGGCGCGGGGCGCTTACTGCATCGAGGCCGTGCCGACGATGTCGACGACGGCGACGCTGACCCCGGCGGACGCACCGGACTGAGCGGGTGCGTTCTGATCGGGCTCGACGATGACGATGCGCGAACCGACGGTGTAACCAGCGAGTTCAACGCGGGCCACCGACGCCTCGATCGGAGCTGGCTGCGACCACGAGGACTGGGTCTGTCCGTTGGCGCCGAAAGCACCCAGCGTGAACTTGTACAAGACCGACTGGTCCGCGGTCAGTTCCTCGCCGGCACCCTTGTAGATCGTGTAGGTCTTCTTCTCGGTGGGGGGCGTCACACTCTCGTCGATCGTCAGGGTCGGCTCGGAACCGGGCTCCCCGGTCACGGTGATGCCCGCGGGCAGCTCCTCACCGGTCGCGGTCGCACCGGTCAGGATGGACTCATCCGCAAGGTTCTGCGTGCTCGCGCCCAGGATGTCGACGACGAACACCAGCGTCGAGTTCGGGGGAATCGAGGGGTTACCCTGAGCTCCGTATCCGAGGGAGGCGGGGATGACCAGCTCGACGCGGTCGCCCACGTGGGCGTGCGCCAGGCCGTAGCCCCAACCCTTCACGACCTGCGCGAGGGAGAACTCGATGGGCTGGCCCTTCTGGTAGGACGAATCGAAGACGGTGCCGTTCCAGAGCGCGCCAACGTAGTTGACCTTGACCTTCGCGCCGGGGCACACGAGCGTTCCGTCGCCCTGCTTGAGGGTCTTGACCAGGACCTTATTGGTGGGCTCGGCGCCCTTGCCCGCAGCGATCACGGGGGTGTCCTCGCCGGAGACGGCGGGGAAGTTGCCCGTGCCGGTGCGATCCACGTTCGCGGACTGATCCGCGGAATCATCGGTCGCGCAGGCGGAGTAGTCGATCTCGGCGGCGGCCACGCCCGCGGAGGAGGTGGCGGTGGTCGACGTCAGGTCGGTGCAGGCAGACAGGCCGAGGGCCAGGGCAGCCACGCCGGCGAGGGCGCCGAAACGGCGCAGAGAAGACATCATGGGTGGAGTCTCTTTCGGCTCAGTGGAAGGATTCGCCGCAGGCGCAGGTGTTCTGGGCGTTCGGGTTGTCGATCGTGAAGCCCTGACGCTCGATGGTGTCGGCGAAGTCGATCGTGGCACCGCTCAGGTAGGGAACGCTCATGCGGTCGACGACGACCTCGACGCCATCGAAGGAACGGATGGCATCCCCGTCGAGCGTGCGGTCATCGAAGTAGAGCTGGTAGATCAGCCCCGAGCAACCGCCGGGCTGCACGGCGATGCGCAGGCGCAGGTCGTCGCGTCCCTCCTGTTCAAGGAGGCTCTTGACCTTCGCGGCAGCGACGTCGGTGAGGATGACCTCGTGGGTGGGAGCCTGAGTTGCGGACTTGGACATGGTGCTCCTAACGGTGAAAAATAGACGTATGCGCTTGACACACTACTCCCCCGGCCCCGCCGCGCGCGAGAGCTGGGATGCGCGCTCAGCGTAACCAGGTGCGCGCGATGCGCCGCCCGGCATCCTCGAGCGTGACGCAGGCCTCCGTCTCGAAGACGCCGTGCAGTCCCCACTGGGCGCGCTCGTAGCGCGACAGACTCGAGCGCGTCGTGAGGGCGACGACCGGCAGGGCGAGTTGCTCGGCCGCGCCGGTCAGGCAGTCCAGCGTCGAGGTAGCCAGCAGCGGCGAGGCCAGCTCGGGCTCGGCGATGATCAGTAGATTCGCGGTTTTGAGCGCCTCGTCGAGGTCGAGAAGGTCGGTAAGGAGCTGACCCGTGGGCACGATGCGCCCGCCGCTGGCGGCGATGATCGCGCCGACGCCACCTGCGGCACCGGAGCCGTATCCGCGCGCGGGATGGGTGTCTGTTCCGGCCAGGAGCGCGCGGCGTCGCGCTGGGCGGTGGGCGAAGGCCTCGGTGAGCAGCCCCGTCATGGCTGTGTCCTGTTCCTCAATGGGCTCAAGGTCGGGGGCGACCGCCAGGACCGAGTCGAGTCCCAGCAGGGGGCGCGGCGTCGAGGCCGCGCACACCAGGTCCGTGCCACTGGCCGCGACCAGCTCCTCGGCACGCGTGAGCGCCTCGGGCAGCCCCTCGCCGACGACCTGGGAGTCGGGCACCCCGACCAGTCCGGCCAGGAAGCCCAGCCCGCAATCCGGGGAGGCATTGTGGCCGCCCTCGACGACGACCATGCGCTGGCCCAGCGCCTGCGCCACGCGCTCGCCCGCGCCGCGGGTCGAGCGGGCATCGGTCGGGACGCGCACGAACGAGGCCTGGGCGCGCGAGGCGGCCACGGCCTCGTCGAAGGTGGGACCCGACCCGAAGGGAAGGAGCGCCACGTCGGCACCCTCGCAGCCGGCGCGCACGCCCCGGCTGATCTCTTCCAACGCGGCGCCGGTCGGCAGGAGGGGGCTGGCCCCATCCCACCGACCGGCTACGACGACTCGCCTCACAGGGAGGCCAGGCGGGTCAGCAGCAGCGCCTCCGCGAGAATCGCTGCCTTCAGGTCCGGGATCGACTGCGACTCGTCCTCCGAGTGCGCGTTCGTCAGCGGATCCTCCACGCCCGTGACGACGACCTGCGCGCCGGGGAAGATACGCTGGAAGTCGGAGATGAAAGGAATCGAGCCGCCCACGCCGATGTTGACAGAGGGCACGCCCCAGGCCTCGGTCAGGCACTCGTGCAGAGTCTTCGTGACCGGGGAGTCCATGTCGGCCTGGTAGCCCGCTCCCGCGTCCTCGCACGTCACCTCAACATGCGCGCCGAAAGGCACGTTGGCGAGCAGGTAGTCGACCAGCTTGGCCTGCGCCTCGGTCGGGTCCACACCCGGCACCGTGCGCATCGACAGGCGGAAGCGCGTGTGCGGGGCAATCGTGTTCGACGCGTTAGAGACGGGACGCGCATCGAAGCCGATGACGGAAATCGAGGGCTTGGTCCACATGCGGGCGGCGATGTCGCCCGAGCCGGCCAGCTGGAGGCCCTCGACCATGCCGGCGGCCTCGCGCAGCTCGGCCTCCGGCCAATCCACGTCCGCGCGGTCCGAGCCACCCAGGCCCGGTACTGCCACGTCGCCCGCATCGTCGAACAGCGACGCAATGAGCATCGAGGAGATCGCCACAGAATCCAACAGCGGACCGCCAAACGCGCCCGAGTGGACCGCATGATCGGCGACCGTCACGTCAACGGTCACGATCGCGTTGCCGCGCAGCGTCGCCGTCACCGCAGGCTCGCCGACCTTCCAGTTCGACGAATCCGTCACGATGATGACGTCGGCCGCCAGCTCGTCGCGGTGCGCGTCCAGGAAGGCCGTGAAGGACGGGGATCCAATCTCTTCCTCGCCCTCGATGAAGATAACGACGTTGACGGGCAGGTCAGCGCCCAGGATCGACAGCGAGCCCAGGTGGACGACTACGCCGGCGCCGTCATCGGAGGAGCCGCGACCGTAGATGCGATCGCCACGCACCTCGGCCTTGTAGGGGTCCATGCTCCAGCGGTCCAGCTCGCCCACGGGCTGGACGTCGTGGTGGGCGTACAGGAGGACGGTCGGCGCGCCCTCAATACGGGGAGTATGAGCCACGACGGCCGGCTTGCCCTGCGTGCCATCGGTGGCCTTCTCACTGAGGACCTTCGCCTCCAGGCCCAGGGCCTCGAAACGCTCGCGCAGGTGCTCGGCGCTGCGCTCCAGGTCGGCGGCGTGCGCCGGGTCCGACGACACCGACGGAATCGCGACCAGCTGGGTGAGCTCATCGAGCAGGGACGGGAAAGCGGCCTCGAGGCGCTCCCTCAGAACGGACATCGACAATTCGTGTGAAGTATCAGCCATACGCCCAGGGTAGACCATGAAAGTGCACGGCGGGTGCCCTTTCCGCTAGCCTGGGAGCGTGTTTGGACGAAGCAAGAACAATAGCGACGAGACCTCGACGACCGTTGAGCCTGTCTCGACCACGCCCGGCGGCAAAAAAGGTCGCCCCACGCCGAAGCGCAAGCAGGCCGAGGCCGCTCGTATCCGCCCCCTGGTGCCCGCCGACCGCAAGGAAGCAAAGCGGGCAGCGAGGGCGGCGCGCAACGCCCGCTGGGAAGCCGAACAGCGCGCCCTGGTAACGGGTGATGAGAAGCATCTGCCCATGCGCGACAAGGGAAGCGCACGCCGCTTTGTGCGCGACTACGTCGATGCCCGCCACTCGTTCTCCGAGTGGGTTCTCCTCGTCATGTTGGCCTCCATCATCCTCATCATGATCCTCTCGCTCTTTGGTAACAAGATCCCCGAGCAGACACAGGTCTACATCCTCTACGGCTCCACGCTCCTCATGTACGGCTCCTTCATCGTCACCGGCGTCGAGGCCATGCTCGTGTGGCGTAAAATCAAGGCCGCCTTCACGCAGGAACACCCCCGCGATGAGATCCCGCGCGGCACCGGCTACTACACCTTCTCGCGCATGATCATGCCGCGCCGCTGGCGCTCCCCGCGCCCGCAGGTGGGTCGCGGCGAGTTCCCGAAGTAACACCGGCCTCGCCTACGCTCACGGTCCCATGCCCATCCACAGGGCATGGGACCGAATCGTTTCTATCCACAGGCCCCCGGCGTGTCGCCCCGCTATCCACAGGGGCCCGCGCGGGGCTGGCGTCGCGAGCTGTCGTGGCGTGATCCTGGAGGGGCGCTGCACAACCGCCGCGCCACACGGAAGGACATCGCCATGCACGTCTCAGTCACTCTGACCGCCACCTCCCATGTTCGCATCGATGACGATGAGGGGGTGCCGGTGTCGGTGTCGGCCACCTCAGTCGACGAGGCCGATCCTCCCGATTGGATCCCCGATACCGCTGCGCTGGCCACGGCCTCGTCCGCTCGGGTCCCCCGGGGGTCCGCGCACACCGAGGCTGTCTCCCCCGCGCTCGACACCACGGCCTCTGCCGAGCCCAGCCCCGCGACCTGCTCGTGCAGTGAGGACCCCACCGAGGAGGGCCCCGTGCGCGAGGGCATGTACGGGCCCATGCACTGGCTCGACGACCGCCACGTCACCGCGCTGCTCTCCCCCTACATCTGCGAGGGCTGGGACACGGGCGACTACGCCAGATTCGCCGACCTGTCGGGCGCAGACGCGCGCAGGCTGCGCTCCCTCCTACCCCCGCTCGCACGTAGCGACCGGCAAAACAACGCGCCGCGCATCGCCGACCTGCTGCGCGCCGCCACCCGCATCGACGGTCTCACGCTCGAAGGATATGTCATCCGCGCTCCCCGCTGGGACGAGCGCGTCAGCATCGACACCGTGTGCGTGCCCGAGTCGGCGATCATCGCACACACGGGACGCCCCATCGACGACGCCTCCTACCCGGCCTACCAGCACTGGCTCACCCTCGCCGACGTCCTTGGGCTGGGCGACGACGCCATCCCACCCGACGAGATGCGCATCCTCACCCGAGACGCAACAGCCACGCGCTGGTGGTGGGCATGGTGGGACTAATCAACTACCCTAGGATCTATGATCCGACGCGCGTACAACTGGACATTCCGACACTTCATTTCGCGTTCTGACCCGGAGCAGGCACACCACCTGGGCCTGGGTGCGATCTCCCTCGCAGGGCGCTGTGCTCTTACGCGGGGACTCATGCGGGCCACCCTGGGCTACGTAGATCCCCAGCGCATGCCGACGCGCACCGTCGGCGGCGCCGAAGTCCCCCTCACCCTCGGCCACCGCACCCTGCCCTCTCGACTGGGCCTGGCCGCCGGCATGGACAAAGACGCCGAGGCCGTCCTGGGCATGAGCGCCCTGGGCTATGCCTTCGTCGAGATCGGCACCGTGACGCCGCGCCCGCAGCCGGGTAACGAAGCGCCGCGCCTATGGCGCCTCATGGAGGAACGGGGCCTGCGCAACCGCATGGGATTCAACAACGCGGGCGCGGACGCGGCCGCCGAGAAGTTACGCGAGCTGCGCTCCACCCACGCTGGCCGCGCCGCCATCGTGGGTGCGAACATCGGCAAGAACAAGGTCACCCCCGAGGCCGACGCGCCCGCCGACTACGAGTACTGCGCGCGGGTCCTGGCCCACTGGGTCGACTTCGTCGTCGTCAACGTCTCCTCCCCCAACACGCCGGGCCTGCGCGACCTTCAGTCTGTCGACCACCTGCGCCCGATTTTGCAGGCCGCGCGCCGCGGCTGCGAGGCCGGGGCCCCCGACCGCGTCATGCCTCTGTTCGTCAAGATCGCTCCCGACCTGGCCGACGAGGACATCGTCGCCGTCGTTGAGCTGACCAAAGAGCTGGGCCTGACCGGGGTCGTCGCCACGAACACGACGATCAACCACGACCTGGGTGAGGGCGGCGTCTCGGGCGCTCCCCTGCTGCCCCGTGCGCTGGAGGTCGTCTCCCTGGTGGCACGTCATCTTGACGACGACCAGATTCTCATCGGCACGGGTGGCATCTCGTCGCCCGAGGACGCGCTGCGCATGATCGGCGCGGGCGCGGACCTGGTCGAGGCCTTCTCCGCTTTCATCTTCGAGGGCCCGTCCTGGCCGGGCGAGGTCTCCCGCGCCCTCCAGCGTGCCTGAGGCGAGCCGTGATCATTGAGCTGACCGGCGCCGATCTGTCCGCGGATCCACGCCTGGAGGACTACACGCGCCTCAAGGACGTGCGCCTGCGCTCCAAGATCGAGCCGGAGCGCGGCCTGTACATGGCCGAGTCGGCCAACGTCATTGAGCGCGCCCTGCGCGCGGGCCACAACCCTCGGTCCTTCCTCATGTCGAGCCGATGGCTGGAGTCCCTCACGCCCCTCATCGAGGGGGCGACCGGGGCCGCCGACGGCGCGGAGCTGCCGGTCTTCGTGGCAGACGAGGATGTCCTGGAACAGATGACGGGCTTCCACCTGCATCGCGGCGCACTGGCTGCCATGCAGCGCCCGGTGCTGCCCACGCTCGACGAGCTGCTGGCCACGGCGCGCGGCGGGGAGCCCGCACGCCGCGTCGTCGTCCTGGAAAACCTGGTCGACCACACGAACGTGGGCGCGGCCTTCCGCAGCGCGGCGGCGCTCGGCGTGGACGCGGTCCTCGTGACCCCGCAGTGCGCGGACCCGCTGTACCGGCGCTCGGTGCGCGTGTCCATGGGGACGGTTTTCCAGGTGCCGTGGACGCGCCTGGAGTCCTGGCCCGGTGACATCGCGGCCCTCCAGCGCGCCGGGTTTACGGTCGCGTCCCTGGCTCTCTCCGACGATTCCGTGTCCCTCGACGACTTCGCCGCCCTCCCCACCCTCCAGGCCCCGGACGCCCGCCTGGCGATGGTCATGGGCACCGAAGGCGACGGCCTGGGCCGTCGCACGATCGCGGCATCGGACTATACCGTCAAGATCCCCATGGACCACGGGGTGGACTCGCTCAACGTCGCCGCCGCCTCGGCCGTCGTTTTCTGGGCGACCCGGGGCATCGGCGCCTCGTAGCGCCACACGCGCGCAAAGCGTCGCAACCTGCCCAGGCACAACGGCACGAGGCCGGAGCTGGAAACCCAGCCCCGGCCTCGTGCCGATTGAATATGAGCGTCAGCTCAGAGTCTCGACGAGCTCACGGATGACCTCGACGCACTCCTCCCAGCCCGACACGGCGCGCGTCGCGTAGCCGGCGGCCTTGACGGGATAGTCGTTACCCTCGGGATCCAGGCGGTCCCCAATGAAGAGCATCTCGGAGGCGGGGATCCCCGTCTCCTCGACGAGCTTGCCCATGCCGTAGGCCTTGTCGATGCCGCGCGTCGTGATGTCAACCGAGGTCGACCCGCCCCCGCGCACATCTAGCTCGGGAACGTCGGGCTGCACGGCGTCGCGCAGGGCTGCCTTCTTGGTCCCATCGGGATCCCAGGCGCGCTTCGCGTCCAGCGGTGCCTCCTGGCCAAGTGCCGAGAAGGTGATCTGGGAGCCACGGTCCTCGATGATATTGCCCCACGGGTTCTCCTCCCACAGGCCAAGCTCACGAGCGTGACGCTCCAGGGAGTCGATAACGCGAGCGGCGACCACGGGGTCCAGGTCGTGCGCGTAACGCTCGACCCACGCCCCGCCCTCAAAGCGGTAGTAGCGCGTGCCGCAGGTGGGCATCAGGTGCAGGCGCGAGAGCTCCTCATCCGAGGCGTTCAGGTTGTCCAGCACCTGCGTGCGGAACTGGCCCATCTGGCCACCGGAGATGATGCACACCTCCACGTGATCGAGCAGCGAGCGCAGCGCCACATCCATCTCGGGCGGCAGCGGCGACTTCGAGGGGGCAAGAGTGTCATCGAGATCAAAGGCAACGAGCTTCACGATGCCACCCTACTGCTTCGCAGCTTCGAAGGCTTCGAAGGCTTCGATAGCGCGCTGCGCGGCCTCGGTCTCTTCATCGGTAGGCACCGACAGGACCTGCAACAGCACGACGGACGCGACGAGGCCACCCCACACGAGCAGGATCGTCAGGATCATCAGAGCGATAGCGGGAGCGGTCACTTGGCGCCTCCTTCAATCGAAGCGATATCTTCGGCGTCGTCAGCGAGAATCTGAGCGACCGTCGCCTGGGCGTCCACCGGGCGGTGCTTCCACGGGATGAGAGTGAAAATCAGAGACGCGATGACCGCGACCGCCACGGAACCCCAGCCGAAGATCAGCACGTATCTCGTCGGGTACGTCTCGTAGCCTTCCGTCAGGATCCTCACGATCGACATCGCCATCATGACGAAGAGGACGATCGGGATAACAATTCCGACGAGGGGCTCCCAGAGCCAGGGGACCTTCACGCTGGACACCGAGTTGATGTGGGCGCGCAGGACGCCGAGGCGGGGGCCGGCGACCGCGCACAGAACCGCGAACATGATCGCCGAGGACACGACGCCGACCGAGTTGATGAAGTTGTCGACGATGTCGAGGTTGTTCAGGCCCGAGCGGGTGCCGAAGAGCACCAGCGAAATAACAGTCGCGGGGACGCCGAGAACGAGAGCCGAGCGGGCGGGCGACCAGCCGAACTTGTCCTGCAGGCCGCCGGAAACGACCTGGAGCAGGGAGAGGAGGGACGTGACGCCGGCCAGGACCAGGGACGAGAAGAAGAGAACGCCGAAGAGGGGCCCGCCGGGCATCATCGAAATGATCTTCGGGAACGTCACGAAGGAGAGGATCGGGCCGGACAGGCCATCAACCTCGGACACGCTCACGCCACCCTGGTGGGCCATGAAGCCGATCGCGCTGAAGACGCCAATGCCCGCGAGGATCTCGAAAGAGGAGTTCGCAAAGCCGGCGACCAGAGCGGTGCCCGTCAGGTTCGACTTGGGCTTGAGGTAGGAGGCGTAGGTCAGCATGATACCGAAGCCCACGGACAGCGAGTAGAAGATCTGCGCGAAGGCGGCCAGCCACACGTTGGGGTCGAACAGCGCGATCCAGTTCGGCGTGAAGAAAGCGTTGAGGCCTTCAACGGCGCCCGGCAGGAAGAGCGCTCGGACGACGAGCGCGAGGAACAAGATGACGAGGAGCGGCAGGAAGACCTTGTTCGCAGCCTCGACGCCCTTGGACAAGCCGCGACCGATGACGAGGAGCACGAGCACCCACACGAGAGCGAGCGGGATCATGACGGCCCATGCAGGGGCCCACGAGAAGGTGTTGCCAGGAACGGTCTCAAGGAAGGACTCCAGGAAGAACGTCGTCGGATCGGCGCCCCAGGCCTCGTTCACGGAGTAGATGGTGTACTGCACGCCCCACGCGAGGACCGCACCGTAGTAGACCATGATGACGAAGCAGACGAAGGTCTGGAACCAGCCGATGAACTCGCCGCCGCCGATCATCTTACGCAGCGCCCACGGCGGGGAGCCGCGGAACTTGTGTCCGACTGCGTAGTCGAGCCAGAGCATGGGGATACCGACGAAGATCAGCGCGACCAGGTACGGAACCAGGAAGGCGCCGCCGCCGTTGGAGTAGGAGACTCCGGGGAAACGCCAGATGTTGCCCAGGCCGATGGCCGAGCCGATGGCTGCCAGGAGGAAGCCAGTCTGGCCGCTCCACGAGTCGCGCGCGCGGGGCGCGGGGCGGGATGCGGAGGATGACATGAATCGTGTTCCTTGGATTCGTTTGATTTTGGGATAATGCTCAGTCAGACTATGGCCGTTACACGAGGATGTCAGCTACAGTCCACGATATAGACCGTGCTTTTGACCTCTTTTTGACGAGGCCATGGCTGGTTTGTGGGTCGCTCAGGCCTCTGGCGGGGCCTGCCGGGTCCGGCGACGGGCCGTTTAGGAAACGACGCCCAGGCCGTGGAAGATGGCCGCGATGGCGATGACGACGGGCAGCGATGCGAAGGTCGTCACGAGAACGGTTCCCTGCGCGATGCACTCCCCCGCCTTGGCCCGAGTGGCCGCGATGTAGGCGTTCTGCGCGGCTGGCAGGGCAGCCATGATGGTCACCGACATGAGGGCCGGACCCGCCAGTCCGAGCAGCACTCCGACGCCGCACGCGATTGCGGGCTGGAGGGCAAGTTTGCAGGTGATAGCGCAGACAGTCGCCGCAATACCGGAATCACCGGACGCCGAGCGACGATCAACGAGGGACGCACCGAAGGATAAGAGGATCATCGGGGGCGCGGCTGCCCCCAGCATCGAGGTCGACACGTCGAGGAGCGTCGGCATCGGCCACCCCGCCGCGGAGAACAGGAAGCCACACGCCGCTGCGATGACCATGGGATTGCGCGCCACGACCTTCGCAACGCCGAGCACCGACGGGCGCTGCCCCGATCCAACCAGATCGGCCAGGACGAAGAACATCGGGGTGAAGAAACCCAGCTGGAACACCAGGATGGGAACAACAGCGGAGGCGTCGTTCAAGACGTAGACGGCGATCGGGATGCCGATGTAGGCCCCGTTGTTCAGGGACGAGGCCATGGCTCCCAGAGCGGTCTCCCCGCGCGACAGGCGCAGGAACAGGCGTGTGACAAGCACGAAGAGCAGTGCGGTGCCGACACCCGACGCGGCGGCCACGGCGAGCGGAGCGCCAAAAACTCCGGACGTGCCGGTCGAGACAATCGCGTGGAACAGCATCGCTGGGCTGGCCACCCAATACGTTGCCGATGCGAGGGAACCAGCGGCATCACGGCCGAGTGCACCCCATCGGCGAGCAATCCAGCCGACGCCGATGATGAGAGCGATCGACAGGACCGACCAGACGATCGATACCATGCGAAGAGGAAACCCGTCAGCGCCAGGCGGCCACGGCCTCGTCGACCTTGGTGAGGGCCGATGCGATTGCCATGTGCATGTCCAGGTACTGGTAGGAGCCCAGGCGACCGCCGAAGAGCACGTTCTCCTCCCCCGCCGCCATCTCGCGGTAGGCGGCAAGCGTCGAGCGGTCCGACGGCGAGGCGATCGGATAGTAGGGCTCGTCGCCGGGGCGGGCAAAGCGCGAGTATTCACGCTGGATGATCGTGTTGGTCGCACCGCTTCGATCCCGCTCGGGGTGCAGGTGCGCGAACTCGTGGATGCGCGTGAAAGGCACGTCGCGATCCGAGTAGTTCATGACGGAGCAGCCCTGGTAGTCGGGCACGTCCACGACCTCGGTCTCAAAATCGAGGGTACGCCAGCCGAGCTCGCCCGCCTCGTAGTCGAAGTAGCGGTCGATCGCGCCCGTGTAGACGACCGGAACCTGGCCGACGGTCGCGGCCTTCGAGAACGGCGAGGAAGCATCGAAGAAGTCCACGCCCGTGTGCACGGTGATACGCGGGTGATCGACCATATTCGCGATCCACGCGCCGTAGCCGTTCAGGGGCAGACCCTCGTAGCGGTCCTGGAAGTAGCGGTTCTCGTAGGTGAAGCGCACGGGCAGGCGCGTAATGATGGAGGCGGCAAGCTCGCGCGGGTCCGTCTGCCACTGCTTGGCCGTGTACCCCGCGATGAAGGCATCGTAGAGGGGACGGCCGATCAAGCTGATGGCCTTCTCCTCGAGGTTGCCCGGTTCGCCCGTGATCTCGGCGGCCTGGCGCTCGATGAGCGCGCGGGCCTCGGCCGGCGAATAGGCCGCTCCGAAGAACTGGTTGATGGTGCCCAGGTTGATGGGCAGCGGGTAGACGACGCCCCGGTAGTTGGCATAGACGCGGTGGCGGTAGTCGTTAAATGCCGTGAATCGGTTGACGTAGGACCACACGCGCTCGTTCGACGTGTGGAACAGGTGGGTGCCGTAGCGGTGCACCTCGACGCCCGTGGCCTCGTCGATCGACGAGTAGGCATTGCCTCCGATGTGGTCGCGACGCTCGATGAGGGTCACGTTCATACCGAATCGCTCCGCGGCCTCGCGGGCAAACGTCAGGCCAAAGAAGCCCGAACCAACAACGAGCAGATCCACGCCGCTCCCCTTTCACTTGATTAACACCATCGTATCCGCCCAGGCCAGGGCGTGCTGGAACGGGGACGAGGCCGGGGCGCGGACACGCTCAAACAGAGAGGCGGCGCTCACCTATTCTTGTTCCATCTGCTGACATGTCGGGTGGTCCCGCACGCTAACCCGCTGTCCAGGACGTAGGCGACCCCGCCTACGTTCCGATGAGCGGGTTGAGGTGCGGGACAGCAGGTCATGTTAGCGTGTACGTTGAAGTCCTGAAGAGGCCGGATGTCGCCACCACTGATTGGTTCCGACGATCCTGCTGTTGTCGCCTCCTACCAGCCTGCACCTTCAACGGGAAAGAACGACCAATGATCATTCACACTCAGCGCCTGCGCTTACGGCCCTGGAACGATATGGACGCACCGGAGCTCTACGAGCTGGCCCGCGATCCACGCATCGGGATGCTGTGCGGATGGAAACCCTTCGAGTGCATCGACGATGCCCACGAGGCGCTGTCGACCGTCCTGGCGGCACCCGACAGCTACGCGGTGACGCTCGGATCGACCGGTGAAATCGTGGGCTCGATCGCGCTGCGCATTGACACAGACTCCCCCGAGGCAACCATCGCTGACATCGGATACTGGATCGGCGCACCCTACTGGGGCAACGGATACGCGACGGAGGCGGGGCACGCCATCATCGAGCGCG
>CABKMZ010000012.1 GCA_902373545.1 uncultured Actinomyces sp. | reverse complement strand
CGCCGACGCACCAGCGCGCGCTTGCCCCGCTGGGGTGCACGGTTTTTCCACGCGTCATAGCCCGCGCGCGTGACCCCTAAAACCTTGGCCATCAAGGTAATCGAGTAGGAAGCCCTTGTGCGCGTCCATCAGCTCAAAGCGCTGGTGTTTTGGTGCACGGAGGCGAAGAAGGCGCTGGCTTTTCCCAAGAACTCGTTCTCCTTCTCCAGCTCGCGCACCCTCCGGCGCAATGCCGTGATCTCAGCTTCCATCTCACGTGGATCAGGACGACCCTGCGCGGCGGCCTGGCGCCGCTCGCGCTCGAGTTTGACCCACCGGCCCACCACCGATTCACCCAGCCCTAAATCCCGGGCCACAGACGCGATCGAAGACCCTGTATCCAACACCAAAGACGCAACATCACGACGATACTCCGGCGTAAAACGACGACGAGTTCCCATAACAGGCACCTCACTCTCCGCAGGCACACACACCCGCTTAACGAAGTGTCAACAACACAAGCCTAACCCCACACGGAGCACCATAAGGTGCATTAAGGCCTGCCTTTCCATTCGAGATATGCAAGGACTACTTTGTCAGAAAGCACGGAGCACCATAGGGTGCATTAAGACCGGCTTGGCCGCTGCGCTGGCGTGCGCATCTTTTGTCGCGTCAGAAAGCACGGAGCGCCATAAGGTGCATTAAGACCTGTGGTGGTGCGAACGTCAGGCTGTTGGGGTCGATGGTCAGAAAGCACGGAGCGCCATAAGGTGCATTAAGACGTTCGCTTGCCGTTCTGCACGCGAATCTCATTGATCAGGTCAGAAAGCACGGAGCGCGATAAGGTGCATTAAGACATGGACCCGCCATGATTAGGCGTGACCTCATGCCGCACGTCAGAAAGCACGGAGCGCCATAAGGTGCATTAAGACACGGCTGCCAGTCCAACCAGTCCTTGGACCATCTTGGCTGGTCAGAAAGCACGGAGCACCATAAGGTGCATTAAGACAACGATACGAATGCAACGATCGTCCTGTAGGAATAAGTCAGAAAGCACGGAGCGCCATAAGGTGCATTAAGACAACGGATAAGAGGGTGAACCCCGTAATGTTGTTTTTGTCAGAAAGCACGGAGCGCCATAAGGTGCATTAAGACCCTCTCGTACCGTGTCAGGTGGTCGTAGAGGCGCGCGTCAGAAAGTACAGAGCGCCATAAGGTGCATTAAGACTAGGCGATGATGCGAGCCTTGCTGCTACAAGACTTCAGTCAGAAAGCACGGAGCACCATAAGGTGCATTAAGACCCCAAGGTCGTCATCTTATCGGGTTCGATGGTAGCCCCAGTCAGAAAGCACGGAGCACCATAAGGTGTATTAAGACTCGCTGTATTCGACAACGCACTGCACTGCCCAACGTCCGTCAGAAAGCACGGAGCACCATAAGGTGCATTAAGACAGCTGCTCATCGGTGAACTCGTAGAACGCGTCTACGGGTCAGAAAGCGCGGAGCGCCAAGGTGTATTAAGACCACCAAATAGTGGTATTCGGCGACAGCATCTTAGGTGTCAGAAAGTACGGAGCACCATAAGGTGCATTAAGGCGTCTCCGCCCAGTTGGCCGTGTTCGTGCAGTAGAAGTCAGAAAGCGCGGAGCGCCATAAGGTGCATTAAGACACAACGGTTCCGCCACCGGGGATGGGTGCGGCTTCGAGTCAGAAAGCACGGAGCACCATAAGGTGCATTAAGACAAAACACCGCTCTCACCTCTTTCCTAAAGGAAAGGTCAGAAAGCGTGGAGCGCCGTAATACGGGCAGCGCCGTGGTCGTGTGCGGAGCGCAGCATCAGCCGGGTGGAGCGTTAGCCTGTGCTTTCACGGATAGGTTGTTCGCAGACGGATAGGTTATGCGCTTGCGGATAGGTTAATAAGCTATCCGCGTGTTCGTTACCTATCCGCGTGCGCGCGCCCCGGCGAACCAACCACGGCCTCGTCGCCGCGAGTCCCCGAGATTGCCGCGGGCAGCCCCGGCTACGCGGGCATAGCAACGGCCCCGAGCACCTGTCGGTGCCCGGGGCCTGCCTCGTTAGTGCGGTGATCAGCCGCGCAGGGACGCCACGTAGGTGTCGATGCGCTTGGAGGAATCCTCGGGGGTGAAGCCCGTGGCCTCGATCTTCGACAGGTCCAGCGTCGAGGACAGGGGACGAGGCGCAGCCTCGCGGCCCGCGAAGTACTCCTCCGTGGTCACCTCGGTGACATCCTCGGGGTTGCGGCCGCACAGTTCGAAGACGCGCTTGGCGACCTGCGCCCAGCTCATGACCGGGCCCTCGCCCGACAGGTTGTAGATGCCGAATGGCACATCATTCGTCAGCAGGTGAATGATGCCACGGGCCAGATCCGACGTGAACGTCAGGCGGCCCACCTGGTCCGACACGACCGACGGGGAGATGCCGCGATCGGCCAGCGACGCCATGGTCTTGATGAAGTTCTTGCCGTCGCCCACCACCCAGGACGTGCGCACGATGTAGTGCTTGGGCGTCGAGGCAACAGCCGCGTCGCCACCCGCCTTGGACTGGCCGTACGCGCTCAAGGGGGAGGGGGCCTCGTCCTCGACGTGCACATCCTGCGTGCCATCGAAGACGTACTCCGTCGAAATGTGCACGAGCGTCGCGCCGTGCGCCGTCGCCTCGCGAGCCAGAACCGCCGGACCCGTCGAGTTCGCCTCCCACGTCGAGCGGCGTCCCTCCGGGGTCTCCGCGCCATCCACGTTCGTCCACGCGGCCGCGTTAATGACCACGTCGATCTCGTCCCACGGCAGGGCCGCCACCTGCTCAGCGTTCGAGATGGATACCTCCGGCAGGTCCACGCCCGTCACCGTGAAGCCAGCCTCGGGCAGGACGCGCATGAGCTCGCGGCCCAGCTGACCATTCGCGCCCGTCACGAGCGCGCGGCGACCCGCCGGAGTGGGCGCGGGGAAGGGCGTCACGTCTGCCATGCGCGGGTGCGCCTTGTCCTTATCCGAGAGGATCGCGCGATCCAGCGGGATCGGCCAATCCACGGCCGCCGTCTCGTCCGCCAGGTTCAAGAACGTGTACTTCGCGTCCGGCGACCAGTGATCGTTGACCAGGTACGTGTAGGCAGTATTCGGCTCCAGCGTCTGATACGAGTTACCCACGCCCTTGGGGACGAACACCGCCACGCCCGGATCGATGATCGTCGTGTACACCGTGCCAAACGAGGGCCCCTCGCGCAGATCCACCCACGCGCCGAACACACGGCCGGTGGCGACAGACACGAACTTGTCCCACGGCTCCGCGTGAATGCCTCGCGTCACCCCGACCTCGTCGTTGAAAGAAATGTTGTTCTGCACCGGCTGAAAATCCGGCAGGCCCAGCGCGACCATCTTCTCGCGCTGCCAGTTCTCCTTGAACCAGCCTCGGTTATCGCCGTGAACAGTCAGGTCGATGCGCAAAAAGCCGGGGATCGGCGTAGTCGTGATCCCCAGGGGCTTAGCAGTGGGCGCCATTGTTCTTCCTCTATGTGCGTGGGTATCGTGCGGACGTAACAATCCATACAAATTCTAGCCGATCTGCGCACCACCGGTGAGGGTACTGCGTCCCATCGGCGTGCGGGAGGCCACAGTTGTGGAAAAATAGCGTCACATAGGGATAATTGTCAATGATGCGCGACCCACACGAGGACGCGCCAGGAAGCGGAGGCAACATGAAAGGCATCATCCTGGCAGGCGGGTCCGGCACCCGACTGAACCCGATCACGCTGGGGACATCGAAGCAGCTGGTCCCCGTCTACGACAAGCCGATGATCTACTACCCGCTGTCGACCCTCATGCTGGCCGGCATCTCGGACGTTCTGGTGATCACCACGCCGCACGACGCCCCGTCGTTCCACCGCCTGCTCGGTGACGGCAGCCAGCTCGGCGTGAGCATCTCCTACGCCGTCCAGCACGAGCCCAACGGCCTGGCGCAGGCCTTCGTGCTCGGCGCGGATCATGTCGGCAACGATGCCGCAGCGCTGGTCCTGGGCGACAACATCTTCTACGGCCCCGGCATGGGTACGCAGCTGCGTCGCCACGTCGACCCCGACGGTGGTGCGGTCTTCGCCTACCACGTATCCAACCCGCGCGAGTACGGCGTCGTCGAGTTCGACGAGGAATTCAACGCCCTCTCGATCGAAGAAAAGCCCGAGAAGCCCAAGTCGAACTACGCGGTTCCCGGCCTGTACTTCTACGACAACGACGTGGTCGACATCGCCCGCAACCTCAAGCCCAGCGCGCGCGGCGAATACGAGATCACAGACGTTAACCGCGCCTACCTCGAGGCCGGCAAGCTCAAGGTTGAGGTCCTCCCGCGCGGCACCGCGTGGCTGGATACCGGCACCTTCGACTCGCTCGCTGACGCCACCGCCTTCGTGCGTACGGTCGAGGCCCGCCAGGGCATGAAGATCGGCGCCCCCGAAGAGGTCGCGTGGCGCATGGGCTTCATCGACGACGAGGGCCTGCGCCAGCGCGCCGAGCCACTGGTTAAGTCCGGCTACGGAGCCTACCTGCTCGAGCTGCTCAACCGTGAGGACAACTGAGTGTCGCGCCCGAGTGCTAAGTCCCGCCTGCTGATCGTCATTCCCGCGTGGAATGAAGAAGCAGTGCTGGGAGGCGTCCTGGAGTCTGTGAAGGTCGAAAAGCCGTCCTTCGCGGACATCCTGGTCGTGTCTGATGGGTCCACGGACGCTACCGCGCAGATCGCGCGCGACGCTGGCGTGGCCGTGCTCGACCTGCCGATCAACCTGGGGGTCGGCGGTGCCATGCGCGCCGGCTTCCAGTACGCGCGGCGCATGGGCTACGAGTACGCCTGCCAGCTTGATGCGGATGGCCAGCACGACCCCACGGAAATCGAAACGCTCGTCGACATGGCGTCGGCCGAGCACGCCGACGTCGTCATCGGGTCGCGTTTCGCCGGCAAGGGTGACTATCAGGCGCGAGGCCCGCGCAAATGGGCGATGAACCTGTTCTCGTTCATCCTCTCGCGCGTGTGTACGACGAAGCTGACCGACACGACCAGCGGGTTCAAGCTCTACGGCCCGCGCGCCCTGTCGCTCTTCGCTCACAACTACCCGGCAGAGTACCTGGGGGACACGATCGGCGCTCTCGTCATCGCGGCCCGCTCTCACCTGGTCGTGCGTGAGGTCGGCGTGCAGATGCACCCACGCGCCGGCGGCGAGCCGTCGCACAACCCGATCAAGTCGGCGCTCTTCCTGGTGCGAGCCACCCTCGCGCTCGCCGTGGCCCTGACCCGCCCCGGCGAAGAGGTCGCCCCGGCCGCGGAGGAGAACGCATGAGTCCCACGTACGTGCTCGGAGTCGTCTTCGCGTGCATCATCCTGGTGATGGTGTTCGTCAAGATGCGCAACTCGGGAATGAAGGAACGCTACGGCCTGTGGTGGTACTGGATTGCCTTCTGCACGGCGCTGCTCTCCCTCTTCCCGCCGATCCTGAAGTGGACCGCCTTCCAGTTGGGCGTCGTCGTTCCGCTGAACCTGGGATTCTTCGTGGCGGGCGTCGTCCTGCTGCTGCTCTCCCTGCGGTTCTCGGTCGACCTTTCGCGCGGAGATGAGGACCGTCGGCGCCTCACCGAGGAGGCCGCGATCCTGCGCCTCCAGGTCGAGCGCTTGGAGCGCCGCCTCGATGCCCTTGAGGGGCGCGCCTCCTCGTCGGGGCAGCCCACCCCTGAGAAGCCCTCCTCGCGGGGCAAGAAAGGCAAGAAGAAGCGCTGAGGCGGCACGTGTGAGCCGTTGATCGCTTCCATTGACGAGGCCGGGGCCCGTCAGGTTGAACGCCTGACGGGTCCCGGTGTGTGTCGTTGGGTGCGTCCTGTGGCGGGACGCGGGTGGGTGCGGCGGCGCGCCTGGGCGGGCTGGGCGGTGGCCGCGGCGACAGGGCTGCTTACGGGATGAGCGTCCCGTCGGGGCCCAGGCGCAGGCGCTCGGTTGGTGCTGCCGGATCCACTTCGCCCTCGGCGAGCTTGCGGGCTACGGCCGACGTTGTGCGCGACACGGGCTGCGTCGACGCGCCCGTCTCGGGCTCGTCCTTGGCGGCCGCAGCGGCCCGGTCCCTCCACTTGACCTGGCGAGAGCCGGAGGTGGCGCCCCGGGAGGAGTCGGGGGAGGAAACGGAATCGGTCGAGGCAGGGGAGGCCTCGTCGATGGAGGCGGACCCCACGGAGGTCGCGTGCGACGGCAGTAGTGGCTCGCCGTCGAGGTCGATGGCCAGGTCGGTGAGCATCGCGCGGGCGTCGTCGACGATGGAGGAGTCCTCGGCGTGTAGGCCGTGGACCAGCCACCGCACGAGCGCAATCTCGCTGAGCAGTTGGGCGCGCGTGAAGACATGCAGGTCGATGGCGCGGCGCTCGTGGCCGTAGGTCTCGCGGAAACGCTCGAGGAACGCGTCCGATGCGCTGGCCTGAATCCACGCGATGTCCAGGGCAGGGTCACCCACGTGCGCGCTGGTCCATCCGCCGATAGCGACGACCGAGCCGCGCTTGACGGACAGGCTGCGTTCCTGAATGTCCCCGTGAATGGGGGCGGAGGGGAAACGCCACAGGGATACGTCCTCCAGGGCGGCCTCCCAGCGGCTCCACAGGGACGGCGGGATCGTGACCTGGCGGGCGGCCTCGTTGAGCAGAGCGAGGTTGCGGTCGCGGCACTCCATCGCCGTGTAGGAGGGCAGGCCGATCGCCGAGAACACGGTTTCCGGCAGGTTGTGCAGGGCCGCGAGCGCGCGCCCGAGCGACGCGGGTAGCAGCGGATCCGTCTCGAGGTCTCGCTCCGTGGGGGCGCGGCCGCCTGGATCGCGGTGCACGTACACGGTCCCTCCGCCGCGGATTTTGGCCTGTCCGGCTAGGCGTGGGACGTCGAAGGGAATGTAGTCGTGCTCGTAGGCCTGGCCGAGGCGGTCGAGGATCCCCGAGGTGGCCTCGAGGGCGGGGCCGGAGACCTCCTCGTGGGGGCAGGTGACGATCCAGCGGTTGCCGCCGACGTCTTCGATGCCGGTGACGGAGGCCAGCTCGTCGGTGTAGGTCGGCGGGCGCAGCGCGCTCACGCGCAACCCGGGCATGGCGGAGGTGGCCAGCGCGGCTAGTTCGAGGGCGCTCTTGTGGCTTGTCATTCTTCGAATGTATCGCGCCTGCGGCCCGGGTGCGCATCCCCGCGCGGGTGGGCGCCCGATTGTGGGACAGCGGTTTGCTCCTTTCCGAACAACCCTGTTACTTTCGACACATTGGCTTTGGCTGTAGCGAGGAGGCTCAGGGATGGAAGCCGTGACACGTGCGCTCGCAGCGCGGGTGCGAGAGGGGTTGGCCGCGGGCGGCATCGATGCCGCGCGAGACCCGAGGGCCGTGCGCGCCCTCATTCACCGCGCCATTGACGCCCACGCCCCCGACATGCTGCCCACCCAGCGCGAGCAGGTCGAAGCGGACCTCATGGACGATATCTGCGGCCTGGGCCCCCTCCAGATCCTCATGGACGACCCCAGCGTGGAGGAAATCTGGATCAACTCGGCGTCGCGCGTGTTCGTGGCCCGAGGCGGCGTCGCCGAGCTGACGAGCCTCATCCTCACCGACGAGGACGTGCGCACACTCGTGGAGCGGATGCTGCACCATTCGGGTCGCCGCCTCGACCTGTCCAGCCCCTTTGTGGATGCCATGCTGGCCGGGGGAGAGCGCCTCCACGTCGTCATCCCGCCGGTGACCGGCCAGTCCTGGAGCGTCAACATCCGCAAGCACATCCAGCGCGCCCGCACCCTGGACGATCTGGTGGCCGTCGACATGGTGCCCCCGCCGATGCGCGACTTCCTGGCCGCCGCCGTGTGCGTGGGGCTGTCCGTCCTCGTCTCGGGCGGCACACAGGCGGGCAAGACGACGCTGTTGCGCGCTCTCGCCGGGGAGCTGCCGCGTTCGCGGCGCGTCATCTCCTGCGAGGAGGTCTTCGAGCTGGGCCTGGCGAACTGGGATCATGTCGCCATGCAGACTCGCCCGGCGGCCGCCGAGGGCACGGGCGAGATCACGTTGCGCGACCTCGTACGCGAATCCCTGCGTATGCGCCCCGAATACTTGATCGTCGGAGAGGTCCGAGGCCCCGAAGCCCTTGACCTCCTCGTGGCCCTCAACGCGGGGGTGCCCGGCATGGCGACCGTGCACGCGAACTCGGCGCGCGAGGCCCTGGACAAGCTCTCGATCCTGCCCCTCCTGGCGGGCGAAAACGTGACGACGGGATTCGTGACCCCGACCCTGGCCTCGTCCATCGACCTTGTGTGTCACGTCGAGCGAAGCCGGGAGGGTAGCCGCTTCGTCGCCGAGGTCCTGGCCGTGCCTGGACGAGTCGAGGGCAACCGGATCGAGACGGCCACGCTCTTCACCTTCGACGGGCACAGGTGTGAACGAGGCGCGGGGAGTCTGGACCTGCACGATCGTTTCGCCGCGGCGGGCTTCGACCTGTCCTCGCTCTTGGAATGGGGGCCGCTGTGATCGAGCTCGTGTGCGGACTCGTCTTCGGCATCGGCCTGGTCCTGGCACTGTCCCCGTGGTTCACACCCCCGCGCACCTCTGCGCCCTGGAGGCCGGGCAAGCGCCTGCGCGAGGACGTCGCCCGCGCCCGCGTCCCAGGGCTGAGCGCCGCGCGCCTCGTCGTGCTCAGCCTGATCCTCGGCGCGATCGTCGCGCTCGTCGTCCTGGCTGTCACGGGGGCCTGGCCGGTCGCCCTGATCGTCTCGGTGGGCGTGGCTTTCCTGCCCTACGCCTGGGTCGTCTCCCGCGTCGCCGCGCGCGCCAAGACAGTGCGGGCCGCATGGCCAGAAGTCATCGACGCGATGGTCTCCGGCGTGCGTGCCGGAACCTCGCTGCCTCAAGTCCTGTGCGACCTCGCCGACGAGGGACCCGCGCCCGTGCGCTTCGCCTTCGAGGCGTTCTCGCGCGACTACAGTGCCAACGGGCGATTCGCCTCCGCCTTGGATCGAATGAAAGACGAGGTGGCGGACCCCGTCGCCGACCGCATCGTCGAGGCCCTGCGCGTCGCCCGATCTGTCGGCGGCGCCGACCTGACGCGCCTGCTTCAAGACCTCGCCACCCTCCTGCGCGAGGACGCGCGCGTGCGCGGGGAACTCGAAGCACGCCAATCCTGGACCGTCGGCGCCGCACGCCTGGGCCTGGCCGCCCCGTGGGCCGTCCTCCTCTTGCTCTCCGGAGGCGGCGCGAGCGCCAACGTCTGGAACTCTCCCGGAGGCATCGCCGTCCTGTGCGCCGGCGCGGGCGTGTGCGTCATCGCCTACCTGGCGATGAAAGCTATCGGGCGACTCAGCTCCGATCCGAGAAACCTGGGAGGGACGCGATGAATCCCTGGAACTTCCACGCGCTCGACGTCTGTGCCGCAAT
Organism: uncultured Actinomyces sp.; assembly: GCA_902373545.1. Classification (GTDB taxonomy): domain Bacteria; phylum Actinomycetota; class Actinomycetes; order Actinomycetales; family Actinomycetaceae; genus Pauljensenia. The sequence continues at coordinate 31,023 of CABKMZ010000012.1, read as the reverse complement.
CCTCGCCGTCGCCGGCATCACCCTCATCGTGCGGGCCATGCGCGCACGCCGCCTGACCTTCGCCGAGCGCGTCGCCCAGGGCCGCGTCCTCGACGAGGCGCCACCCCAGCTCACCCAATGGGTCCGGCGCGTGGGGGCCTCGGCCCTGGACTCCCTGGGATCGACCCGCGAATCCGTCGCCCGCAGGCTCATCCTGGCGGGAAAGCAGCCCGAGATCTCCGTCTTCCGCCTGCGCCAAGCCTGCGCCGGTATCGCGGGAATGATCGGGGCCTGCCTGGCCCTCACCGCCCGGCCAGCGGCCTCCCTGCGAGCCTCGATCATCCCACTCATCGTCTGCGCGCTTCTCGGCACGCTCCTGGGCATCGCCGCCATGGACCGCCTTCTCACCCTGCGAGCCACCCGCCGCCAGCGCGCCATCGACGCCGCCGTCCCCGACTGTGCCGAGCTACTGGCCCTCGCCGTCGCCGCGGGCGAATCAATCCCCGCCGCCATCGAGAGAGTCGCCGGCTGCGCGGGCGGGCCCCTCGGTGCCGAGTTGGCGCTCGCGGCCGGTCATATCCGCAACGGCATGCCTTCCGTGCGTGCCCTTGCCGACATGGTCGAACGTACCGACTCCCCGGCGCTGACGCGGCTTTCTCGCACGCTGACGACGGCGATCGAGCGCGGCTCACCCCTGGCCTCGGTCCTGCACGACCAGGCCCGCGATCAGCGCGAACGCTCGCTGGCGGCCCTCATGGAGGAGGGCGGGCGCCGCGAGATCGCGATGCTGTTGCCCGTCGTCTTTCTCATCTTGCCGGTCACCGTCATATTCGCCCTGTACCCGGGCCTGATCGCTCTGGACTTCACACCGTGAGACACATTGACAAGAAAGGAACACACATGAAGAAGTGGTTGCGGCGGCGCCCGCCCCTGGGGGAGCGTGGGGACGTGCCCGGATGGGTGCTGATCACCCTCATGACGGCGGCCCTCGTCGTCCTCATCTGGGGCGTTGCGTCGGATCGTCTGGTGGAAATCTTCAATCGGGCGATGGATTCCGTTGCGGGGATTTAGCGGCGACGAACGCGGCTCCGAGGTGGTCTCCACGGTCCTCGTCCAGGGCCTCGTCGTCCTGGTGATCCTCCTGCTCATTCAACTCGCCTTCGCCTCGCACGTGCGCACGATGAGCGTGAGCGCGGCGTCGGAGGGCGCGCGCCGGGGCGGCTTGCTCGGAGGCGACGAGCAGGAAGCGGTCGCGCGCACGAGCGAGCTCCTCGATTCGCTCGTGGGCGCGTCGCGGGATCGCGAGATTTCGGTGACCCGCGAGTCCGACGCGGGCACGGACATTCTCGTCGTCACCGTGCGCACGCGCCTGCCGCTCGTGGGCGGTCTCGGTCCGCGCTGGCTGACCGTGCGCGGGCGCAGCCTTGTGGAGGGGCCATGAGCGAGCGCGGCGACGCCACCGTCGAGTTCCTCGGCATCTTGGTGGTCCTGGTCATTCCTGTCCTGTACATTGTGCTGGCGGTCGGACACGTGAGCGCGGGCGCGATGGCGGCGGACGCGGGTGCGCGCGAGGCGGCGCGGATCCTCGCCGAGGACGTCGAGCGTCAGGGGGACGCGGAGCACGCGGTGTCCCTCATCGTCGAGGATTTCGGGGTGGAGACCCAGCCCGTTGTGTCCTCCTCGTGTCAGGCGTGCGACTCCGCTGAGGCGATGATCGAGGTCCGGGTGTCGGTGCGCGTGCCCCTGCCCTTCCTGCCCGCCTGGCTGGGCCCGGTCGGCATGGACGTGTCCTCCAGCGCGAACGCTCCCCTTCGGGAGGTGGTCGCCGGTGGATGAGGAGGGGCGAATCGGGATCCTCATGTGCGCGGGCTGCGCCTTCGTGTGCCTGATTCTCTACGTGACCATCGCGCTCACGCAGGTGGCGATGCAGGACCGGCGTCTGGTCTCGTGCGCGGACGCGCTGGCCGGTGCCGGGGTGGGCGGCGCGTCGTCGACATCGGTCCTGGTGGGCCAATCCTCGGACATTGACGAGGCAGAGGTTGCCTTCCGGGTCGAGGCTGCGCTGGGTGCCATGGCAGCGTCGACCTGCCGGGTGGGGGAGGGGGTCGAAGTCACCTCCGTGAGCGTTGAGGGAGAGGAAATCGAGGTCTCAGTCAGGGCCCGGCCTCGCGTCTCGCTGGTGCCCCCGGCACTGCATGGAGTGGTCATCCCCGAGCTCGAAAGAACGTCGAGTGCGCGCATGAGACCGCTTTGATCTGTGCCAAAAAGGTGTTATGCGCGACGGTCACATCGTGGGACGCCCACTGAATCGCTGGTAAACGAATCGTAAACTCAAAGCCATGAGCAGCTTTGATACATCGCGACTTAACCCTGCGCTGGCTTCCGTTTTTGAATCCGTCCAGCGCCGTGACCCCGCACAGGCCGAGTTCCACCAGGCCGTCTACGAGGTCCTTCTGACGATCGCCCCGCTGGCTGAGCGTCACCCCGAGTACGCCGACCTGGCCATCATCGACCGCATCGTCGAACCCGAGCGCCAGATCCAGTTCCGCGTCCCGTGGGCCGACGACAAGGGCAACATCCACGTGAACCGCGGCTTCCGCGTCGAGTACAACTCCGCACTCGGCCCCTACAAGGGCGGCCTGCGCTTCCACCCCTCCGTCAACCTCTCCATCATCAAGTTCCTCGGCTTCGAGCAGATCTTCAAGAACGCCCTCACCGGCCTGCCCATGGGCGGCGGCAAGGGCGGCGCGGACTTCGACCCCAAGGGCAAGTCCGATGCCGAGGTCATGCGTTTTTGCCAGTCCTTCATGACTGAGCTCTCCCGCCACATCGGCCCCGACACCGACGTGCCCGCCGGTGACATCGGCGTGGGCGGCCGCGAAATCGGCTACATGTTCGGCCAGTACAAGCGCCTCAAGAACCGCTTCGACGCCGGCGTCCTGACCGGCAAGGGCCTGTCCTGGGGCGGCTCCTACGTGCGCACCGAGGCCACCGGCTACGGCCTCGTCTACTTCGCCGCCGAGATGCTGGCCGCGAAGGGAACCAGCTTCGACGGCAAGCGCGTCGTGGTCTCCGGTTCGGGTAACGTCGCGATCTACGCGACCGAGAAGGCCCAGCAGCTGGGCGCGACCGTCGTGGCCGTGTCCGACTCCTCCGGCTACGTCGTGGACGAGGCCGGCATCGACGTTGCGCTGCTCAAGGACGTCAAGGAGGTGCGTCGTGGACGCGTCTCCGATTACGCCGCCGAGCGCTCCAGCGCCACCTTCGTGGCCGACGGCTCCATCTGGGACGTTCCCTGTGACGTCGCGCTGCCCTGCGCGACCCAGAACGAGCTGCCGCTGTCCGGCGTTCAGAGCCTCATCAAGAACGGCGTCCAGCTGGTCGCCGAGGGCGCGAACATGCCCACCACTCCTGACGCAATCGAGGCCCTGCAGGCCGCGGGCGTGGCCTACGCCCCCGGCAAGGCCTCCAACGCGGGTGGCGTGGCCACCTCCGGCCTCGAGATGCAGCAGAACTCCGGCCGCACCCAGTGGCCCTTCGAGGAGACCGACGCGAAGCTCCACCAGATCATGGTCGACATCCATGCCAACACCGTCGCCACCGCCGAGGAATACGGCGTGGCCGGCGACTACGTGGCCGGCGCGAACCTGGCGGGCTTCCGCAAGGTCGCCGACGCGATGGTCGCGATGGGTCTGATCTGATCCGATCCTGTTGCGGTGCCCCGGCGTCCTGCGCGACGCCGGGGCACCGCCGTCTTGCGGGGGCAAGGGCCGCGAGGGTCTGCGTAACGCCCGACACCGGGGGCCCTCGCGTCCATGCGCGGGGCGTGAATCGGCTACCCTGTGTGTGTGGCCATTGAATTTTCTGAAGAGATCCCCTCCCTGCGCACCACGATGGAGAACATCCTCGCGGTCGTGCAGCCGGACAAGCTGCGTGAGCAGATCGCCGAGCTGAACGAGAAAGCAGCTGCCCCCGACCTGTGGGATGACCCCAGCGCCGCCCAGGCCGTCACGAGCGCGCTGAGCCACCGCCAGAGCGAGCTTGACCGCGTCACGCAGATGAGCGAACGCATCGACGACCTTGAAGCCATGGTGGAGATGGCCGCCGAGGATCCCGACGAGGGCGCCGACATCCTGGCCGAGGCCGAGGCTGACCTGGAGCAGCTGCGCAAGGACCTGGGCGACCTGGAGATCCGTACCCTCCTGGACGGCGAATACGACGAGCGCAACGCCGTCATCACGATCCGAAGCGGTGCGGGCGGCGTGGACGCCGCCGACTTTGCTGAGATCCTCCTGCGCATGTACCTGCGCTGGGCGGAGCGTCACGGCTACCCGACCAAGGTCATGGACACCTCCTACGCGGAAGAAGCCGGCCTGAAGTCGGCGACCTTCGAGGTTCAGGCCCCCTACGCCTACGGCACGCTGAGCGTCGAGGCCGGCACCCACCGCCTCGTGCGCATCAGTCCCTTCGACAACCAGGGCCGACGCCAGACGTCCTTCGCTGCGGTTGAGGTTATCCCCCTGATCGAGACGACCGACCACATCGAGATCCCCGAATCCGAGCTCAAGGTTGACGTCTTCCGATCCTCGGGCCCCGGCGGCCAGTCCGTGAACACGACGGACTCGGCCGTGCGCATGACCCACATTCCCACGGGCATCGTCGTGTCCATGCAGGATGAGAAGTCCCAGATCCAGAACCGCGCGGCCGCCCTGCGAGTCCTGCAGTCCCGCCTCCTCGTGCTGCGTCACGAGGAAGAGCAGGCGAAGAAGAAGGAGCTCGCCGGTGACGTCAAGGCGTCGTGGGGCGATCAGATGCGTTCCTACGTGCTCCAGCCGTATCAGATGGTCAAGGACCTGCGCACCGAGTTCGAGTCCGGCAACCCCCAGTCCGTGTTTGACGGAGACATTGACGGCTTCATCAACGCCGGTATCCGCTGGCGCAAGAACGAGAAGAACGCCGCCCAGGACTAAGCGTACGCGTCTCACTTTTCCCGGCCCCGGCCTCGTCGATTCATGAACGAGGCCGGGCCGCCCGCATCCTCGAGCTGGCGCGGGTGGCGCTGAACAAACCACACCGCCGGTTTTCCGCGTGTCGCACCCGGGTCGTGACCCCATCGTTACCTAATCTGGCAGAGACTATTGACCCCGATCGGACGGTCCCATGATTCGTTTTGATGATGTCACCATGGTGTACACGCCAGGTGCCCAGCCCGCGCTGGACCACGTCTCGCTGGAGGTGGAACGCGAAGAATTCGTGTTCCTCGTCGGCAAGTCGGGTTCCGGCAAGTCCACCTTCCTCCAGCTCGTCATGCGCGAGATGAAAGCAACGAGCGGCAAGGTGTGGGTGCTCGGCAAGGACGTATCCAAGCTGTCCACCTGGGCAGTGCCGAAACTGCGCCGCCAGATTGGCACGGTGTTCCAGGACTTCCGCCTGCTGCCCTCCAAGACCGTCTACGAGAACGTCGCGCTGGCCATGCAGGTGATCGGCAAGCCTCGTCACGCCATCGAGACCTCCGTCCCCGACGCCCTGGACCTCGTGGGCCTGTCGGGCAAGGAATCGCGCCTGCCGCACGAACTGTCCGGCGGCGAGGAACAGCGCGTGGCCATCGCGCGAGCCATGGTCAACCGCCCCGAGCTGCTGCTCGCGGACGAACCCACCGGCAACCTCGACCCTGAGACGTCGCTGGGCATCATGCGCCTGCTCGACCGAATCAACCGCACGGGCACCACCGTCGTCATGGCCACCCACGACGCCACCATTGTTAACCAGATGCGCAAGCGCGTCATCGAGCTCGAGGCCGGCGACGTCATCCGCGACCAGAACCGCGGCGTCTACGGGGCCGGGAGGTAAAGGTAGTGAAGCTTCGTTTTATTTTCTCCGAGGTCGGTAAGGGCCTGTCACGCAACCGTGTGATGAGCGTCGCCGTCATCCTCGTGACCTTCGTGTCCCTCCTCTTCGTGGGCATCGCCGGCCTGACCCAGATGCAGGTCTCCAAGATGAAGTCGGAGTGGTACGACAAGATCGAGGTCACCATCTACATGTGCGCGATCAACGACGCCGCCCCCAACTGCAACTCAGTCGAGGCGACCGAGGAACAGATCGACGCCGTGCGCACCAAGCTGGCCTCCTCCGAAATGACGCCCTACGTGGCAACCGTCTACGAGGAGACCAAGGAAGAGGCCTACGAGAACTTCAAGCGCCTCAACGGTAACGACGCACTGACCCAGTGGACCACTCCGGACATGCTCCAGTTCGCGTTCCGCATCAAGCTGGTCAATCCCGAGCAGTACTCGGTGGTCAAGGAGGAGTTCTCCGGCACCGCTGGCGTGTCCGAGGTGCGCGACCAGCGTGAGGTCGTCGAACCGCTGTTCCGCGTGCTGGGCGCCGCCCGCACGGCTGCCCTGGGCCTCGGCGCGATCATGGTCGTCGCGGCGATCCTGCTGATCTCCACGACGATCCGCCTGAGCGCCATGAGCCGCGAGCAGGAAACCCAGATCATGCGCTACGTGGGCGCCTCGAACCTGTTTATCCAGGCCCCCTTCATGATCGAGGGCGCGCTGGCCGCACTGGTGGGCGCAGCCTTCGCGATCGGCACCCTGTTCGCGGGCGTGCACTTCGTCGTCCAGGGGTGGATGGCACCCGCCTTCAAGTGGACGAACTTTATCGGTATGAGCGAGGTGGCGATCATGACGCCGATCCTCGTCCTGGCCGCGGTGGCGCTGGCGGTTATCGCCTCCATGTTCTCGCTGGCCAAGTACACGAAGGCGTGAGTCGCATGTTTTCTCTTCATCGTCGTCCCCGCCGCGGCTTCCTCCGCGCGGGCGCCCTGGTCCTCGCGTTCGCCTCGTTCGTCGCGATGAGCCAGACGTTGCCCGCACGGGCGGACGACGACCGCGACGCCGCCGCTGATGCGGTGGCTAACGCGCAGGCGACCGTCGATGCTCTCCAGTCTCAGCTCGAAGGCATCGACGCGTCGCTGGCGCAGGTCTTTATCGACCTGCAAAACCTCAACGCCCAGATTCCCGACGCGCAGACCGCCTACGACAACGCCGTGGCCGACTACGACAAGAAGACGCGCGAACATACGACGGTCCTGGGCGAGCTGAACGCCGCGAAGGGCGAACAGACCCGTATCGACGATTCGCTGACCGACGCGAACACGCAGGCCGACGACTCCCAGCGGGCAATCGGCGACCTGGTTCGCCGCAAGTACCGCGACGGCAACGTCGACCCTGTCGCCGTCGCCCTGACCTCCGGCGGCACCGAGTCCATCACGGAGCGGGCAGCGGTCGCTGACATGGCGCTGCGCACCGAAAACCAGACCATGACCTCGGCGCTGGACGTCTCCTCCTCCCAGCGCACGCAGTCCACACGCCAGGGCGCGATCACGGATCGCATCTCCGACCTCGAGGCCAAGGCCGCGCAGGCGGAAAAGGACGCGAAAACCGCGAAGGATGACGCCGACGCCAAGCTCACGGACCTCAACACGCTCAAGGATCAGGCCTCCGCGAAACAGGCCGAATGGGACGCGCAGAAGGGCGACGTGCAGGCCTCGCTCGACCAGGCCGAGGCCGACTACCAGGCGCGCAGCGATGAGCTGGCGGCCATCGACGCGGCGAACCAGGCCACGGGCGTGTCCTACACGTCCTCCTCGGGCTTCCGTAACCCCCTCGACATCCCCATCGTGGTGACCAGCCCCTTCGGTATGCGCTACCACCCGGTGCTGGGCTACATGAAGGGCCACTCGGGTACGGACATGGCGGCCGACTGCGGCACCATCATTCGCGCGGTCGCCTCCGGCTACGTCAGCGCCGTCTCCGCGGACGTGTCGGCGGGCAACTACGTGGATGTCAACCACGGCATCGTCGGCGGCAACTCCGTCATCACGGAATACCTGCACATGCAGGCCCAGTACGTCTCTCCCGGACAGTACGTGAACGCGGGCGACGCTCTGGGTGAAGTCGGCTCGACCGGCTACGCGACGGGCTGCCACCTGCATTTCGGTGTTCGTGAGAACGGAAACTACGTTGAACCCATGGATTACTTGTAATCCGGGTTAGGATGGACCCTCGTAGCGTTTGCGCTGCGGGGGTCTTTCCTGTCAGAGCAGGAATACGAGTGTGGAGGGAGGCAGGTCATGCCCAAGGAATGGAAGAAGCCCAAGACCACGGAGGGGCAGCGCGCCAAGGCTGCCTCCGACGCGAAGAAGACGATCGCCCGTAACAAGAAGGCTCGCCACGACTACACGATTGAGGACACGTGGGAGGCCGGCCTGGCCCTCATGGGTACCGAGGTGAAGGCGCTGCGCATGGGCCGCGCGTCCCTCGTCGACGCCTGGGTCGAGATCAACGGGGGAGAGGCGTGGCTGTACGGCGCCAACATCCCCCTGTACTCGCAGGGCTCGTGGACGAACCACGCGCCCACGCGCAAGCGCAAGCTGCTGCTGCACCGCGCCGAGATCGACCGCATGCAGGACCGCGTGGCCGCGAAGGGCTACACGATTGTGCCCCTGGAGCTGTACTTCATCGGGGGCCGCGTCAAGGTTGAGATCGCCCTGGCTAAGGGCAAGCAGGAATGGGATAAGCGCCAGGCCCTGCGCGAGAAGCAGGATCAGCGCGAGGCCGAGCGCGCGATGCGCCGCTACGTGAAGCAGGCCCGCCGGTAAGGGAAAGAAGGCGATTACGTGCGAGGTTCCATCAGGATTTTTCGTCGTGATCTTCTGAGGCTGGTGCGTGTTCCGGCCGCGTGGATTGTCATCATCGGTATGGCGTTCGTGCCCGCTTTCTACGCGTGGTTCAACATCGCGGGATTCTGGGATCCCTATGCCAATACGTCGCAGATTCGCGTGGCCGTAGCCAACGAGGACGAGGGTGCAACGAAGGACAGTCTAGGCACCATTAACGTTGGTGCAATGCTGGCGTCACAACTGAAACAAAACGATCAGCTGGGCTGGCACCTCGTGAGTGCGGACGAGGCCCTGGCTGAGGTCGAGCGCGGTGATTCCTATGCCGCTTTCATTATCCCGGCCTCGTTCTCTTCCGATCTGACTGGCATTGTTGACGGTACGTACGTCAAGCCGAACATCCAGTACTACGTCAACGAGAAGAACAACGCGGTGGCTCCGAAGGTCACGGGGGCGGGCGCGACGGCGTTGGATCGGCAGATCAACGCGACGTTCGTGTCCACCGTCGCAAAGGTTCTGTCCGAGAAGGCGTCCGAGGCCGGAGTGAGCATCGCGGATCAGGCCGACACTGCGCGTGCAGACGTGGTGACATCACTCGGGGAGGCATCGACGAAGGTACAGAACGCGTCGGACACCCTGTCCGGGATGAGCGAGACGATTGACTCCGCGAAGGATTCCGTGGCCTCGGCTCGTACGACGCTGGGGGAGCTCGATACCGCGGCCGACGACCTGTCGACATCGCTGGACACGGCCGACGCGCTGGTGACCGACGCTCGTACCTCGCTGGCTGATTTTTCCGCCGACATGGGGTCGGTTCTGGATGGTCTATCGACCAATACGTCGGATGCGCTCGCCGGCCTGTCGACCGACGCGGGCAGCCTCGACGGTGCCGTGCAGGGCGCAACGGGCAGGCTCGACGGCCTGCTTGTGGAGGGCAACTCGATCAACACGACGGTCGGTACGGTCCTCAGTGACCTGGACACGGCGGGGGTGGGGAATCTTCCTGGCGTGGGCACCGCCTTGACGGATCTGACGAACAACAACACGTCGCTGTCGACCGCGATTACCGACCTGACGACGCTGAACACGGACCTGTCCACGTCCTCGACGTCGATTTCGACGGCTCTGTCCTCCGCATCGACCGCTGCCAGTTCCGTGCAGACTGCTGTATCGAACGCGCGAACGGGCGTGAGCGGCGAGGTTCCCACACTCTCGGCGGCCATCGATGATTTTTCGAGTGCCTCCTCATCGATGCGTTCCTCGCTCGACACCCTGCGCAGCCAACGCGACGATGTGTCGATGCTGCTCGACCAGTTGGATTCGCTGCTCGATGATACGAAGAGCGCCACGTCGAATAGCGCCACTAACGCGGACGCGATTAAGACGGACCTGGATACTGTCTCGACGGATATCTCGTCGATCGCATCGTCGAACACGTTGCGTGACCTGGCAACATCGCTGGGGACCAACGCAGAATCGGTCGCCTCCTTCATGGCGTCGCCGACCTCGATCCAGACGCAGACGGTGTTCCCGGTCGCCGCCTACGGGTCGGCTATGGCACCCCTGTTTACGAACCTGGCGCTGTGGATCGGCGCGTTCTCCCTCGTTCTTCTCATCAAGCTCGATGTTGACGAAGAGGAGATCGGCCCGACTTCCTCGGCTGCTAAGTACATGGGCAGGTGGATGTTGCTGGCATTCTTCGGCATCATCCAGGCGCTTGTCGTGTCGATCGGTGTTCTCGTGATCGGCGTGCAGACCGTGTCGCGCCCAGCGTTCGTGGGGACGTCGATGATCATCTCGCTGGTCTATGTCTCGATCGTCTACATGCTCGCGACGTGCTTCCAGCACATCGGCAAGGGGCTGTGCGTCATCATCATGGTCGTGCAGATTCCCGGCTCCGCCGGCCTGTACCCGATCGAGATGCTGCCGTCCTTCTTCCGCTTCCTGCACCCGCTGTTTCCCTTCACCTACGGCATTAACGCGATGCGTGAGACGGTCGCAGGCTTCTACCGGCATGAGTACTTCTCGGCACTGGGGGCGCTCGGCATTCACACGCTGCTCGCATTCGTCATTGGGCTGGCGCTGCGCCCCTTCCTGGTGAACCTGAACGCGATGATCACGCGGGATCTGTCGTCCTCGGGCCTGTTTGTGGCCGAGGCGACGCGCGTTCCCTCCAGCCGCTATCGCCTCACCCAGATCGTTGCGGCGCTGGCCGATCATGAAGGTTTCCAGCGGTCGGTGTCCGCGCGTGCTGCCCGCTTCGAGCGCCGCTACCCGCGCATCAGGCGTGGCGCCATTGTGCTGGGTGTTCTCGTGCCCGCGGCTCTCGCTGTTCTGTCGGTCACGAATTCCGCCGAAGTACCGGTTGTGCTGGGTGCATGGATCGTGTGGGTCCTGGCTGTCATCATGTTCCTGATCGGCTTGCAGTACCTGCGCGAGGCGCTCGAGCGTCAGCAGCTGCTCGGTGCCATGGACGAGAGCGATGTGCGTTCGCTGCTGACCCGCCGCATCAAGGGCGCCCGCTCGCGTATCGCTCTGGGTGCTGCCGCCGTGAGTGCGTCGATTTCCTCTGCCCTGGCGGCATCCCTCGCACAGTACGACTCCGAGCACGGCAGTGATGTGAGCGAGGAGTCCGAGGACGAGGCCTGCCCGGACTCCGCCGACACCGCCCCCTCCGCGCAGGGGAAGGCGAGCGCCGAGGCCGACCCCGGCCTCGCGGATGAGAACAAGTCAGCGGAAGGAGCCGAGATCGCCGAGACCGACCCCGGCCTCGCGGATGAGAACAAGTCAGCGGAGGGAGCCGAGATCGCCGAGACCGACCCCGGCCTCGGCGATGAAGCGGATGCCGAGTGTACCCAGGACGAGGAGGGCGCGAAGTGAGAACCATGTGGGCTATCTACCGCGCGGACCTGCGCCGCGCGCGTCGCTCCCTGATTGCCGTCGTCGTGACCTTTGGACTGATCGTCATCCCCTCGCTGTTTACGTGGTTCAACGTTGCTGCGTCCTGGGATCCCTTCGGCAACACGCGTTCCCTGCGCATCGCTATCGCGAACACGGATGTGGGCTTCAAGTCCGATCTGGTGCCTCTGCACATCAACATCGGTGACCAGGTCGTCTCCGCGCTGCGAAAGAACGACAACTTTGACTGGGTGATTGCCACGGAGGACGAGGCCATCGAAGGGACGCGCTCCGGCGACTATTACGCGGCCATCGTCATCCCCGAGGAGTTCTCGAAGGATATGCTGACCTTCTTCGACGGCGAGGTGTCTAGCGCCCCCATGACCTACTACGTCAACGAGAAGAAGAACGGCATTAGCCCCAAGCTCGCTGGCCAGGGCGCTGAGGCCGTCAGCGCGCAGGTGAACCAGACCTTCGCACAGACTCTCGCCGAGGTTGCGCTGGATACGGCCTCATCGATGGGGGACGCACTGTCCTCGACGACCGCAACGGGGGCCGTCACCAAGCTCGATAACCGCGTGCAGTTGGTGGCTATGCGCCTGCGGACCGCCGCCGACAGTGCGGATGCGTACGCTGCGTTGGCCAGCTCTTCGCTGACTCTCATCGATTCGACGACCACACTCGTGTCCGGCGTGGGGGCCGCGAAATCCTCCGCGCAGTCAGCTGTCGGCAGCGCCGACTCCGGGGTAACCGGTCTGACCGCTGCAGCCACGGGAGCGATTGCCTCTGTCTCGAGCGCCATCGACTCATCCAAGACAGAGCTGGACACGCTGTCCACCTCCGTGGAGAACGTGTATTCCACGGCGTCAACCAGTACAGCCGATGCCTCCGCGTCGCTGCGGTCGCAGGCGGGAGTCTTGGACTCGCACGCGACCACGTACGAAGACATCAAAAAGACGCTCAAAGACATGCCAGGTTCTCCCGTATCCCAGTCCTCCCTGGATACGCTGCAAAGCGCAGCCGACCGGCTCCGCACCCTGGCGACCAACCTGCGCGACGCGGCTACCGACCTCGACACGAAGACCTCGAACGCGCAAACCAATCACGACAACATCACCGCGCTGATTGCCGACGCGCACCAGGCCGTCGACGACCTGTCCGCAGACTACGACAACGATCTGAAGCCGAAACTCGACTCACTGGCATCAACCCTGTCGTCGGCCCAGAGTTCTCTGTCGTCTGCGCGCTCCAGCTTGTCCTCCTCGACGTCCACTGCCTCGGACGGCAGCGACAGTGCGCGCGAGAAGCTCACGAGCTTGCGTGACAGTTTGACCTCTGCGGCAACGGATATGCGAGATTCTGCCGGCAAGATGGACTCGCTGCACAACTCCATCAAGGAAGCGCAGGACAGCGGCGATCTGACGACCCTGAAGGACGTCATCGGGAACAATCCCGAGGCGTTGGCCGCGGCCATCGCCGCCCCCGTCGGCGTCGATACGATCCCCGTCTATCCGGTGGCGAACTTCGGCTCTCAGATGGCACCCATGTATACGATCCTGGCTCTGTGGGTCGGCTCCGTTCTCATGGTTGTGTCCATCCGCTCCGACGTGACTGACGAGAATGTCGCTGATGGCCTGGCCGAGGATGATCCGCTGCGCGCGACGTTGACCGCTTCGCCGATCCGCCTGTCTGCCGGGTACCTGGGGCGCTACCTGATTTTCGGGACGGTGGCGCTCGCCCAGGCGACTCTGCTGGGGCTGGGTGACCTGTATTTCCTGAAGGTTCAACACAACCACCCCCTGGAGTTCATGGGCACCCTGTGGCTGACGGCTGTGGTGTTCTCGTTCTTGATGTACACGCTGATCGCGACGTTCGGGAATGCGGGCAAGGCCCTGGGTGTGCTCTTGCTGGTCCTACAGATCTCGGGAGCCGGAGGAGCGTTCCCGCTGGCAATTTTGCCGCCCTTCTTCTCGTCTGTGTCCCCGTTCCTGCCGGCCACCCACGCGATCACGGCGCTTCGTGCGTCGATCGCCGGATACTCGGGGCACGAGTATGCGGACGCCATGTGGTTCCTCGCTTCCTTCATCCTGTTCGCCGCGTTCCTGGGGCTGGCTTTGCGCCCATTACTGGTGCGGGGCAATCGGCGGATGGTGGCCAAGCTGGAGTCCACGAAGCTCCTGTAGGACGGCGGTGCTCGTAGGGACGAGGCCTGCGCGTGTTCGCGGGGGGCCTCTTTCCTCGTGCGATGGGTTTTCTGTCTTGACGGCGTACGTGGAATGGTTGTATGCTGATGTGTCCGACGGTCTGCGGTAACGCTGGGCGTCGGGGAGTTGAAAACTCAAGAGGGGATGATCGGTTTCGACAGTGGTCGTCGATCGAAGTGAAGCGAGCCGAGAATGTACGCTCAACTCGTAAACGATGCGTGCAAACCAATAGGTGCCGAACAGAATCGCACCGACTACGTTCTCGCTGCCTGATATCGCAGCCTGAACCTTTAGTCCGTCAGCCCGGGAGTTGCTTCCGGCCCGGTGTCTGGCGTCGTCTAGGGAGCCACTGGGAGTCGCCCATGTTGGTGGGGCGCCTCCGACACTCAATCAACTGAGCCCATCCGGCGGTGAGTCTACGCAATGCCGGGGGCCGAGAAATAAAACCGTAGACTGCGCTCGGAGAAGAATTCGGGGCCGACTATTGGACGGGGGTTCGATTCCCCCCATCTCCACCATCCCACCCCGGGCTTCCGCTGGAAGCCCGGGGTTTGTTTGCGTTTTGTGCGCTCCGCTTTGGCGTGAAGTGAGCCTAGGCGCCTGAGAGCCCTTCGCGCAGTTCTGCTAGTTCTTCGTCGAAGAATCCCGCCGCTTCTTCGTTGATCGCTGCGAGCCGCTCAACCCAGGCGACCGTGACCGCGCCGTATTTGACGAGCGACGAGACTGCGCCGTCAACGTCGGGGCCGTCGCACTCGAGCATCATACGCAGGTATTCAACTTCCTCGAGCGCGTTGCGCTGCTCGAGATCTTCGATGGCGTCTTCAACAAACGCCGTCACTGTGTCGTGGTCCATGCGTCGACACTAGCTGGTGTGCTGTTGTGCCGCCTGGTGGCGCACGCGCGTCTTGCGCGAAACACTTGATACTCTCGTGTGTGGAGCGAGGATTCCCCCTGGGCTAGTTGTGAAATAATCAACCGTCAGAAGGCCCGGAAGCGGGCCTCGCTCCCTCTTTGTCGTGACGAGGCGTCTCTAGGTGATAGGACGCTAGGGTTACAGGCCAAAAACGTGTTGGTTGTATTGTGCCTTTTTGGCTTGTTGGTACGGGAAAGTCGGTGTTGAAGTTGGTGGGAGCCAACTTGAAGGATGGACAAAACATGTTGGTTTTGTAGCGACTTTTCGGCTTGCTGGTGCGGGAAAAGCCACATTGAAGGTGGTTGTTTCATCGTGGGGGTATGAATACCCCCAAATGCCCGGCGTGCGGGCCAGTGATGACCAGGTATGGGCACTCAGCGTCAGGGGCGCAGCGATGGCGCTGCTCCCTGTGTAATATCAGCCAGGTTAGCCGCATTAATTCCACGGCCAAGCATCTTGATGTGATGTGTCCCGGGTATTGGGGCAGTACGGCCACACAGGTGGCGGTATTAACCCCTTGATGCGCAGCTAAACCCTACGAGTGGAGTATGGGCACCCCCGCCTACCCCACCACCTATCGGGTTAACGTGCGCATCGTGGGGCCCAGGGGGCCACCTGTCGGGTTAGCAGCGACAGTCGCTGTGTTTGTGCGGGTGCCCGTGTAGACAATCCGTGCCGACGAGGCGTGAGGCGAGAGTGGCTGGCGCCGTGGGAGCCTTGGCGCGTCAATGTGGAGGAGAGTCGAAGTGAGCCTCGTAGCGTGCACTCGTGGATAGGTAACGATGTCATGGATAGGTTATGACGACGCGGATAGCTTAGTAACCTATCCGCAAGCGCCTAACCTATCCGTGAACGCCTCCTCCTGGTAGTTCTCGCAGGGGGACACCTACTGTCCTGACGCGCGCTCAACACGCATCTTTGTCCCACCAACCGATGCTGGTGTCAAAGAGGTAAATGCGTGTTTTATGGCGGCGCGTAGGTGTAACATCGGTGCCATGAGGTGGATGACAAAATCAACGTGGATGCGCATCCTCGTGCTGGCGTGTGGGTACATGGCTGCATCGGGGATCTGGTTCGGCGTCAACCAGCTCGCCGATATAGACGATGGCAGCAAAGCCCTCGCGTTCACGATCCTTTTCATTGCGCTGCCGCTCATCGCGATCATCGTTGCCGCGTGGGATGGCGTGAAGGAGGGCTTCAGTCTCCTCTGGTTCGTCGCTCCCTTTGTGTGCTTCCTGGTGCCGATGTTCCTGTTTTTCAACGTCAGTGCGCTCTACCTCGGCGGCTTCTACGCAGTGTTCGGCATCATCGCGAATGCCTTGGGAGCGTTTGTTCGACGTTCCAGTGCGCGCTAACGTGCGATTGTTCGACTCACCCAGCCCAGGCCTTGTCGGGAGTTGTCGTGGATGGGGGTCCGAGCCGGGGGAGGGGCCCTGTGGACGGTTGATGTGTGGGTCTTGGTGACCTGTTGTCGCTGAGATGTGTGTGAACGCGCCCTTGGATACCCCCGGGGGTATTATTGGAGTCTGTCGAAGAAAACCCGTCCTTGAGCCAGAAAGTGAGCCGAACATGCGAGTAGTAGTCGTCGGAGGAGTCGCGGGTGGCATGAGTGCGGCTGCGCGCCTGCGCAGGCGCGACGAGGGCGCCGAGATCATCGTGCTGGAGCGCAGCAGGTACGTGTCCTTCGCGAACTGCGGGCTCCCGTATTACGTTGGCGGCGAGATCGAAGACCCCGCCAAGCTCCTCCTCCACACCCCGCAAACCCTCAAGGCCGCACTCAACTTGGACGTGCGCATCAACTCCGAGGTCACGGCGATTGACCCGGGCGCCCGCAGCGTCCAGGTCGCGAACACGGAGACCGGCGAGGCTTACACGCTCACCTACGACCACCTGATCCTTTCCCCCGGAGGACTCGCCGCCCGCCCGCCCATCGACGGCCTCGACTCCCCGCGCGTACACACCCTGCGTACGGTCGACGACGCCCTCGCCCTGCGCGAGGCCTCGGGAACGCGAGCCGTCGTCCTCGGTGCCGGCTTCATCGGCGTCGAGGCCGCCGAGGCCCTCGCGCACAGAGGCTTCGAAACCCACCTCGTCGAGTACGCCGAGCACGTCCTGCCGCCTCTTGAGGTCGAGATGGCCGCGCTGGTCACGCAGGAGCTGCGCGGCCTCGGCGTGTGTGTCCATGCAGGAGTTGCCGCTCAGTCCATCACCCACGGCGACGACCACGACTCCGTGACGCTTTCCGACGGCACCGAGCTGAGCGCCGACGTCATCGCGCTGTCGACCGGCGTGCGCCCCGACACCGCCTTCGCCGAGGCCGCGGGCATCGAGACCAGCCGCGGCTACATCCTCGTCGACGAGCACGGGCGTACTAGCGCCGATGACGTCTACGCGATCGGCGACGGCACGATGGGTCGCGACCACGACCGTCCCGTCGCCCTGGCCGGACCCGCGAACCGCGGGGGACGCCTCGTCGCCGACGCGATCGCCGACGCCGAACACGGCGAAGCCACCGCGCGCCCCATCCCGAGCCCCCAGGGCACCGCAATCGTTCGGATCGGGAGTCTCACCGCCGCCATGACCGGCGCTAACCGCCAGGCCCTCGACGCCTCGGGCGCGGAGTACTTCACGGTGCACACGCACGCCAACCAGCACGCGGGCTATTTCCCCGGCGCCAAGCCCGTGCACATCCTCATGCACGTGGGCACCGGCGGGCAGATTCTCGGCGCGCAAGCCGTGGGCGCCGACGGCGTGGACCGCCGCATCGACGTCATCGCGACCGCCATGCGGGCTGGCCTGAGCGCGACGGACCTCATCGACCTGGACCTCGCCTATGCGCCGCCCTACGGCCAGGCCAAGGACCCCGTCAACCAGACCGGCATGGTCGCCCACAACGTGGCGACCGGCGAACTCGTCCTCACCGGCCCGGACGCCCTGACCGAAGACATGCCGGTCCTCGATGTGCGCACGCCTGGCGAGTACGCTGCCGGGCACATGCCCAACTCCCTCAACATTCCCCACACTCAGCTGCGTGACCGCCTCGACGAGGTCCGCTCCTGGGTCGATGAGAAGGTCGGCGACCAGCCCTTCGTCGTCATGTGCGCCGCGGGCGTGCGCTCCTGGATCGGCTACCGCATCGTGCGCCACGCGGGCTTCAATGTGACCATGCTGTCGGGCGGCATTCAGACGCTGCGGGCGTGGCTCGGAGACAAGGCCGAGGCCGTCCTCGTCACGGGGGAGGGGTGCGCATGACGACGCGCAAGCAGGTCGTGAACCGGCTCAAGCGTGCGCGCGGGCAGCTCGACAGCCTCATCGACCACATCGAGAGCGGGGATACACATTGCCGTGACGTGCTCACCCAGTTCGCGGCCGTTAACTCTGCGGTCAAGCGCGCCAGCTACCTTGCCGTCGCGACGATCATGTCCCAGTGTGCGATTGAGGATGCGGGAGCCGAAAACGCTCCTGCGTCGGAGTGCGAAGCGGTAGAATCTCTCGTCACAACCGGGAGCATCACGCTCGAAGAACTCGAGCAACTGTTCCTCAGATTGGCCTAATGCGACGGCGCAGCCAGACTGCGGGCGCAACGTCACAACACCATGGCGCGGATCCGCCCAAGGATCCGCGGCGCAACAACGGAAGGAAACAACCATGTGTCGACCCACCACCTGCGAGGTATGCGGAAAGACCACCTGGAAGGGCTGCGGCAAGCACATCGACTCGGTGAAGGAACAGGTTCCCCCGGATCAGTGGTGCGACAAGAACCATACCGACGAGGAGTATGCCGCCGCCCGCAAGAAGAGCGGCTTCTTCGGTAGCTTCTGCAAGTAGCCCACACCCCACTGCCGGCGTTGCGAGCACCGCGACGCCGGGTCGTTCACGCCCTTGTCGAGGCCCGCACAGCTGACGTGTCAAAGAGCTGTTTTCTTCATGTGAGGCGGCTATCATTGAGTCATGAGGTGGACGACACAATCAACGTGGATTCGTATCGCAGTGCTGTTTGGCATCTACCTGCTGGTGCTGGCGGCGTGGTTTAGTCTCTCGAGCGTCTCGGACTCGATGGAGATCGTGAAGAGCCTCGTGTTCCTGATCCTGCTCGTGATCCTGCCGATCCTGGCAATGGGGTTTGGAGCCTGGGACGGTGTGAAGGAGGGCTTTAGCCTCCTGTGGCTGCTCGCACCTTTTGTGTGCTTCCTGGCGCCGATGTACCTGTTCCTCAACGACAGTGCCCTCATCTACGGGGTGGGCTACAGCTTGCTCGGTTTCGGGGCCCACGGCCTCGGTGTGCTGGCCTATCGCAAACGTGCGAGAGAACAATAATAGAGTCTGATATCAGGCAGGCTTTGCAGTGGAACAACGCGATGTGTTCATGAAGGATAATTTTGTAAGACGAGTGCGCAAGGTTGCACAGTCTGAATAAGTATGAAAGCATTTGTGGTCAGTGGAAAGTGAGGATTCTAGAGAGTATGAACGTCTTTGCTTTCCTTAATTATTGGGATGTCGTATTGAGTGAGAAGGGGTCACGTCATGGTTCGTAGGCCGGTGTTTGTGCCTGACTCGGCCAGGCCGTATGTTTCGGAGTTGTCTCTGGATTTTGAGCAGTTTTCTGGATCTTCTATTCAGCAGAAGCAGCGTTCGATTGCGAGTTTACATGCGTCGTATGTGGCTCAGTTTCCTTCGTCGCGCGTTCTGGAGGTGTCGTCCAAGAGTGAAAGAGACCTTGGCGTTCAGTTAAGCGCGTTCAATTTGATGATTGAGCATCCAGGACGTGGAAGTTACAGTGTTGAATGTGCTTTCCAGGCTTCAAAAGTGTTTTCGCATGGTGGCCCGTTTGTTGATCTTTTCGACGCCTCGAGTCGTGCGGCAAAAACAGATCGGCGATTGAGGGCAAGCGGAAAGCTCGTTGGTTTCAAGTATTTTGCACATGAATTCCCATTAGAGCCGAAGACTTATTTCTACGACTGGTTGTACGCCTCGGCTCTCTGTCGTGATGACAAGCTCGTTGAGCAGGTCATGATGTTCGATGCATTCACTGATATCGAGCATAATCCGGAGCGGGCGATCAACTGTCAGGCAAGGACTGTGGCCAAAGTGGTGGGTCTTGCCCGGGCGGGGCTTCTGGAGGATGCTATGCAGTCACCTCGAGCGTTTCTGGAACTTGGGTATCATTAGGTTTTCATTGATCTGTCACCTTGTTTGACAGGGGAGGAACAATATGATCTGGGATCGAGTTGCGCCGCTCTACGACCTCGCCGTCAACACGCTCAACAGGAGGGTGTACGACGGGACGGGCACTGCCGTTGCCCGGTTGATTCGCCCCGGTGACACCGTGCTCGAATGTGCGTGCGGAACGGGCGCGATTAGCGCCGCCATCGCCCCCACGTGCGCGCGCGTGGTTGCGACCGACTATTCCGAGGGGATGCTCAAGCAGGCACGCAAGAAGCTCGCACGGTTCCCGCATGTGGTCGTCGAGCAGGCGGATATCACCGACTTGCACTACGCGGACGACTCGTTCGACGCCGTCGTGGCGGGCAACGTCATCCACTTGCTGCCTGAACCGGGCGACGCGCTCAAGGAGCTCAAGCGGGTCGTGCGCCCGGGCGGCACGATCATTGTTCCTACCTACGTGATTCCCAAGAAGCGCGCGCACACCATGTTCCTGAGGCTGATCTCCCGATTCGGCGTGCACTTCCAAGAGCACTTCGACCCGGCATCCTACCGGGCATTCTTTGAACGCATGGGTTACACGGGTGTCACCTATCGGGTTGTGCGCGGTCGGATCCCCTGCATGATCGCGATGATTCAGTGCCACTGAAGAGCCTCCGCTTTGCGCAGACGGGGATGCTCGCGCGCGGACGCGGCCTGGGCGAAGTCCGTCGCCATGCGTTGGTTTGCGGGCCGGAGTAACTGTTGTCTGAGTCATAGACGATCGTGTTGTGTCTGCCCCATCGACATGTCTTTTTAGTGCATAATATTCCCAAAGGTTTATCGGAGGCTGAGATGAGCGACACGAACATGATCGAGACTATGCAAAGCGCTGCCGAGCAGCTCTCCCCTGTGCTTTGGAATGCGCACTGGGAAGCTCTCCAAGATGCCGAGCGACGTATGCGCGGGCTTGCCCACGAAAAGTATCCGATGCTGCGTCCACTCGTCGCACGCGCGTGCTTGCGTGAGGTCCTCACGGCTGGGGGTGAGCTTCCGAATGGGTGGCGGGTAGCCGGTTCGCCGCAACGCATGGGACAGCTGCTGGTGGAATCGGATGGAGTCTGCGCGCGCTTTTTGAAAGAGTCTTCAACTGTCTTTCCTGGCGGGGTTCCGGCTGCCGGTCGGAATGGGGCGCGTCAGGCCTTCTGGCAGCCGTCCCTTCTTGAGGTTGAAGACGAGAGTGCTCCCGCGTTGAATCTTCTGCTCCTCTGGGACTATGTGGACCCGGGCAGGGTTGAGGAGGGCTTCACATTGCGTCTCGTTCATCCGAAAGGGAAGGGTGCGTTCGGCAGTCAAACACCGATTGATGCAAGTATTCCGCTGAGTGATGACATTGGGGTCTTGAAGGCGCTGCGATTCGTCGATAATCAAGAAAATCCGTTGGAGGACTTCTTTGCTCAGATCGACGCGGAGGAGGCTATAGCTGATGGGTTCGGTGAATAGGTGTTATGGGAGGCGTCTGTCGGCCCTTCTGGATTTGGAAGGGATGACACAGGGAGAACTGGCTTCTCGTTTGGGTATGACGCAGGGAGCCGTCTCGAAAATTGTGCACGGTGTTTCTCCATTTTCCGAGGAGCTGGTGACGAGACTAGCTCTGGAGTTCGATGTTCCGCCTTCGTTTTTTGCTCGTGCTCCGCGTGTGTCGGATGCGGCTGCCGCAACGTTCCGAAAGAAGTCTTCAACGCGGGCGCGTGAGGAACGCCGAATCGGTGTACTCGTGCAGCTTGCGGGTGATCTGTGGCGCGTGACGTCTCTTGAGTCGGGGTATCGCACATTCGTTCCTCCTCAGATGAGCGGGTTGGATGCTGAGGATGCGGCTGCGGCGATCCGGGAAGTCGCTGGCTTGCGTGCGGACGCGCCGGTCGGTTCCATGACAAGGCTGGTGGAGCGTATGGGCGTTGCAGTCGTGGCCAACTTGGATCCTGAGCGTTCTTATGGGACAGACATGGCTGGGGTGTCTCACCCGTCCGCTAGTGAGGACAGGCCTCTGGTTGGCACTTTGGCTCCCAAACGTGGAGATGTGCAGCGTCTGACTATTGCGCACGAGTTGGCTCACCTGCTCTTTGATCACGATATGGCTAGGGCACCCCGTGCGAGGTCACCTCAGGAACTGAAGGCATTTGATTTTGCTGGTGCGCTTCTTTTGCCCGAAGCTCCTCTTCGTGAGCTTGTTCATGAGCGTTCTATGCTGACTGACTTATTGCGAATTAAGGCACGTTTTGGAGTGTCCTTAATGGCAATCATTAAGCGTGCCAGTAGGCTCCATCTAATCTCTGACATGCGGGCAAAGAGTCTGTATGGGCAGATTAATGCTCGCGGTTGGAGGTTCGATGAGCCTGTCGAGGTCCCCATAGAGACTCCCGCTCTGTTTTTGCAGGCTGCTGAGCGCGTTTGGCCGGGTTTGCCGGTGCGGAGGATCGCAGAGGAAACGGGTGTTCCTTCTTGCTTCATCATGCCCTGGATTGGCGTCAGTCACATGTCCGGCGCGAGGGAAGAAAGGCAGGAAGGGGCACAGGTGATCAATCTTGCGGCGCGCCGCGCAGTAATGGCGTCTACCGGGGGAATGTAACCCTGTGGGTGCAGGCCGCTAGCGCGTGGCCGTGTGTATGTCTTGGGCTCGTGACTGAGGTTTCCGTGAGTTTGCGGTTGCTGAGTTGCCCCTGGGATTAGGCTGTGGTTTCTCGGCCGCCCAGGGCGACGTTTCGCAGCATCGCCCCGTAGGCGCGCGAGTCACGGCTCATGCGCTCGCAATGGCCCCTCCCCGGCCACACGACCAGCTCCGCGTCGGGATAGAGGCGCGGAACCGTGCGCCGTGCCAGTCGCAGGTCCGAGTCTTTCTGCCCGTACGCGAACGTGCAGCGGCGCTGAACGTCGGGGGACAGGTGCGGCAGTGTGACCCGCGAGCAGTCGCGCACGATCGCCCGAATGCTCTCCTCGCTCATCGCAGCAAGGCTCTCGGCCATGGGGCGGGCGACCTCTTCGCCGAAAAGCCGCGCGAGCTTGCGAACTCCTGCCTCCGGGTCGTGCATGGCCTTGCGGTGCTTTGCGACCATGATGTGGCTCAGGATTGCGCCGCCCGTCCTCGAGATCGGCCCTCCCGAGTAGAAGCTCACGCCTTCGATGAAGAGGCGGTCGAACGACAAGTCGGGGAAGCGCAGTAGTTCGAAGAACACGACCCCGCCGAGCGATGCCCCGAATCCCAGAGCCAGATGGCGGATCCCATTGTCCACCAGCCAGGAGTGGATCGCCGCCGCTTCCTCGATTGCTGACGAATAGGGTGCCGAGGCCTCGTCCCCGTGGGCGGACAGGTCCGGTATGAGGAAACGCAGCCCGTCGCCCATGTGGTCGGCGACTGCGGCCTTCATGCGCGAGGCAGACGACAGCATTGGGTGAATAAGGAGGACGGTGGGGGAGTCGTCCCCAACACCCTCGTAAACGTGCATTCTCATGCAATGTCCTCGTGCGGTGTCCTTGTGGTGGGAACGGACCTACTCGTAGTTCCGAGGGTCTAGCGAACCCATGAAATGATCTTGGTTCATGGAGGTCGTCCAGAGTCGCGCTTCGGTTTTTATATTTCCAAACGTTCGTCTGTCGGAGGGGTCGTACCACTTTGCCGCTTCAATCTTTGCGGCTTGTAGTTTGTGTGCTTCATCAAGGGCAGGGGCGAGGTCGGTATCCCGCGAGGCGAGGGTAACGACGTCGTAGTTTCCTGATCGTGCGAGTCGAACGAGTGCGAGGGCACACATGACATCAACACCCTTTTCCCTGCGTGTTGAACGGACAGGAGTTTTGCGTCCATCAAACCATTCCCAGTTGTATTTGAGAGGTCGTAGGGTTACTGAGACCATGCCATGATGACCGTACTCCCACTTCGACTTTTGTGCGTGGTTCCGGCGATATCCATCTGGGTCGTCAGCTTGGATTGGAAATCCGCGGAAGACTTCGACTCGTGAAACTTCAACCTCGTGTTGGCCATCCTTGTTACGTGCCTTCGCAAGTTGCTTCGCGAACCGAAACGGGTCGATCAGGCTCTCCTCGATAGGGCGGCCGGGCAGAAAGAGTTGGGCGGCTGTGAGGTGAACGTTCTGATAGTCGATGACGACGGCCATACGCACAGTCATTGTGACGCCTCCGGATAGAGTAAACCCCGCCAATCCCTGGGGATGACGGGGAGCTATGGCAGGAAGCATAGCAGCTGTGCATGCCGTTATGCAAGACAATGTGCCGTGGATCTGTTGAAGGGTAGCGCGTGGATGCCCGCAAGGTAGCTCCCGAGAAACTCAAGACGATTATCCGGCACCCGATCAAACTCGCGGGCGACGCCTAACAGTCCGAATTGCAGCGGCCCGGTCCGCACCGAGCTGTCAGGTGGTCCCCGCCCGCGCGGGCGCGGACCTACTAGCCTTCGTGCGGGAATGCGGGTAATGTTGGTCTGTTCACAACCTAACCAAAGGAGAACATGATGCTTGTGGTGACGACCCCGACCGTTGAGGGTACGCCGATTAAGCGCTACATCGGCATGGTATCCGGCGAGACGTTCGCCGGTGTCAATGTCTTCAAGGACTTTGGCGCCAGCCTGTCCAATATGTTCGGCGGCCGCGCCTCCCAGTACGAGGAGGAGATCGGCAACGCCGCCGCAACGGCCGTCAACGAGATGTGCGCACGCGCGCAGGCGATGGGTGCCAACGCGGTCGTCGGCGTGAAGGTTGACTACTTCACGGCCGGCAGCGACAACGGTATGCTTGCCGCAATTGCGACGGGAACCGCCGTCATTCTCTGAGTGCATCGGGCCCTCGAGGCGCGACCATACACACACCCGCCGGGGGGCGTGGGCACTGATGTCCGAGGCCTCCTGGCGGGTTTGTGTCTGCGCGTGCCCGCGCTCGGGTTGGCGAAAGCTTCACGTGTGGAACCAGCCAAAATAATACAAAACTATTGCAACTAAGGTGAGACTAAAATAGAGCAGTCTACCCTATTAATCATCGAGGGTAAAGCCCTTGACAGATGCCGAGAATAAAGGCGGACGAGGTTAGTTTTTACAGGCTCCCCGCTCTAGTCTTGACACTGGGTGTGTCACCGTGACGCGACGCGCCCCACGCCCAGTTGTCAACTAAGTGAGCCACGGATGTCCCATCGATCAATCACGGCGCTGGCGCTGGTAGTAACCGGCGCCCTCGCAGCGACCACAGTCAGTATTCCGGCAGCCTTCGCCGCCGATGATGAGAACCAGACGCAATCCGGTGCCGCCGCGCAGAGCCCGACGCAGGGGACCGAGGACACCCAGGCCTCGTCCTCCGACGCGCAATCGGCAGCCCCCACGCCCTCCGACAGCGCCGACGAGGCCGGGGAAGACAGCGCGAGCACCACCCCCGAGCCCGCCGACGACACCCCGACCATGTTTATCGTCCAGATGGAGGGAACGAACGCGGGAGTGCCCTGGACGCAGCGCGCCTTCGGCCATTCCTTCTCCACCAAGCACCAGACCGTCAAGGACCGCGTCGCGGCCTCGATCGAGGCTGAGTTCCCCGGCGCCTCCATCACGCACGTGCGTGACTACACCAACGCCTTCGACGGCTTCGCGATTGAGGCACCCGCCGCCGCGCTCGAGGCCATCAAGGGCACCGAGGGCGTCAAGACCGCCTTCATCGAACGCTACCACAAGCCGATGGTCGTCGACGGCGACACCGGCGTGGCCGGCGCGGACGCCGTGAACCCCGAGCTGAAGAACGGGTCCTCCCTTGAGATGACCCGCGCGAACCAGACCCCGCAAAAGGGCGACAACCAGGTCATCGAGGTCATCGACACGGGTATCGAGTCCACCCACCAGGCCTTCTCCGGGTCCATGGACGACGTATCCGTGCGCCTGTCGCAGCACGACGTCGAGGTCCTCGCCAGCCAGCTGAGCCACGGCAAGACCGGTGCCTACATCAACGCGAAGATCCCCTTCGTCTTCGACTACGCCGACAACGACGCCAACGTGCTGCCCACCTCCACCAAGGACCTGTCCCACGGCACGCACGTCGCCTCCATCGCGGCCGCCAACGCGCCCGACCTGCAGGGCACCGCGCCCAACGCCCAGATCATCGTGGCCAAGGTCGCCGCCGACAAGGACGGGGCAATCCCGGACAGCACCGTGCTGGCGGCCCTCGACGACGCGGTCGTCCTCAGGCCCGACTCGATCAATCTCTCGCTCGGTGACGATGCGGGCATGGGTACCGAGGCTGGAACCGTCTACTCCGAGGTGTACAACAACCTCGCAGCAGCCGGCGTGACCGTCAACGCCGCCGCTGGCAACTCCTACTCGAGCGCCTTCTCGAACTACTCGGGTAAGGGCAAGCCCTATGCGACCGACCCCGACTCGGGCACGGTCTCCGAACCCGCTTCCTACGGCTCGACCCTGGCCATTGCCTCGGTCAACAACCAGGACGCCCTGCCCTACCTGACCTACGGTGACAAGAAGGTTGTCTACCGCAAGTCCCGCGGACTCAAGGATGCTTTCGTGCCCAGTCTGCTGGACATCACGGAGGGTACCTACACCGTTATATTCGGCGGAATCGGCGACGCGGCAGCCCTGGAGACGATGGTTGCGCAGCACCCCGGTGACCTGTCCAACGTCATCGTCCTGGAGGACCGCGGCGGATCGGACAGCGCGACCGGCGCGGACATGACGCATGAGGCCAAAGTCAGCGCGCTGACCAAGCTGAGTTCGACGCCCGCCGCCCTCATCATCGGCGACGCTGACGAGACGGACACCCCCTACGTGGCGACCATCGAGTCCACGCACACGTTGCCCACCGTGACCATCACGAAGAAGGAGAAGGACGCGCTGATCGAGGCCATCAACGCCGCCGACTCTCACTCCATCTCCATCTCCAACCCGCACGCGGGCCTCGAGCTGGCCTCGAACAACCCCACGATCTCCGACTTCACGTCGTGGGGCGTCACCCCGAACCTGACCCTCAAGCCCGAGGTCGCGGCCCCCGGCGGCAACATTGTGGCAGCGGTCCTGGGCAATGAATACCGATCGATGTCCGGTACGTCCATGGCGACCCCGCAGGTTGCGGGCATCACGACGCTCGTGCGCCAGCGCCTCAACGAGGACCCGGAGTTCGCCTCCCTGTCGGCCTACGAGAAGACGACGATCGTCACCAACTTCCTGATGGGCACCGCCCACCCGCTGCTGGACGTCGATCAGAACAACGGCACCTACTACTCCCCGCGTCGCGTCGGCGCGGGTCAGGTGGACGCGGTCGCGGCCACGACCTCGTACGTGTACCCGACCGTGGTGGGAGCTGCCAACCCTTCACGCCCCAAGGCTGACCTGGGAGACGGTACGTCGGGCTGGAGCTTCCAGGTGGAGCTCACGAACATGTCGACCGAGGCCCACACCTACACGCTCGGCGGCCAGGCGCTGTCCGAGATCGTCGAGGGTGAGCTCTTCACCGAGCACTCCAAGAACTGGGCGGGGCAGGGCATCGACCTGACCTTCTCCTCCGAGTCCGTGACCGTGCCCGCCAAGTCGAGCGCCACCGTGACCGTCACCGTGACCCCGCGCTCGGCCTTCGCCTCGTACGCGAACGCGAACGCGCCCAAGGGCACCTTCATCGACGGCGCCGTGACCTTCACGAGCACCGACGGAGCTCCCGACCTGACGGTTCCCTACATGGGCTTCTATGGTTCCTGGGGCGCGCCCGCAGTCTTCGACGGCAAGTGGTACGACGGCAAGACCAGCACCGCGCACGCCTGCTCCTCGACGCTCATGAACCCGGCGACGGACGTGCCCCTGGGCGCCCTCAACCCGCTGGACGGCCAGGACCCGATGTCCGTGCGCGCGGTCGATCCCGCCTACTTCATCATGTCGCGCTCCGCGGCCCAGGAAGCGCCCAACAAGATGCTTCCGCGCACGTGCATGCTGCGTAACACGCCGGAGCTGACCTACACGTACACGAACGAGGCCGGGGACACCGTGCGCTCCTATACCTTCGAGCGCGCGAAGAAATCCCTGTTCAGCTTCGCCGCGGGCGCCGTGCAGCCCGTGGAGAGCCAGGAGGGCAACAACCCGGTCTTCGACGGCTTCGACAAGGACGGCAACGAGCTGCCCGACGGTCGTTACAAGCTGACGATTGAGGCCTCCTCGTTCGCGCCCTCCTCCACCAAGCAGGAGCTGACGTGGGAGTTCGCACTGGACACCCAGGCGCCCACTATTTCGAACGTCGCCGTGACCGGTGAGGGCGACGCGCGCGTCGTCTCCTTCGACGTCGCCGATAACTCGCCGCTGGCGGGTATCGCGTTCTCCGAGTCTCCCACGTCTCGCCACTACTACGACGAGAAGGAGGCCGTGGGCGCGAACCGAGCGGCCGACGGCACCTACTCCAAGCACTACGAGATCAAGTGGGCGGACCTGGTCGACCGCGCGGACTCGTCCGACCCGGCGACCTCCTACCTGTACGCCTGGGACTGGGGCAAGAACCAGGCCCGCCAGCAGATCCGCTTCCAGACCATCCCGATGACCTCGCTGACGCTGACCCCGGCCGAGTCCACGGTTGTCGCCGGTGAGAAGGTCTCGCTGACCGCCTCCTACGAGCCGACGAACGCCAACGTGACCGACCTGGTGTGGTCCTCCTCGGACGAGGCCGTGGCGACCGTGAGCGCGACCGGCGAGGTGAGCGCTGTGGCCGCGGGCGACGCGACGATCACCGTGACCGACGCTTCCCAGCCGACTCTGACGGCCTCCGCGACGGTCCACGTGCGTGAAATCTCCGAGGACGCGGGCATCGAACTCGCGCAGACCTCCGTCGCCGTGAAGGTGGGGGAGGAGTCCGCCCTCAAGGCGTACCTGGCTCCCTCGCTGGCTGGCCGTGAGGTCACCTGGAGCGTCGAACCCGCCGATCTGGCGACCGTCGTGGCCGGAACCGAGTCGACGACGGCGACCCTGACGGGCGGCGATCACGCGGGTGTTGGCACGCTGAGTGCGACCGTCACGAACGAGGCCGGCACGGCTAAGACCGCGCAGATCCCCGTGACTGTGCGTTCCGCCGACGCCGACGACTTCGTGATCGACGACAGCGGCGTGCTGACCGCCTACAAGGGCAGCGCGACCGACGTCGTCATCCCCGAGGGCGTCACCGACATCGGCGAGCGCGCATTTGCCAGCTCGACCGTGGAGAACGTGACGATCCCCGCCGGTGTGCGCACCATCGGCAACGAGGCGTTCATCTACTCCTCGCTCAAGAAGATCACCTTCCAGGACGACAAGGCTGCCCCTTCGCAGCTGACGTCGATCGGTGATCGCGCCTTTGCGCACACCTCCCTGGAGGCGCTGGCCCTGCCGCGTTCCGTCGCGACGATTGGCGCCGAGTTCATCGACTACGTCAGGACTCTGACGACGCTGTCCTTCGGCCCGAAGGTCTCCGGCGAATCGGTGACCTCCGGATACGCGGAGACCCGCGCGCTGACCAGCGTCGAGGTCGATGCGGACAACCCGTTCTACGACAGCGTGGATGGCGTCCTGTACTCCAAGGACCACTCGCGCCTGATCCTGTACCCGACGGCGAAGAACTCCGGCGGAACGTACACGGTGATGGATGGGACCACTGAGATCGCGAACCGGGCGTTCACGGAGTCCGGCCTGGTGACCGTGACCCTGCCCGCGTCTCTGCGCTCGATCGGCGACGAGGCCTTCCGCCTCTCCTCGCTGACCTCGCTCACCCTGCCCGAGGGCTTCGAGACGATCGGAACCTGCGCGTTCTGCAACGCGAGCAAGCTGGAAACCGTTGACCTGGGCGGCACCGTCACGATCAAGGGCAGCGCCTTTGAGTCCAGCGGCTCCAAGCTGAGCGTCAACTACCGCCCAGAGCTGGGCAGGCTGGTCTCCATCGGTGACTTCGCTTTCAGCCGCGCCGGCCAGTCCTCCGTGACCCTGCCGGATTCGGTGACCACTGTTGGTGAGCAGGCCTTCTCGGAGACGGGCACCCTGACCTCGTTCCACATCGGTGCGGGTGTGACTTCCTTCGGCGAGACCGCGCTGTACAACTCCAACAAGATCGCGTCGCTGACCGTTGCCGAGACCAACACGGTGTATTCGGCCGACAGCAACGTCCTGTATCGCAAGGCGGACGACGGCTTGCACCTGATTCTGTCCCCGGCCGCGAACTCGCTCACCGATTACACGGTGCGCGCGGGCACGGTCGAGATCGGTGCCGCGGCGTTCCGCGCCAACAAGACGCTCACGCGCGTCGTCCTGCCCGCTGGCCTGAGGGTCATCGGCGATGAGGCCTTCGCCGAGTGCAAGGCCCTGACCGAGCTGGTCATCCCGGACTCGGTGGAGCGCTCGACCGGCGTCGTCAACAACTCCCTGGAGGTCGTCGAGTACGGCACGAAGGTGCGCTCGATCCGCATGGAGGGCAGCTGGGTTCCGATGCCTCGCCGCATCATCGTGCGCGGCGGTGTGGACGGCTCCTTCGTCTACGACGGTCGCCCGACGAACGGTCGTCGCCAGAGCGCCTTCTTCGGCGAGGGCATGACCTCCGTGTCCTTCGGCGTTGACGTGCCGCGCGTCCTCGTGCTGCCATCCACGCTGACCCGCCTCGACCTCGAGCCCGAGCTGAGCGACGAGAACAAGGCGGACACGCAGGTCTACGTCGTCGCCCCCGAGGGTTCTGCGGCGTGGAACGTCGCCAAGGCTGCGCTTGAGTCAGCGGGTATCGACGTCGCGCAGCTGCACAGCATCACGCTCCCGGCGGTGGCCCTGTCCGGTACCGGCATTGCCGAGGCCGGGGCTGGGTATACGCTGACGGGTCCGGCTGGCACGCCCGTGGACGTGACCGCGTCCGTGACGGGTGGCATCGCTGGTACGTCGCAGGTTCGCGCCGTGCAGGTCGGTGCGGATGGCACCGAGACGCTGGTTCGTGACTGGACCGCGATGACGGATAACGGGGACCGCGCGCCCGTGGCCTCCGCGACCTTCCCGTGGACCCCGACCGGCACCGACGTTGCTCTGCGCGTCGAGGTGCGCGATGCCTCGTACGTGACGAATAGGGTGCGTCTGGCGATGCCGGGTGCCCCCGAACCGACGCCGGACCCGGCGCCCAACCCGGACCCGGCACCGGCGGAGGGCGCGTGGATGAGTGACGCGCGCGGTTGGT
>CABKMZ010000011.1 GCA_902373545.1 uncultured Actinomyces sp. | reverse complement strand
TTGGAAACCAACAGGAAACCACCCTCCGTGGGGAGGTTCTCCTCGCCGGTGACGGAGAACTTCACCCATGGGGTCATGATGGGCGTCAACACGCCCTTCGCGAAGGAATAAAAGCCGGAGACTGCACTCATGGTGTCATTCTAGGGGGACCACGACCCCGCAACGCAAAACCCGAGGGCCACGTTACGCAGCAACCGAGCGCAGGTCACACGTGCGGTCGGCGCGTCGGCCCCCGCCAAGGCACGCGGGCGCTCAGACGAGAACAGAAACAACTCCCGGCGCGACGTCCACCGTGAAAGGAATCGAGGCGATCCGGTCCCCGTCCGCCATCGCGACCATCCCCGCAGGCGCCGCGAAGGACACGACGCGCGCAGTCTCCACCTCGATGGCCGGGTGCCGCTTCGCGCGGCCGGCCACAACCTGGGCCAACACCGGCAGGGCGCGCGCCACCGGCATGGGCCCCACGTGGCACACCTCCAAGATGCCGTCGCTCATATCCGAGGACTCCACCAGCGTGATCCCCCCGCCAAAACGCCCCGAGTTCGACACGGACGCAACCCAGCCGCTCATGTCACGCTCGCGACCGTCAACGGTCGCGATAATCTCGGTGGGTTCGTGCGAGGCCAGGGCCGCGAAAGCCCCATAGCCATACGCCAGCGGACCCGACGTCAGCGAGGACTCGTTCGCCAAGATATTCGCCCGCGCATCCAACCCCACCGACACAACGCCGAGCGCCAAGCGCACCCCGTCGCGTGAGCGCACCCACATGCCATCCAAAGGACGCACCCGGGAAGCGAGCGCATCCGTTGCCCTGCGCGCCCGGCCAGCCACGGCCTCGTCCCCCGCGGTGCCGGAGACGAAACCCAACGACGCCACATCACGGGCACGAGCCAGCGGATCCGTGCCGATACCGAGCGCGCGGCACAGGTCGTTACCGCGCCCGCCGGGAAACGGGACGAACAGTGCGCCGGAGTCGTGGCACCCGCGCGCAACCGCGCCGAGGTACCCGTCCCCGCCCAGGGCGGCCACGATCGAATCGGAGGCGACCTGAGCGGCCAGGGCAGCCGGGTCGTCGCCGGGCGTCGTCAGGCGAACCGCGACCTCCCAGCCGCCGCCGCGCAGAATCCGCACGATGCGCGGACCCAGGCGTACGGAGCGCCCACCCGCCGACATCGACGAGACCAGCAACAGAATGCTCCGTCGCACTCCCCGCTCGCCCATCGCGTCAGCTATCCAGGTAACGCACGCGCGCATCCAGCTTGTGGAGCTTGCGCGTGAAGTGCTCGTAACCGCGCGAAATCACGTCAATGCCCGACACGGTGGACGTGCCCGACGCGGCCAGCGCCGCGATCAAGTGCGAGAAACCACCGCGCAGGTCCGGGACCTCGATATCCGCGCTGTGCAGCGGGGTCGGGCCCGAGATGACCGCCGAGTGGTAGTAGTTCTTCTGCCCGAAACGGCAGGGCGTGCCGCCCAGGCACTCGCGGTAGACCTGAATGTTCGCGCCCATCTTGCGCAGCGCCTCGGTGAACCCAAAGCGATTCTCGTACACGGTCTCGTGGACGATGGATAGGCCCTCGGCCTGCGTGAGGGCCACGACGAGGGGCTGCTGCCAGTCGGTCATGAATCCGGGGTGGACGGCCGTCTCCAGCGCGATCGAGTGCAGCGGCTCGCCCGTGTGGTAGAAACGGATGCCGTCAGCATCGATATCGAAGCCGCCGCCGACCTTGCGGAAAGTATTGAGGAACGTGGTCATGTCGGGCTGGTGAGCGCCGCGCACGTAGATGTCGCCTCGGGTGGCCAGGGCGGCCGCGGCCCACGAAGCGGCCTCGATGCGGTCGGGCAGCGCCGTGTGGCGGTAGCCCGTCAGCTTGGAGACACCCTCGATGCGGATCGTGCGGTCTGTGTCCACGGAGATGATCGCGCCCATCTTCTGCAAGACGTTGATCAGGTCGAGGATCTCGGGCTCGATGGCCGCGCCCTTCAGGGTCGTGATGCCCTCGTTGCGCACGGCCGTGAGCAGCGTCTGTTCAGTGGCACCCACGGACGGGAAGGGCAGCTCAATGATCGCGCCGTGCAGGCCCGTGAAGGGACGCTTAATGTGCACGCCGTCGGGCTGCTTGTCAATGATCGCGCCAAACTTGCGAAGCGTCTCCAGGTGGAAGTCGATGGGACGCCCGCCGATCGCGCAGCCGCCCAGCTCGGGGATGAAGGCCTCGCCGAGCTGGTGCAGGAGCGGGCCGCAGAACAGGATCGGGATGCGCGAGGCGCCCGCGAGCGTGTCGATGTCCGAGCGCGAGGCGATCTTGACGTTGGAGGGATCCATGCGCAGCGTGCCGCGGTCCTGATCAAAGTCGATCTCGACGCCGTGCAGGCTCAGCAGGTCCGAGACGACGTCGGTGTCGCGGATCAGCGGCACGTTGTACAGCTCGGAGGGTGTGTCGGCCAGCAGCGACGCGACCATGGCCTTGGGAACGAAGTTCTTGGCACCGCGAACGGTGATCTCGCCGCGCAGCGGATGGCCGCCTTCAACTTGCAGGATGGATGGCATGGAGTGCTCCTCACTATGACGTAACTGGCCCCTACTCTAGCTAGGTAGGGGCCAGTGTGCGAAGTCGTTCAGTCGCGAGCGGACAAAACCTCTTGCTTTGGTAAGAATTTCGCCGGCAGCGTGCGCGGCTTGAACGAGGGGCGCGCGGCCTCGTAGGCCTCGATCTCGTCCTCGTGGCGCAGGGTCAGGGCAATGTCATCCAGGCCCTCCATGAGGGTCCAGCGCACGTAGTCGTCGATCTGGAACGTGCCTGAGATCGCGCCCGCGCGCCAGGTCTTATCCTCCAGGGAGACGGTGACCTGCGTGCCGGGCTCGGCCTCGAGGAGCTTCCACAGGGACTCGCAGTCCTCCTGGGAGATGATGCCGGTCACCAGGCCCTGCTTGCCCGAGTTGCCTCGGAAAATGTCGGCGAACTTGGGGGCCAGCACGACGCGGAAGCCGTAGTCCTTGAGCGCCCACACGGCGTGCTCGCGCGAGGAGCCGGTGCCGAAGTCAGGGCCGGCGACGAGGACGGAGCCGTTCTTGTAGGCGTCCTGGTTCAGGACGAACTCGGGGTCGTTCCTCCACGCGGCGAAGAGGGCGTCCTCGAAGCCCGTGCGGGTCACGCGCTTGAGGTAGACCGCGGGGATGATCTGGTCGGTATCGACGTTGGAGCGGCGCAGCGGGACGCCGACGCCGGTGTGGGTGATGAACTTTTCCATGGTGCGTCAGTCTTTTCTCTCTGGGGGACGAGGCCGTGGCCCTCCCCCGCTGTCGGGTGGCGGGAGGGCGGGCCTCAGAGGTCGGCCGGGGAGGACAGGGTGCCTCGCACGGCGGTGGCGGCCGCGACAAGCGGTGAGACCAGGTGCGTGCGGCTGCCCTTGCCCTGGCGGCCTTCGAAGTTGCGGTTGGAGGTGGAGGCCGAGCGGTCTCCCGCGTTCATCGTGTCGGGGTTCATGCCCAGGCACATGGAGCAGCCGGCGTTGCGCCATTCGGCGCCGAAGTCGGTGAAGATTGTGTCGAGGCCCTCGGCCTCGGCCTGGAGGCGCACGCGGGCGGAGCCGGGTACGACCATGACGCGCACACCATCGGCCTTGTGGCGTCCCTTGACGACACTGGCGGCGGCGCGCAGGTCTTCGATGCGCCCGTTCGTGCAGCTGCCGATGAACACGGTGTTCACGGCGATCTCACGCATCGGGGTGCCGGGCGTGAGGTCCATGTATTCCAGGGCGCGCTCGGCGGCCGCGCGAGCGGTCTCATCTGCGAAGTCTTCCGGGGCGGGCACGGCGGCCGACAGCGGCACGCCCTGGCCGGGGTTGGTGCCCCAGGTGACGAAGGGCTCGATGTCGGCGGCCTCGAGGATGACCTCGGCGTCGAAGACGGCGTCCTCGTCGGAGGCCAGGGAGGACCAGTACTCGACGGCGCGGTCCCAGTCCTCGCCCTCGGGGGCGTGGGGGCGGCCCTTGATGTAGTCGAAGGTCGTCTGGTCGGGGGCGATCATGCCGGCGCGGGCGCCCGCCTCGATCGACATGTTGCAGATCGTCATGCGGCCCTCCATGGAGAGCTCGCGGATCGCCTGGCCGCGGTACTCCAGGACGTAGCCCTGGCCGCCGCCGGTGCCGATCTTGGCGATGACCGCGAGGATGATGTCCTTCGCGGTCGAGCCGGCGGGGAGTGAGCCGTTGACGGTGATGGCCATGGTCTTGAAGGGGGCCATGGGCAGGGTCTGGGTGGCGAGCACGTGCTCGACCTGGCTCGTGCCGATACCGAAGGCCAGCGCGCCGAAAGCTCCGTGCGTGGAGGTGTGGGAGTCACCGCACACAATCGTCATGCCGGGCTGGGTCACACCCAGCTGGGGGCCAACAACGTGGACGATACCCTGGTCGGCGTCACCCAGGGAGTGCAGGCGCACGCCGAACTCCTGCGCGTTCTTGCGCAGGGTGTCGATCTGGGTGCGGCTGGTGATGTCCGCGATGGGCTGGTCGATGTTGACCGTGGGCGTGTTGTGGTCCTCGGTCGCAATCGTCAGATCGGGGCGACGAACCTGTCGACCCGCCAGGCGCAGGCCCTCAAAGGCCTGGGGGCTAGTGACCTCATGCACGAGGTGGAGGTCGATGTACAGCAGGTCGGGGGCACCGTTCTCACCCTTGGAGACGATGTGGTCGCGCCACACCTTTTCCGCCATCGTTCCGCTCATTATTCCTCCTCTGGTCTCCACTCTTTGGAGACACGGTGTCAGTCGTGCTACGCACCTAATGGAAGCGCCTTGACCGCGTGTCAACCTCCCCGATCTCACGTCTCGGACGCCGCTTTGACCTGTTTCACTATCCGGCAGTTTGCCATCTCAATAACTGAGATATTAAATAGTTGTATGGAAGAGCAAACATCCAGTGGCGTTGGCGTCCTCGACAAGGCAGCGCTGGTCCTCAGCGCTCTCGAAGCAGGGCCCGCGACGCTTGCACAACTCGTGACGAGCACTGGGCTCGCACGCCCGACCGCTCACCGTCTGGCCGTGGCCCTCGAATATCACCGCATGGTCGCCCGCGACATGCAGGGACGTTTCATTCTCGGCCCCCGCCTCCAGGAGCTCTCCTCCGCCGCCGGCGAAGACCGCCTCCTCCAGGCCTCGATGCCCGTCCTTCAGGCCCTGCGCGACCACACAAAGGAATCCTCCCAGCTCTTCCGCCGCCAGGGCGACTACCGCGTGTGCGTCGCGGCATCCGAACGTGAAATGGGCCTGCGCGACTCCATCCCCGTGGGCGCCACCCTGTCCATGAGCGCCGGGTCAGCCGCCCAGGTTCTGCTGGCCTGGGAGGAACCCGACCGCCTCCACCGCGGCCTGTACGGCGCCTCCTTCAACGCGACCATGCTCGCCGAGGTGCGTCGGCGCGGCTGGGCGCAGTCCGTGGGCGAGCGCGAGCCCGGCGTCGCCTCCGTGTCGGCCCCTGTGCGCGGCCCCTCGGGCCGCGTCCTGGCTGCCCTGTCCATCTCTGGCCCCATCGAGCGCATGGGCCGCCAGCCCGGACGCCAGCACGGCCCCTCCGTCATGGCCGCCGCCAACCGGCTCTCCGAGTTCCTCGCCACCGTCGAGGACGCCGCGGAACTCTAAGCCTCGATACACGCACGCAAACGGGCGGGCCGGGACGATAGCTATCGTCCCGGCCCGCCCGCGTATCGCCGCCACCTCGTCAGGGCACAAGACGCCCATTAGCATCGAAGGTGTAAGCAGTGCCGTCCACAACGACGCGGCCCGTGGCCATCGCGCCCGAGGGATAGCAGTAGAACCAGGACTCGCCGTCCTTGACCCAGCCGGTGGCCATACGGCCATCGCCGGACAGGAAGTACCAGGTGCCTCCCAGGTTCACCCAGCCGGTGGCCATCGAGCCATTGCCGTTCAGGTAGAACCAGGCACCACCCAGGTTCACCCAGCCGGTGGCCATCGCACCGCTGCCGTGCAGGTAGTACCAGGTGTCGCCGTCCTTGAGCCATCCGGTCACCATGGCCCCGGTGTCGGGATCCAGGTAGTACCAGGTGCCACCCACGGCGGTCCAGCCGGTCGCCATCGCGCCCGAGGGGGCGTAGTAGCGCCACAGGCCCTCTTCCTTATCCCAGCCGGTCTTCATCCAACCGGCTGCGTCGAAGGCGTAGGTCACGCCTCCCAGCTCGATGCGCTCGTTCGCCGGGTAGGTGCCGTCCGGGTAGCGCAGCCACCAGCGCCCGTCAGCCGCGCGCATCCACGTGCCGTCCTCGGCGACGGGGCCAGGTTCAACCCGCTCCCCCGCTGCCTGTGTGAAGACAGCGACCGTGCGTGCGGGGACCGTGACGACACCCGTCTTCGCCGAGAAGGATGCCTCCTTGACGACGGAGTCAGCGCCTGTGGCCTGAGCGTCATGCAGCTTAAAAACACGACCAGCCAGGCCGTCGACGCTCTGCGTCAGTTGCTTGTCCGTCGCGTTGAACACGACGAGCGCACCGTCAAGGGCCGGATCAACGTCCGTCCCAGCCCCGGCCTCGTCGTTGATAAGCATCATGATCGTCCCATCCACGGCCTCGGAGCCGGAGTTCGGGAAGGTCACCTTCTGGTTGATGAGCTCAGCACTGCCCAGCGTGAACAGGCGCGAAGACGAACGCACGCGCAGGAAGTCCATTGCAATCTCCGAGGAGGTGCCGATCTGCTCCGGGGTCGGCTTCAGATCGGGATTCTCCAGCAGGGGACGCATGTGGTCCCAGGCCGCGCCGTTCTTCGACTTGATGGGCAGGCCATGACCGAAGCCATTGTCCTTCATCGTCCAGTCAATCGAGTTGAAGTGATCACCGGAGTTGAAGGAATCACGATCCAAGGACTTCGAGCGCAGCGTCTCTGTGCCCGACGCCCAGAACGAGGGCGACTGAGCCAATGCCACGGATGCCTGGCTGATCAGCGACATGCGCACGCGGTGCTCCATCGGAGCGTCCGCGGGCATCTTGTAGGTCACCAGATCGAAGAGCGTCTCATTGTCGTGGGCGTCCACGTAGTTGACATTCTCCGCAGGCTGGGACGCGAATCCCGCGCCCTGACCGTTGTAGTCCAGCTGTGACCCCTTCACGGTCTGACCATCGTAGGTCGTCAGCGTGTAGTCCTTCAGGTTGCCCGCAAGCCCCAGCTTCACGAGGTCCACGCGATGCAGGTAGTCCGCGCGACGCTCCGTCTCCGAGCGTGTGTCGAGGCCGTTGAAGTCCGAGAACGCGCCCGAACCAAAGCCCTGCATGACGCGGTGGTCGTCATCGAAGGGACCACCGCCGTGGACGGCGTCGCGCAGACGGTCGTTGAACGCGCCGATGCCGGTGCCGTCCAGCTGGCCCTGCGTGGCCTGCGTGAACAGCGCGTTGTTCGCGACCTCACCGAAGTTCCAGCCCTCGCCGTAGATGTAGAGTCGCGATCCGTCCACGCCGTCCTTCTCGAGGGTGAGCTGCGAGAGAGCCTCCTTGGCACGCTTCATCTCATCGGCCGGGTGGTGACCCATCAGGTCGAAGCGGAAGCCGTCGACGTGGTAGTACTTCGCCCAGTGAATCATCGAGTCGATCATGAGGCGTTCACTCATGACATTCTCGGTAGCAACGTTCGAACAGCACGTGGAGGTCTCCACTCCGCCCGAGGCGTTGAGGCGCTGGTAGTAGCCGGGAACGACGCGGTCGAGCACCGAGTGAGCATCTTGGCCTGCGGCCGGCGTGTGGTTGTAGACCTGGTCGAGGACGACCTGCATACCGATGCGGTGCAGTCCGCCGACCATGGAGCGGAATTCGCGCACACGGGCGCCACCGTTTTGGTGGGAGGCGGTGGCGTAGGAGCCTTCGGGGGCCATCCAGTGCAGCGGGTCGTAGCCCCAGTTGTAGGCGTCCTCGTCGGCGACGGCGGCCACGGCCGCCTGCTGTTCCTCGGAGGCCGGGCCTGCATCCTTGGGGATCTCAGGAACCTTCTGCTCGGAGCGCTTCTCAGGGATGGTCGCAATGTCGAAGGTGGGCAGCAGGTGCACCGTGTTCATGCCGGCCTCGGCCAGCTGGGAAAGGTGACGCATACCGTTGGACTCGTACTGCGTGAAGGCCATGTAGGTGCCGCGCATGTCTTCGGGCACGGACTTGTCGGCCGCCGAGAAGTCGCGCACGTGCAGCTCGTAGATGGAGCGCTGCGCGTCGTCCTCGATGACGGGTGCCTTGACGCTCGTCCACCCGTAGGGGGCGATCGCGGGGTTGTCCATGTTGACAGCCACGGAACGCGTGGAGTCGGCGGTCAGACCCACCGAGTAGGGGTCGGTCACCTGGTTGGTCTCGACGGCGCCCGTGGAGGGCACGTAGACGCGCACCTCCCACAGGTACTGGGCACCCTCCTTGATGGCACCGTCGGCGTTGTCGACGCTCCAGCGCCCATCATCGGTGCGCGTGGCGGGAGTGCGCACGGGGTCGCCCTTCACCTCGGGGTCAGCGCCGCGCGGAGTACGCGTGTTCCACGACAGCAGCGTGACGTCCTTAGCGGTGGGTGCCCACAGCGCGAAGGTCGGAGCGCCCGCGTCATTCCAACCCACCCCGTACGAGGCCTGGGTGGCCTTGGCGGAGTAGATGGAGTCGAGCGCGGGGGCGATCTGCACGCCGGTGAAGGCGTTGACGGTCTCGCCGGACTTCTGGGCGACCGCGATCTGGCCGGTGAGGGCCTCGCGGGCCCCGGCCTCGTCGAAGGGGGCCTTCAGGGCGATGTAGCCGTTGAGGTTGGGGTGTGCCATCGTCACCTCGGCGGGCAGGTCGCCCGCGACGGTCAGCGGCGTGATGGTCGCTCCGGTGATAGCACCGTCCGTCAGGGCCGCACCACCCTCGGGGGCGGTGACCAGCTCGTAGGAGAGGGCCGCGGAGCCATCGAGGACCTGGGCCCGGGTGACGCCCTGCGGGAGCAGGGAGGTCGGCCATGCCAGGGTTGTGGCATTGACCCAGTAAGCGCGCTGCTCACCGACGCCGACAACGGGAGCGTCAGCGGAGGCGATGTCCAGCTTGTGGGTCGCGAAATCATAGGTGAATGACACGAGCTTGTTCGCCTTCGTCGCAAACTGGTAGTTGGCACCACCGGCGGCACCATCTTGCCCGTAGTTCTCATCCCACGAGCCACCGACAGCAACCTTCAGCTCGTACGTGCCCTCAGGCAATGCCGTCGTCTCGTAGGTGTAGGTGCCGTTGCCCGTGGGCTCCAAGAGCGGGGCCAGGCATTCAGGCTTCCAGTTGTCGGCGCAACCCAGGTCCTTTTGGAAGGAACCCGGCAGCGTCACCATCTGGTCGGAGACGTTATTCCATACGCGGTGAGTCGCGTGGTTGTAGTAGAAAGTGACCGCAGTCTCTTCCTTTAGAGAGTAGGCGATGTTCGCTCCCCCGGCTGCTCCCCCTTGGCCGTAGGCGGCATCCCACGAGCCACCTTCGGCGACCTTGTACTCGTAGTCGCCCGCGGGCAGGGTGAAAGTCGCGGTGTAGACGCCCGTCGCGTCGCGTGTCAAAGCGGCCTTGGCACAGTCGGGAGCCCAGTCGGCGTCGCACCCCATCGCCTTGTTATGGTTACCGGGGATTGTCACCAGCACATCGTCACCGCCGCCCGCGCCTCCCGCGTCGATGGCCTGCGTGTCTGCATCCTGATTTGCCGCCTCCCCACCCGGCTCAGCCCAGGCTGCCGGGAACGTGCCCCCCATCAGCGCAAGCGCAGCGCCTACGCCCAGGGCTCGACGCAGCAGCGTCCTGTTGTGTCGGTCTGTCACGAAAGACTCCCTCGTCCAAAACTATCCCCCCTACGGGGGCTGATTACAAGGTTAGACACTGTGAAACGGCGAGCAAAGTTTTCTGCAAAGCACAAGAAAAACCGCGGCACCGCGGTAAACAAAAACCTCGCCACCGCGATGGTGGCGAGGCTCGTGGTACCCCCAACCGGATTTGAACCGGTGTTAACGCCGTGAGAGGGCGTCGTCCTAGGCCGCTAGACGATGGGGGCCTTGACTGAAACTGACGTTTCAGATTGCTGGGGTACCAGGACTCGAACCTAGAATGGCTGAACCAGAATCAGCTGTGTTGCCAATTACACCATACCCCATTGGGTATCACCTGCTTCGTTCTCACGTCGCTGGCGACAGGAGATAACTTTAGCGGAATGTTCCCGACGTGCCAAATCGAAACGGAGTGGCACCGATCACTGCCCGCCGGCACCGAGGTTCGACGCACGTCTCGGGTTCCATCCTCCCACGTCGGCGCACCCTCTCCCCGCACCTGAGGGCACATCAGCACATGATGAAGCCCCGGCCTCGTCCCTCGGGGATAGGGAACGAGGCCAGGGCCCAGCACATCGATCAGGCCAGGGAGGCGCGCAGCGCGCGCAGGCGGGTCAGCGAGGACTCGCGCCCCAGGATCTCCATGGACTCGAACAGCGGCGGGGAGACCTGGCGGCCGGTTACGGCGACGCGCAGCGGGCCGAAGGCCAGGCGAGGCTTGACCTCCATCTCGTCGACGATGCGGGCGCGCAGCGACTCCTCGAGGAAAGCGGTCGTGAACTCGGTCAGACCCTCGACAGTTTCGATGGCGGCGTCCAAGACGTCCGCCGCATTGTCCTTGAGCTTGGAGACCGACTTCTCGTCCATCTCCAGCGCCTCGTCCGCGACGAAGAGGAAGCCGAGCATGCCCGTAGCCTCACCCAGCATCTGGATGCGGGTCTGAACGAGCGGGGCGGCCTCGGTGAGGATCTCGCGCTCGCGATCGGTCAGCGCCTCGAAGGAGTCGGCCGAGACGACCCCGTCGCGGTGCAGGAAAGGCACCAGACGATTTCGGAAGTCCTCACCGTCCAGCAAGCGAATGTGCTCAGCGTTGATGGCGATGGCCTTCTTCTGGTCGAAGCGCGCCGGGTTCGGGTTCACGTCGGAGATATCGAAGGCGCGCGCCATCTCCTCCATGGAGAAAATGTCGCGGTCGGGGGCAATCGACCAGCCCAGGAGGGCCAGGTAGTTGTTCAGGCCCTCGGGGATCATGCCGGCAGCCTTGTGCAGCAGCAGGTTCGACTCGGGGTCACGCTTGGACAGCTTCTTGTTGCCCTCGCCCATGACGTAGGGCAGGTGACCGAAGCGCGGCATGAACTTGGCGACGCCGATGGCCTCGAGCGCGCGGTACAGGACGATCTGGCGGGGCGTCGAAGACAGCAGGTCCTCGCCGCGCAGCACGTGTGTGATCTCCATGAGCGCGTCGTCGATCGGGTTCACCAGCGTGTAGAGCGGGTGGCCGTTGGCGCGCACGATGACGTAGTCCGGCACCGATCCAGCCTTGAAGGTGATCTCGCCGCGGATCAGATCCGTGAACGTGATGTCCTCGTCGGGCATGCGCAGGCGCAGGACGGGCGCTCGGCCCTCGGCGCGGAAAGCGGCGATCTGCTCCTGGGTCAGGTTGCGGTCGAAGCCGTCGTAACCGAGCTTGGGATCCTCACCCTTGGCGCGGTGACGCTCCTCGATCTCCTCGGGAGTCGAATAGGACTCGTAGGCGTAGCCGGCCTCGAGCAGGCGGGCTGCCACGTCGCGGTAGATGTCCATGCGCTCGCTCTGGCGGTAGGGGCCGTGCGGGCCTCCCTTACCGACGCCCTCGTCCCAGTCGAGGCCCAGCCACTGCAGGGACTCGATGATCTGGTCGAAGGACTCCTGGGAGTCGCGAGCGGCATCCGTGTCTTCGATGCGGAAGACGAAGGTTCCTCCCGTGTGGCGAGCGTAGGCCCAGTTGAACAGGCACGTGCGGACCATGCCGACGTGAGGGGTTCCTGTGGGCGAGGGGCAGAAGCGGACGCGAACGTCGGCACCGGTGGCAGTTGTTTCACTCATGATTCCCCCATCCTACTCCAGAGGCGCTGTTGCATTTGCTTGATGCGTGGGCGCGCTGCGACGCAGGTCAGGGGCGGCGATACGCTTCTGTCATCATCGGGATCGGCCCGCTCCGCATCCACCGCATCTTCCAGGAGGACACCGTGTCCGTTCGTCTCTTTTCTGACTCCCACCTCTACCGCACCGGCTCCCTGAAATGGACCGGCATCACGACCGCGAGCGGTGAACCGACGATCGGCGCGTGGGTGGCGGAAATGGACTTCGCCACTGCCCCCGAGGTGGCC
This sequence comes from uncultured Actinomyces sp., assembly GCA_902373545.1. Taxonomy (GTDB): domain Bacteria; phylum Actinomycetota; class Actinomycetes; order Actinomycetales; family Actinomycetaceae; genus Pauljensenia. Next base: position 28,846 of record CABKMZ010000011.1, on the reverse strand, counting down.
GACGCGATGAAGGGCGCGATCGACGACGGCCTGCTCGGCTACCAGCCGACCTGGTTGGAGCCGCGCATCGCGGGCGCGACCGCCGAGTTCCAGAAGCGGCGTTTTGGTTGGGACGTGGAGGCCTCCCACGTACGCCTCGTGGCCTCGGTCTTGCCCGCGCTCGAGGCGACCATCCAGCACCTGGTGCGCCCGGGCGCGCCGATCATCGTGCCCACCCCCGCCTACATGCCCTTCCTGACCATTCCGGGTAAGTTCGATCACCCCGTCATCGAGGTGCCCTCACTGCGCGGCACGCGTGCCGGCGGACGCGGCTGGGCGCTCGACCTGGAGGGGATCCGCGCGGGGCTCGAGGCCGGGGCGGGCCTGATCATCCTGTGCAACCCGTGGAACCCGGTCGGCCGCGTCCTGCGTGAGGACGAGCTGCGCGCCCTGCACGACGTGGTCTCCGACTACGACGCCCTCGTGTTCTCCGACGAGATCCACTCCTCCCTCGTGCTGGACGAGTCGATTCCGTTCGTTTCCTACGCGTCGCTCGGCCCCTCCTTTGCCGCCCACACGGTGACGGCGACCGCCGCGTCGAAGGGCTGGAACATCGCAGGCCTGCCCTCCGCGCAGGTGATTCTGCCCGACGAGGCGCTGCGCGAACGCTGGGACGTGTTCGCCGCGGACGTGCGCCACGACGCCAACGTCATCGGCACGGTCGGCGCGATCGCCGCCTACGAACGCGGGGACGCCTGGCAGCGCGAGGTCAAAGACCTGATCCGCTCAAACGTGGACCTGGTCGAGCGTGCCCTGGCACCCACACCGATCGACTTCGTGCGCCCCGAGGGCACCTACCTGACGTGGTGGGGCTTCGAGGGAGTAGACCTGGGCCCCCTCTCCCCCGCCGCTTCGCTGCGCGAGCGCGCCCGCATCGCCGCCAACGAGGGGCGCACCCTGGGCGCGGATTACTCCTCATGGGCGCGCATCAACCTGGCGTGCGCCCCCGACGTTGCCTCGCGGATCGTGGAGGGGGTCCTCGGCCTGCTCTGATCTTTTCTCACACGATACGAGGCAGTGGCCGGGAGCGGTGGAGATCCACCTCCCGGCCACGGCCTCGTTTGTGTCTGATTCTGTGCGCTTATGCTCCCAGGGCCGCCTCGATGCCGGCGACCACGGTCTGGCGCGCCGCCGAGGCCGCCTCGACGACGGCGGTCGGGTCCGTCGGGGCGTTCGCGAAGGACAGGTCGGAGACGACCGACATGCCGGCGACGCGCACGCCCAGGGCGTGCAGGGTGATGGCCTCCATGACGGTCGACATGCCCACGCAGTCCACGCCCAGGCCCGCAAGGATGCGGGTCTCGGCCATCGTCTGGTACTCGGGGCCGCGCAGGATCGCGTAAGTACCCTCGCGCTGGCAGACCCCGCGCAGCGCCTGCGTCATCTGGGCGTCCCACACGGCCGACACGTCCAAGAAGAGCGGTCCGTCGAAGGGCGAGGCGCCACTGAAGTTCACGTGGTCGGTGATCGCCATGACGTCGCCCAGGTTCCAGGGCTTTAGGCAGCCGTTCGCGTTCGTGAGGACCGCGCGGCTGATCCCCGCCGCTACGGCAGCTCGGGCCAGGGCCGTGACAGGGCGGGGACCCAGCCCCTCGTACAGGTGCGTGCGGCCCGTGGCCACGAGGACCACTCCCCGACGCGTCTCGTAGGCGCGTAGCTCGCCGCCATGCCCGTCCGCAACCGGCGCGACGACGCCGGGGATGTCTCCCAGCGGCACGGTGGCCGCGGGGGCTCCCCAGGCCTCGTCGAGAGCCTCGGCCAGGCCCGACCCGAGGACGACGAGCGCATCCGGGCGCCCCACGAGAGAGGCGAGGACCCGGGCGCCGGCCACGGCCTCGTCGTCGAGGAGAGTCTGGGAGAAGCGCGGGTCGACGCTCACTGCGCGTCCTCTTCCGCGCCCTCGGCATAGGTGCGCGAGGGCAGCTTCTCCTGCGCGCGCACGCGGCCCGCGCTGGTCGCCCAGTAGCCGACGAAGCCGACGACCATCGCCAGGAGGATGCCGATGTTGGCGCCCGCCCAGTCACCGTCACGGCCACCCAGGGGGCCGAGGAGGTAGCCCTGCCAGGACAGCCAGGAGGCACTCGCGTTGACAACGAGGCCCCAGCCCACCAGCGAGCCGACGATCAGGGAGACGACCGCACCCCAGTTCACCGAGCCGTAGCGGCCCGAGGGAGTAAAGAGGGAGGGCTCGTCGTAGTCCTTGCGCCGCAGCGCGATGTCCGCCAGCATGACGCCGCCCCACGCGGCAATGACCGCGCCCAGCGTCGTCAGGAAGGCAGTGAAGGGAGTCAGGAAGGAATCCGCGAAGAACACGACGACGATCGTCCCGACCGTCATGATCGTGCCATCAATCGCGGTGGCGACCGGACGCGAGACGGGCACGCCCGTGGCCAGAAGCGACAGGCCCGACGAGTAGATATCCATGACGATGCCGCCGATGAGACCAAGGATCGCGACCAGGGCAAAGGGGATGAGGAACCAGGTGGGCAGCAGCGTGGTGAGCGCGCCGATCGGATCCTCGCCGATGGCCTTGGACAGCGACTCGTCGGCCGAGCCGACCAGGAGGATACCGAAGAAGACAAGGATGACCGTGGGCAGCGCCGCGCCCACCGTCGTCCAGCCGACCACGCCCCGCGTCGAGGCGGCGCGAGGCAGGTAGCGCGAGTAGTCGGCGGCCGCGTTAATCCAGCCGAAACCGAAGCCCACGAGGAGCATGCAGCCCGCACCGAGCACCGCGGTCAAGGGCGCCGAGGGACGCGCGGAAAGCACCGCGAAGTCGATCGTCGGGGCGACCAGCACCAGGTAGACAATCGTCAGGGCCGCGGTCGCCCACGTGATCCACGTCTGGACCTTCATGATCGCCTCGAAACCGAGGATGCCCGAGCCCGCCGCCAGGACGACGACGAGGATCAGCGCGATGATCTGGGCGACGACGTGGTTCGTGAAGCCGAGCGCCCCCATGACGGTGGCCGTGGCCTGGACCGCCATGATCGCCAGGAAGGTCTCCCAGCCCACCGTCAGGATCCACGAGATTGCCGCCGAAATGCGGTTGCCGTTAAAGCCGAAGGCCGCGCGCGACAGCACCAGCGTCGGGGCGGAGCCGCGCTTACCGGCGATCGCGATGAGGCCGCAGACCAGGAAGGACAGGGCCACACCGACGACGGACACTATGACCGCCTGGGTGAGGGACAGGCCGAAGCCGAGGACCCACGAGCCCCAGGAGATCCCCAGGACCGAGATGTTCGCCGCGAACCACGGCATGAACAGGTCGGAGGGTTTCCCCTTGCGATCGGATTCAGGAATGACGTCCAGGCCGGCCATTTCGACGGCCAGCGCGCCCGAGTTTTGAGGCTCGCTCACGGTGTTCTCCTCTGCGAGGGATATATTGTCAGAACGACATTATCCTATCACACGGGTCACACTGTTATGCGCGAAGCACGGGATTCGCCAGACGCCCGACCCCCTCGATCTCAATCTCCACGCGGTCACCCACGTCCACTCGCCCGCAACCCGCCGGAGCGCCCGTCACGATGACGTCGCCGGGCAGCAGGGTCATCTGGTGGGACACGTAGGAGACCAGCTCGAACGGATTCCAGATCATGTGCGCGGTCGAGCTGTCCTGCGCTTTCTCCCCATTCAGGTAGGAACGGATCGCCAGGTTCGTCACGTCCAGCTGCGGGTCCACCGTGATCCACGGGCCCAGCGGGCAAGAGGTGTCGAACGACTTGCCGCGCGACCACGGGCCACCCGTCATTGCGTCGCGGGCGGTGACGTCGTTGGCAACCGTGTAACCGAGGATCACCTGCGGCGCGTCCGAGGCGCTCACGTTCTTGGCCAGTGACTTGATGACGATGGCGAGCTCGCCCTCAAAGACCACGTCGTTCGACCACGCGGGGATCGCAATCGGGTCGTCGGGCCCGATGACCGAGGTGTTGGCCTTGAGGAAAATCGGGGGCTCGGGACGCTCGTCGACCGGAATCGGCGTATCGGAGTAGTTATTGCCGATGCCCACCACCTTCGAGCGCGGGATCACCGGGGAAAGCAGGCGGACCTCGTCCAGCTCGTAGATCTGGCCCGAGGGCTCCACGGGCGAAAACAGTGGGTCTCCCTTGAGGCCCACAATCCGCTTCGAGCCCTCCTCAAGGGCGCCGTACACCGGGTTCGTTCCATCCGAAAAACGTGCGATTCTCATGGCAGTAGCCTAACCCGCGAGCTCAGCAGGGGCGGGCGAAGCGCCGGGAGCAACGAGGCCGGGGCGGGCAGCGGGAAGCAAGGGGCCCGCCGCGCAGACGCGCGGCGGGCCCAGGGACGCGTCGGGCGCGCCAGGGCGCGATGTGCCCGGCGCGCCCGAGAGCGCTGGAGTGTCAGCGCTTCTTGGCCTTGGTCAACTTGGGGCGCTTCCACACGCTGCCCGGCACGTCGCGAGGCAGGAACGCGTTGGCGTGGCCCATGAACATGGGGTCATCGATGCCGGCCTTGCGCTGCACCTGGTAGTCCTTGAGCGCGCCAACAACCCAGCCCGACAGGACGACGAGCGCCACCAGGTTCGTGATCGTCATGACCGCCATCGCGATGTCGACGGCGTTCCACACGACGTCCAGGCTCAGCAGCGCACCGACCGTCGCAGAGAGGACGCACACGACGCGCACGGTCCAGGTCGCCCAGGGGGCGTCGCCGAACACGAAGGACATGTTCGTGTCGGAGTAGACGTAGGCGGCGATCACCGAGGAGTAGGCCAGCACGAAGATAAGGATCGCCATGGGGACGATCGTCCACGCGCCCAGCTCGTTGGCGACAGCCAGGGTGGTCAGGTTCGAGGGATCCACGCCCTCGGCGCCCCAGACCTCGGGGCCCGCGAGCAGGATGACGAAGGCGGTGGCGGTACACACGACGATGGTGTCGATGAAGACGCCGAGGGACTGGATGAGGCCCTGGCGCACCGGGTGGGACACGGTGGCGGTCGCGGCGGCGTTGGGAGCGGTACCCTGGCCGGCCTCGTTGGAGAAGAGGCCGCGCTTGGTGCCGTTGATCATCGCGGCGATGATGCCGCCACCCAGGCCACCGACGGTGGCGTCCGCGGAGAAAGCGGAGGTGAAGATCTGCCCCAGGACGGTGCCGAACTGGGAGATGTTCATCAGGCAGATGATGGCGACCATGATGACGTAGATAGTGGCCATGATCGGGGCCATCCACTCGGTGACGCGCGCGACGGTACGGATGCCGCCGAAGATCACCATCGCGGAGAAGACGAAGATCAGGCCCGCGATGGTCAGCTGCGCAGCCGAGAAGCCGCCCGCACCCTGGAGGGGCTGCTTGGCGGCCTCACCGAAGGCGCTCGTCAGCGTACCGGCGATGGCGTTGGACTGCACGGAGGTGATGACGACGCCGCAGGTGATGACGGTGATGACGGCGAAGACGTTGGCCAGCGTGCGGTTTTTCATGCCGCGTTTCATGTAGTAGGCCGGGCCGCCGCGGAAGGAGCCGTCAGCGTGGCGCACCTTGAAGATCTGGGCGAGCGTCGCCTCGAAGAACGCGGTACCCATGCCCACCAGGGCCACGACCCACATCCAGAAGATCGCGCCAGGACCGCCCATGAGGAGCGCCGCGGCCACGCCGAACACGTTACCGATGCCCACGCGCGCGGCCAGCGAGATCGCGAAGGCCTGGAAGGAGGAAATGCCTCCGTCCGCGCCCTTGCGCGACCCCAGGACGGTGCGGATCATCTCCGGGAAGAAGCGCACCTGGACGAAGAGGGAGCGCAGCGTCAGGAACAGGCCGACTCCGATCAGCGCGAAGATCGTCACGTGCAACGTGATCCAGTCGGCGATGGCCTTTTCAAACAAGGCGAATTCTTCCACAGGAACCTCCCGGGCTGTCTATCGACGAGGCCGTGGGACAGTCGCGGGGCCTCGCGCACTTCGCGGGCCGCACCCGCGCGTTGTATGGGACCCATTCATCTTGCCACATGGCAGAGGTCAGGGCGTGCATCATCTCGCCACGCGCCAACCTGCGCGCGAGTGCACGAGGCTACCCCGGCCTCGTCGATGAGCTGCGGGAAGGGCCCGGCGGCGCGAGGACGCAGACGTGGGCGCACTCTGGGACAATGGAGGCATGAGCGCGACTTTGAACGAGATCCTGGATGACTTGGAGGACGCTGGGCAGCTGCGGGACGAGGATGCCCTGTACGAGGCCTTCGTGTCTTGGGCCGAGGGCACCGGGCGTCCGCTCTACCCCCACCAGGAGGAGGCCCTGGTCGAGATCCTGGCGGGCAACCACGTGATTGCGGCGACCCCCACGGGCTCGGGCAAGTCGATGATCGCGCTCGCCGCGCACTTCACGTCGATGGCGCACGGGGGCCGCTCCTACTACACGGCACCCCTCAAGGCCCTCGTGTCGGAGAAGTTCTTTGATCTCGTGTCCCTGTTCGGCGCGGACAACGTCGGCATGGTGACCGGCGACGTGTCTCTCAACGCCGACGCGCCCATCATCTGCTGCACGGCTGAGATCCTGGCGAATCAGTCGCTGCGCGAGGGGCCGACGCTGGACGCGGACATGATCGTCATGGACGAGTTCCACTTCTACGGGGATCGTCAGCGCGGCTGGGCGTGGCAGGTGCCGCTCCTGGAGCTGAGGTCCCCGCAGGTGGTTGCGATGAGCGCGACGCTGGGCGACACGACGCGTTTCGAGCGCGCGTGGAAGGAGCGCACGGGCCGCGACGTCTCCCTCATCGACGATGCGGAGCGTCCCGTGCCCCTCGAGTTCGAGTACGTCGTGGACCGCCTGCCCGACACGGTCGAGCGCCTGCTGGGCGAGGGCCGCTGGCCCGTCTACATCGTTCACTTCTCCCAGCGCGACGCGGTCGCCACCGCGCAGTCTTTCGACCGTTCGTCGCTGATGTCGGCCGAGCAGAAGAAGGCAATCGCCGCGCAGCTGGCGGGCGTGTCGTTTACGAAGGGCTTCGGGCAGACCCTCAAGTCGTTGCTCTCCCAGGGCATCGGCGTGCACCACGCGGGCATGCTGCCGCGCTACCGCCGCCTCGTCGAGCGCCTCACCCAGGCGGGCCTGCTGCCGATCGTGTGCGGCACGGACACCCTGGGGGTCGGCATCAACGTGCCGATTCGCACGGTCCTCATGACCTCCCTGGTGAAGTACGACGGGCGCCGTATGCGCCACGTGAGCGCGCGCGAGTTCCACCAGATCGCGGGGCGTGCGGGCCGCGCCGGCTTCGACACGGTCGGTTTCGTGCGCGTCCTGGCCCCCGAACACGAGGTTGACGCCGCCCGTGAGCGCGCACGCCTGAGCGCCGTGCAGGAGGCGGCCCGCGACGCCCGCGAGGCCAAGCGCGCCGCGAAAAAGTCAGCGAAGAAGCGCAAGGGCCCGGGCGCGGGCGAGATCTCGTGGACGCGCTCGACGTTCGAGCGGCTCGTGGACGCGGCCCCCGAGCAGCTCACGAGCCGTTTCGAGATGACGCACGCGATGGTCCTCAACGTGCTGGCCGGTGCGCCCGCGGCCGGGCGAGACCCGGGCGAGCACCTCGTGTGGCTGGCGCGCAACAACGACGATCCGGTCACCGACCGCAACCCGCACCTGCGCCGCCTGGGTGAGATCTACACGTCGATGAAGCAGGCGGGCGTCGTCGAGCACGTGTCCTCTGCCGAGGCCTCGGCCTCGGGTGAGCCGCGCCTGCGTGCGGCCACCGACCTGCCGGACGACTTCGCGCTCAACCAGCCGCTCTCCCCCTTCGCGCTGGCCGCGCTCGAGTTGCTGGACCCCGAGTCCCCGACCTTCGCCCTGGACGTCGTGTCGGTCATCGAGTCGGTCTTGGAGGATCCGCGCCCGCTCCTGTTCGCGCAGGAGAAGGCCGCGCGCGCCGAGGCCGTGGCCGCGATGAAGGCGCAGGGCATGGAGTACGACGAGCGCATGGCCGCCCTGGAGGAGGTGACGTGGCCGCGCCCGCTGGCCGATCTGCTGGGGGATGCGTTCGCGGTGTACCTGCACGCGAACCCGTGGATCGAGGATCAGGAGATTTCCCCGAAGTCGGTGGTGCGCGAGATGATCGAGAACGCGCTGACGTTCACGGGGATCGTGGGCCGCTACGACGTGGGCCGCTCCGAGGGCATCGTGCTGCGCTACCTGACGGACGCGTATCGCGCGCTGCGCCAGATCGTGCCGGACGAGCTCATGACAGACGAGCTGCGGTCGATCATTGCGTGGCTGTCGGCGCTGATCCGCGCGGTGGACTCCTCGCTGCTGGACGAGTGGGAGGCCATGTCCACGGGCCAGGCCCTCCCCGCCTCCGAGGGCGACGGCACGGAGGGCGCGGAGCTGGCGTTTGGCGCGCGGGAGGACGGGACCGTTCCCTTCAGCGCGAACCGTCACGCGTTCCGCACGGCGATCCGTGGCGCGCTGTTCGAGCGCGTGGAGGCGATGAGCCGCGACAACGTCGAGGCCTTGGCGCGCCTGGACGAGGCCTCGCGCACCCCGGTGGTCGCACCGTGGGGCGAGGACGAGTGGGACGCGGTGCTCGAGCGCTACTGGGCAGAGCACGAGTGGATCGGCATCGATCAGCGTGCGCGCGCCCTGGCGCTGTGCTCCTTGAACGAGGCCCCGACCCGCGAGGACGTGCTGGAGCTTGCTCCCGCTGCGGTTTCTTCCGATTTCGAGCGCGCCCAGGCTGCGCGCATCGAGGCGATCGCGGACGCGGTCGATCAGGCTGGCGCCGGCACGTTCTGGCTGGCCACACAGACCCTGTTCGACCCGGAGGAGGACATGGACTGGCGCATCGTCGCCCTCGTGGACGTGCCCGCCTCGGACGAGGCTGGAAAGGTTGCCCTGGCCACGATCACCGTCGGGGCGAGGTAGATCCTTCATCATTCGAGGAACCAGGCGCGTCATGCAGTGAATACATAGCCTCCGCGCGTCCTTTCCCGAGGAATCCGAGGATCTCATCCGACAAAACTCTCTCGCCTTCCCACAGACGCAGCGATAGCACGAGGTTCATCAACAAACCGTGGGAGAGGAAGAGCCTAGCCTGTTGCGCATCCATCCCGACGTCTTCTCGCAGGACGCGGTACACACGTGCAAAGCTATCGCGGGAGAGTTGCCCGAAGCGAGGATCGGATCCCATCATGAATAGGCGCACGATCATCATGAATGTGTCGTGGTCTTTCACGATCTCCGCGTACATGTCCCCTAGCAATTCCCGACGTTCAGCATCGGTAGAATCCGCCGCTACGGGCGCCTCAGCAAAACGTCGACACAGCTGCTCAACAACATACGTAGCAGCCTCCTCGAAAAGTGTTTCCTTCGACCGGAAGAAACGCACGACATACGCCTGACTGACGCCTGCCTCGCGCGCGATCGAGTCAGTCGTGGCCGCGGCGTAGCCAACCCGCGCAAACACACGGACGGCAGCCTCCAGCATGAGCGCCTTGCGTTCATTGGCTGGCATACGAGTCGCGGCCATTCCTGTTCCTCCCAATCTCGGCGATATGGACAGTCTATCCGCGCGCGTAAGCTCGAACTGTCTCGACAAACGCAGCGCGGTAAGCAGGAGTATCAACATCCTGCTCAATGCGGCCAAGCATCAGAGATTTGGTTAAGCGAATCCCCACGAAGCCCAGAACCATACTCTTCCACCGCCAGATCAGACCACCGAAGATGCGGTAGATAAACGAAGGAGCACGGGAGGTAACGATGAGTGCCGCGGTCTTATCTTTCAGCAGGCCCTGGCTCTTACCGTCGACATACCGGTACCCGAATCCCGGCGTGAGAGTGCGATCAAGGAAACCTTTCAGAATCGCCGGTTCAGCAGACCACCAAATCGGGAAGCTGAACACGAGGTGATCGGCCCAGGCTATGTCCTCCTGATACCGCTTGGGACCGCTTTCGTCCTCCATGTGCTGGCGGTATCCGTAGCGCAGAACGGGATCAAAATCCTCTGTCGCCAGGTCAATCATGCGCACGTTATGCCCGGCGCTACGCGCCTCATCAGCGTAAGCCGTTGCGAGTTCATGCGAGTAGCTTCCCTCGTCAGGGCTGCCCTGAATGACAAGAGTCTTCATATTCTCCCCTTTGTTGTAATCGGTTGATTACAACTGTAGTGCGAAGACCCCGCCCACACAACACAAGAGGTCTCAAAGAGCTGAGAGTTACACCCGGAGAGGAGCAGTAGCACCCTCTCACCTCAAGAGGGGCAGCCACCATTCCGACTTAGGATCGATATTGCCCCGCCGTCCGAGTTACCCTCGCCGCGCGGGCCTCTCGCCGATTTCCTGCTGGAGCCGCACAAGGTATCCGTCGGGGTCCTGGATGAGGAACTGCCGGACGCCGATCTCTACATCGCCCGCCCGGTACCACTTCTCTTCGGGTTCGACGAAGATCGGCCATCCTGCCTCTGTGATGCGCTGCAACGTGCCGTCCAGATTGTCGACCTGAACCTCGAAGTTGATACCCCGACCAAGGGGGAACTCAAGGGGACCTGTCGCCCACGTCCTCCCCTGGTTGATCTGGTCGAGCATCAGGTGCGCGTTACCCAGGACAAGGTAGCCGAATCCTTCCTCAGGCCGCTCATAGCGAAGGGAAAAACCTACGAGGTCGCACCAAAAGCGGCGCGATGCCTCGTAATCGGTGACGGTAAGTTCAGGGACAAGCCCGGGCTCGTTGCTCATGGTCTCACTCTAGCGGCCTCGGACGAGACCGTGTCCGGGAGGTGCACAGATCGTCAGCGCCGGGATGCCTTACGGATCAGCCAGTCGGCGCCCGCGAAGATCGCCATGAAGAGCAGGGCGCCGATCAGGATCGCCACGATGTTGATCGCAACCTGCGCGTAGCCGATGCGCCACACGTTGACGAAGCCGTAGGGGTACTGGTGCGTGAAGGTGCCTCGCACGAGCGTGTACGCCACCCACGCGACCGGGATCAGCAGGGCGCGTCCCAGCGTCGCCCACGTGATGCCGCCGCGCGGTCCCGCGAGCGCGGCCGTACCCACGAAGGCGGCGGGGACGACGAGGTGTTGCAGCGGGTTAGTGACGAGAGCGAAGCCAGAGAGGACCTCGTAGGGGCCGATGAGCGTCGCGTAGACGATCGCGGTCACGGTGATCATCATCAGTGCGCACAGGTGCGTGGCCCTCCCCCACGCACCCACGCGGCCTCGGCGCGCGAGAACGGTCGAGATGACCGCAACCATAATGTTGGACAGCTCGGTGAAGTAGGACAGGCAATTGATGAGGCGCTCGGGGGCGCCCGCCCAACCGTGGGCGGCACCCGCGAAGAGTCCCTCTTCATGGTAGGTGGGCGGCGCATATCCGTCGAAGGCCGTAATGATGAGGGTGGCGGCGACGCCCACCCAGGCGAGGGCGGCGACCACCCAGTAGGCGGCGCGCCCGCGGCGGCTTAGTTCAGTCATGTCAGTTGTCATCGTTCTCCCCAAACGCCTCCGCCGCAGAGCCATAGCGCGCAACGGGGAGCCGCCCAGCAGCAATCTCGCGAGCCTCGCGCATGGCCGCCTCAGTCTCTTCGTTGTACCGCAGATCTGCAGACACGTTCACCGTCTCCTCGCTCATCCTCACTCACCCGTGTGCACTCATTGTATGTCGAGCAGCCAACGTGCTAACACGGACCACAGCATCGGATCGGCACGAGTCGTGGACGAGAAGTAGCACTTTCCAGTAGGGTTCCTCAACAACGTCGCACGTAATTCGTTATTCGGATCGGCGCTGAGAGATCAGAAACCGCATGATTTCAACACCCCTCCTTCAAAGACTGAAGGAACGGCCGGGGAATTACGTGCGAAATTTTGGGGGCGCGGGAGTATCGGCGTCTGCGATAAAGACAGAAACGGCACGAGGCCGGGTCAGACCTGGGCGAGGTCCGTGACCTCCGCATCCGTCAACTCGACGAGGTCGAGGGGGCTCAGCTCAACGCTGAGGCCTCGGCGCCCACCCGAGACGATCATGGTCTCGTGGTCCAGGCACGCCGAATCAATGAACAGCCGATGCGAGGTCGTCTGCCCGAGCGGGCTGATGCCGCCCACGACGTAGCCGGTGCGGCGCTGTGCGACGGCCGGATCAGCCATGGCGGCGCTCTTGGCACCGGCAGCCTTGGCGATCAGCTTCATGGACAGGTGAGCCAGCGCGGGCACGCAGCCAACGACAAACTCGCCGGTGGGCTCCAGGCGCACCATGAGCGTCTTGAAAGCCTGGGTGGGGTCGATGCCCAGCTTCTCGACGGTTTCTTCCCCAAATGCCCGGGCGGCCGGGTCGTGCTCGTACTCGTAAATAGTAAAAGCAACGCCCGCCGCCGTGAGCGCCTCAATGGCGCGGGTGGGGCCACCGCCGTGATTCTTGCTGTGTTTACGAGCCATGGCCCCAGTGTAGGACGCGTCAGAGAATGGACGCGGTCGGGTCGTTGACGACGGCCTTGCCGAAGGGGAAGCAGGTGATCGGGATCATCTTCAGGTTGGCGATGGCCAGCGGGAGGCCGACGATCGTCACGGCCTGCGCGGCGGCGGTCATGATGTGACCGACGGCGAGCCACAGGCCTGCAACAAGGAACCAGACGATGTTCATGAGGGCCGATCCGGCGCCCGCACTGGGCTGGTCGACAACGCTCTTACCGAAGGGCCACAGCACGTAACCGGCGATGCGGAAGCAGGCCACACCCGCGGGGATCGTGACGATGAAGAGGCAGGCGACGAGGCCCGCGAGGAGGTAGCCGAGGAAGAGCGGCAGGCCTCCGAAGAAGAACCAGATGATGTTGAGCAGGGTACGCATTGCGTGTCCTTTCCTTGATCTGTGAACATTCTAGTCTGCCACGACTCCTCGCTCAGATCCCCCTGAGTCACCCCTGATTGGCCCCTGAAAGTTTCTCCGCGCGTACCATGAGGGCATGAGTATTCCCGAGGCCATCGCCACTGCCCGCGACCGCATCGACCGCGCGACGTCCGCGTGCGGTCGCACCGATTCGGTGCACCTGGAGCTGGCAGTCAAGACGCGCACGCCCGAGGAATGCCGCGAAGCCGCCACCGCCCTGAGCGAGGCGAGCCTGCCGATCCTGCTCGGCCACAACCGCGTCCAGGAGGCGCGCGCAACGGTAGACGCGATCCGCGAGGTGCCCGGCGCGCGCATCCACCTGATCGGGCCTCTGCAGTCCAACAAGATCAACCACGCGCTGGCTTGCGTGGACGCGATCGAGTCGCTGGACTCCCCCGCCCTGGCCTCGAAAATCGACGCGCGCGCGACCGGCACGCTCCCCGTGTTCGTCGAGGTGAACGTCTCGGGCGAGGCCACGAAGCACGGCTGCGCCCCCTCCGACGTCGCCACACTGATCGACGCGGTCGAGGCCTCGGCACACCTGCAGCTCGCGGGCTTCATGACGGTGGGCCTGAACTCCCCCATCGAGTCCGACGTGCGCGCCGCGTACGCGCAGCTGCGCGGGATCAGGGACGAGGCCGCATCTCGCCTGGGCGTCGAAGAGTCGGACCTGGCGCTCTCTATGGGCATGAGCCGCGATCTTGAGTGGGCCATCGCCGAGGGGGCGACAATCGTGCGCCTGGGCACCGCGATCTTCGGCACCCGCCGCGTCTGAGCGGACCGATCGTTCGCGCGAGCACAGCACCGACTAGGATTGTCTGCATGATGGCTGTTCTCGCTGGAATGTCCGCCGCGATCCTGGCGCTCGCCCCGATCACCAACCCGATCGGAGGCCTCGCCGCCTTCGCGGGCCTGACCGCCGCCGACGACCCGGCGGCGGTGCGCTCCCAGGCGTGGAAGACCGGCATCTACGTGTTCGCGATCCTGACGACCTTTGCAGTCTGCGGCTCGTTCATCATGCGTTTCTTCGGCTTCGACCTGCCCTCCCTGCAAATCGCCGGCGGCCTGGTCGTCGCGCACTCGGGTTTCTCGATGCTGGAAAACAAGCGCCGTGCCACCCATGAGGAGGCTCAGCACGCGACCTCCAAGCCGGACGTGTCCTTCTCCCCCATGGCACTCCCCCTCATCGCGGGGCCCGGCTCGATCGGCGTCGTTATCGCGCTGGCCGCCCGCAACACGGCCATCGGTTTTCATGTCGGCATCGTCCTGGGAATCGCGGTAACTGCCGCCGTCATCGCGCTGCTGCTGCGCTACGGCACGCCCTGGATCGACAAGCTGGGTGCCACCGGAGTCGGCGCGATCGTGCGCATCATGGGCTTTCTGATCCTCGTCATCGGCGTGGAGCTCATCATCCACGGGGGGCGCGCGCTCCAGCTCTTCTAAGCGAAAGCCCGCCCCGGCCTCGTTGCGCGCCACGCCCCAATGTCGCACGTAATTCCCCTCCGACCCATTCCGTGAATTGTCTTGTATCGTTGCTATTTCAAGGGTGGATACTGAAAAACATAAAAGGTTGACGTGGGAATTACGTGCGACTTTTCTGAGGAACCACACAAACGCGGAAGCCCGCCCCGGCCTCGTCGAAACGACACCGAAGCGGGCAACGGGAACGCCCGGCTCGCGCCGAGCTAGACATCCGTGCTCAGGGGATGCGGTGCACCCACTCCTCGCGCGCGAACTTCGTCTCGCAGCGCTTGCGCGCGACCTCAAGATCCGCCTCGGTGATGGTGCCGACAGTGGCGTTGTACTTCTCTTTGAAGTGGTCGAAGAACACCTGCAGAATCTCCTCGCGGGGAAGGCCGGTCTGGGAGCGCATGGGGTCCACGCGCTTGACGGCGCTGCGGGTGCCCTTGTCGCGGATCTTCTCCATGCCGATGCGCAGGACTTCGTTCATCTTGATGGCGTCGATGTCGTAGGCCATGGTCACGTGGTGGACCATATAGCCGTTCGCCCAGCGCTTCTGCGCGGCGCCGCCGATCTTGCCGAACTCGGAGGCGATGTCGTTGAGCGGCACGTACTTGGCCTTGATGCCCAGCTTGTCGAGGACCTCCATGACCCACTGATCGAGGTACGGGTAGGCCTGCTCGAAGCTCATTCCCTCCACGAGGGCGGTGGGGATGACGAGCGAGTAGGTGATGCAGTTGCCGGGCTCCATGAACATGGCGCCGCCGCCGGTGACGCGCCGCGACACGGTGATGCCGTATCGATCCACGCCGTCCTGTTGGATTTCGTTTTGGTAGGACTGGAAGGAGCCGATGACGACCTGGGGGCCGTTCCACTCCCACAGGCGCATGAAGGGCTTGCGGCGCCCCGCGGCGACGTCTTCGACCAGGGTTTCGTCCATGGCAACGTTGATCATCGGGTCGACGACGGGGCCGTGGATGACGTCGAAGTCGATATCGTCCCACGACAGGGCGGCGCCCAGCGCGCGGCGTACGGCGATGCCGACGGCCTCGGGGGTCACGCCCATGAGGGTGTCGCCCTCGTGGAGGGCCCCCTCCACGCGCGCGGCCAGGTCCTTGGCGCTCGACGAGGCCGGGGCTCCTTCGAGGGATGCGGTGATCCGGGTGAGCGCGTCGTCGGGGTCGAGGAAGAAGTCGCCCGACACGCTCACGCGCGCAAGGCGGTCCTCCTCCACGTCGGTGTCGACGACGACGAGCTTTCCTCCGGGGACTTTGTACTCTCCATGCATGCCCACGATTGTAGGCGCTTCACTCACGCCCAGTCGGGCAGGACGCGCACGCCGCCCTTGTCGGCGGAGGCGGCGAGCATGCCGTAGACGCGCAGGGCGTCGGAGACCTGGCGGGCGCGAGGCTTGGAGGGCTTCCACGGGGCGGCGCCCTTGTCGGCGCGGCGACGCTCGAGCTCCTCGTCGCTCACGTTGGCGCGCAGGACACGGTTGTTGACGTCGATTTCGATCTCGTCGCCGGTGCGCACGAGGCCGATCGCGCCGCCGGCCGCGGCCTCGGGCGAGATGTGTCCGAGGGAGATGCCGGACGTGCCGCCGGAGAAGCGGCCGTCGGTGATGAGCGCGCACTTCTTGCCCAGGCCCAGGCCCTTGAGGTAGGAGGTCGGGTAGAGCATTTCCTGCATGCCGGGGCCGCCCTTGGGGCCCTCGTACTGGATGACGACGACGTCGCCTTCGGTGACCTGCTTGGACAGGATGGCCTCGACGGCTTCCTCCTGGGATTCGACGACGAAGGCCTTGCCGACGAAGTGGAAGAGAGACTCGTCGATGCCGGCGGACTTGATGATCGCGCCGTTGGCGGCGATGTTGCCGTAGAGGACGGCGAGGCCGCCGTCCTTCGTGTAGGCGTGGTCGACGGAGCGGATGCAGCCGGCCTCAGAGTCGGTGTCGAGGGACTCGAAGAGGTTGGCGGTCGAGAAGGCCTGGGTGGTGCGCACGCCGCCGGGGGCGGCGAGGAAGCGGTGCTTGGCCTCGTCGGTGGCGCGTCCGCTGCGCACGTCCCACGCGTCCAGCCAGTCGGAGAGGCTGTCGGAGTGGACGGAGTGGACGTCGCGGTTGAGCAGGCCGGCGCGGTCGAGCTCGCCGAGCAGGGCGGGGATGCCGCCGGCGCGGTGGACGTGCTCGATGTGGTAGGTCGTGGAGTTGGGGGCCACCTTGCACAGGCAGGGCACGCGGCGCGAGATCGCGTCGATATCGTCGAGCGTGAAGTCGACGCCGGCCTCGTTGGCGATGGCGAGGATGTGCAGGACGGTGTTGGTGGAGCCGCCCATGGCCACGTCCAGGCTCATGGCGTTCTCGAAGGCGGCCTTGGTGGCGATGGAGCGCGGCAGGACCGAGTCGTCCTCGTTGTCGTAGTAGGCGCGGCACATGTCGACGATGCGCGTGCCGGCCTCGGTGAAGAGCTTCTTGCGTTCGATCTGGGTGGCCAGGGTGGTGCCGTTGCCGGGCAGGGCCAGGCCGATGGCCTCGTTGAGGCAGTTCATGGAGTTCGCGGTGAACATGCCGGCGCAGGAGCCGCAGGTGGGGCACGCGTTGGCTTCGATGCTGGCCAGCTGGTTGTCGCTGACGGAGTCGTCGACGGCCATGACCATGGCGTCGATGAGGTCGAGGCGGTGCTCGACGACGCCATCGACGGCGGCGCCGGATTCCATGGGGCCGCCGGAGACGAAGATGGTGGGGATGTTCAGGCGCATGGCGGCCAGGAGCATGCCGGGGGTGATCTTGTCGCAGTTGGAGATGCACACGAGGGCGTCGGCGCGGTGCGCGTTGACCATGGTTTCGACGCAGTCGGCGATGAGGTCGCGGCTGGGCAGGGAGTAGAGCATGCCGTCGTGGCCCATGGCGATGCCGTCGTCGACGGCGATCGTGTTGAATTCCTTGGCGACGCCGCCGGCTGCTTCGATGGCTCCGGCGACGAGGTCACCCATGTTCTTCAGGTGCACGTGGCCGGGAACGAACTGGGTGTAGGAGTTGGCGATGGCGATGATCGGCTTGCCGAAGTCGCCGTCCGTCATGCCGGTGGCGCGCCACAGGGCGCGAGCTCCGGCCATGTTGCGGCCCTGGGTGGATGTTGCCGAGCGCAGCGGGCGACTCATGATGTGCCTTTCTTTTGCCTTGTAATGACTCCACCCTAGGAGCGTGAGCGCTGCGTTTCCGTGCGGGTTTCGTCTCATGGACGAGGCCGGGTCAGGTGCGGGTGGTTTTCGCGCGGTATGTCGGGGGCTGTGGTGAGCGTGGCGCCGTGTCAGTGGGTGGACGCTTGTGGGCGCGTTTGCAGGGAAAACGCAAGGGGCGCGTGCGTGAATTAGCGTCTTGCAGATGCGTGGTTGATCGCATTGGTCACGCTTCGGTCATTCGGCCTCGTTCTCGACGCGCGAAACGTAGGCTGGGTGCACAGATTAGAGAAAGGACTGCGATGACCATTCGCACCACTCATGTTGGTTCCCTGCCCCGTACCCCCGAGCTGATTGAGGCGAATCGCGCGCGCCGCGAGGGCTCGCTTGGCGACGCTGACTTCACGTCGCTGCTGCAGGATCAGGTTGACGGCGTTGTGAAGCGTCAGGCTGAGATTGGCCTGGATATCGTCAACGATGGCGAGTACGGTCACGCGATGATCGACACGGTTGATTACGGCGCGTGGTGGACGTATTCCTTCTCGCGTTTCGGCGGGCTGTCCTTCGAGGACGTGCAGCGTTTTGATGTGCGTCCCCCGGCTGGCCGTGATGGCCGTCTGTCCTTCTCATCGTTTGCTGAGCGCCGCGACTGGCAGCGTTTCGCGGACGCGTACGCGGATCCGGATTCGGGTATTCACATTGCGAACCGTAACCCGATCGCGTTCCCGACGATCACGGGTGAGCTGACCTATATCGGTGCCGAGGCCGTGGAGCGCGATATCGCGGGCACGAAGCACGCGCTGGAGGCGGCGGGCAAGCCGGTGTCGGATGGTTTCGTGGCGGCGATTTCGCCGGGTTCGGCGGCTCGTGTGGCTAACGCGTTCTACGAGGACGACGAGGCCGTGGTGTGGGCGTGCGCGGACGTGCTGCGCGAGGAGTACAAGCGGATTACGGACGCGGGCCTGACGGTGCAGATTGATGCGCCGGATATCGCGGAGGGCTGGGATCAGATGAACCCGGAGCCCTCCGTTGAGGATTACCGCGCGTTCTCGCGCGTGCGTATTGATGCGCTGAACCACGCGCTGGAGGGCATTGACCCGGATCTGGTACGTTTCCACGTGTGCTGGGGTTCGTGGCACGGCCCGCACACGACGGATATCCCGTTCAAGGACATCGTGGATCTGGCCCTGCTGGTCAACGCGAACGGCCTGACCTTCGAGGCGGCGAATGCTCGCCACGCGCACGAGTGGACGATCTGGCGCGACATCGAACTGCCTGAGGGCAAGTACCTGATCCCGGGCGTGGTGTCGCATTCGACGAACGTTGTGGAGCACCCAGAGCTGGTGGCTCAGCGTATCCGCCAGTTCGCCGACATTGTGGGCGACGAGCGTGTCGTGGCGTCGACGGACTGTGGCCTGGGCGGCCGCATCTACCCGTCGATTGGCTGGGCGAAGCTGGAGGCTCTTGCCGAGGGCGCTCGTCTCGCATCGAAGTGATTGCCTGATTGCAGGCACCGGGCGCGCGGGGTTGATGAGTATCCACCCCGCGCGCCTTTCCCAGGCTTTTCTCAGGCAAAGCTCCCCATTCTTTGAGCTTTGCCTCACACAATTAAACACGTGTTGCAGCCCCCGCTTCCGGGTCGGCTCGCCGCGGTGGGGATCGCACGCCGCATCGGGTTCCGGGATTGGGGGCTGCGGCGCGTCCGGGGCATCTTGACACCCACGTTTTAACTCGCTTGTCCGTCATGCGAGTGACGGAGCCCATTCTTCGTTATTCTGGAAGTAAGCACCCATTGTCGAGGCTGTTCGAGGGAGAACATCATGGGAGCGTCCAACAGAGAAAGCACACACTCCATACGGTCGCGCGTTGTTATGTGCGCAGCTGCTCTGGCCCTTGCCGCTACAGCGTGCGGCTGCCAACAGACCACGCCCGCGGCGGAGGGGCCGTGGGCGGCCGACATCGAGCAGGCGCGCAGTGAGTGGGCGTCCAACGAGTTCGTTCAATCTGTCCTCGCCGACTCTGCCATCAGCGAGGCCGAACTCCAGGACATGCGTCAGCGCGTGCTGAGCTGCCTGACAGACAAGGGCGTCACCGGCGCATCGTTCAGCCCGAGCGGCCAGTTGAGCGTCCCCGATCAGCCGGTTGGCTCCTCCATATCTGAGGAACAGCAAGAAGAATTCGTCCACACCTGTTCCATCGATGCCGGTCAGCCGATCATCGAGGCGCTCGAGTTCGACATGCGAGTCAACCCGGATCACCGGGATATCAACGAGCTGTTCACGCAGTGTTTGATCCGCAATAAGGCGGTTGAGGCGTCCTTCACAGCCCAAGAGCTCGCGCGCGCTCGCGAGAGCGGAACGCCTCTCGACAGCGCACTGCCTTTCATCGACCCATCCCAGGGGCCCGACATTTTGCAGCGATGCCTTGACGACCCCAGCAAATGACCACAACCATCCTCAGGAGTTGAGATGGCATCTTCTCGCCGCTGGCTCGCCCTCACCGCGTTTGTCGCTCTCATCGCCGGTGCGGGTGGGGTCAGCGCGGGTATCCTCATTGCCTCGCCGCCCACCCCGGCCTCGTTGGCATCGTCATCTGCTCCATCGACGGTCCCCGTCACCACCCGCGAATTCACCGATACACGCTCCCTCACCCTCACGATTCCCCCGGCCTCGCCTCACGAACTTACCTCCCCCATCGCCGGGCGCATCACGGCCCTCCAGGCAGCACCGGGAACTCCCATCACGTCAGGTTCTATTCCCTGCGAGATCGATGGCCTGCCCCTTCTTGCCTTAGCCCTATCCACCCCGCTCTATCAGGACGTGGTGGACGGAGCCGCGGGACCCGATATCGGCGCCCTGAACGCTGAGCTTGCACGACTCGGCTATGCGGCTCCCGCAGATTCTCAGCGGGTCACGGCCTCCACGCGAGCGGCCCTGGCCTCGGCGATGGGCGTGAACGACGGAGCCGGAGGTGTCCCCTCCCGCATCGAGGCCTCTCACGTCCTGTGGATTCCCGCGCCGACCGTCACCCCCTCGTCGGTCCCCGTTCACCTGGGTGACAGCGTCGATACGAGCACTGTTCTCCTCGCCCTTGAGGACTCCCGCGACGCCTTGCGCCTCTCCGTCCCACCGGACGCCTATCCCGCGGACCACGTCATCACGCTGGGGGAGACGGACTACCCCGTTCCCGCTGACGGCGTCATCGCCGACCCCACCCTGACAGCGACGATCCTGTCCTCGCGCGAATACACGGACTTCGTCCGCTCCGCCCCGAGCAGCGATGGACCCGTTCAGCTGCCCGTCTCCTGGAAGCTCGCCGCCCCCATCACCGTCACGGTCGTCCCGCCGTCCTCAGTGATCGGAGACGCGACGAACGCGTGCGTCTTTGAGGACGGCACGCCGATCCCCGTCTCTATCGTGTCTTCTCAGCTCGGCCGAACCTACGTCCTGCCAACGACCCCGCTCTCCGCCGTCGACACCGCCGTCGAGGGACGCTCATGTCCGTCGAGCTAGACAACGTCGGGCACAGGTTCGCCGCAAGCCCGTGGCTCTTTCGCCGTCTGAGCGCCCGCTGCGAGGACGGTGCCCTCACCGCCATCATCGGCCCGTCCGGTTCTGGCAAATCAACCCTGCTGTCGCTGATGGCGGGATGGGAGACTCCAGCCGAGGGAACGATCAGCGTCCCCCGTCCGCCTGGTGAGCAGAAGCCCCGCATTGCGTGGGTCTTCCAGAACCCATTCGGCGTTCGCGCACGCAGCGCGATTGACCACGTGGCGCTGCCCCTGCTGGCCCGCGGCATGAGCCGGGCGCAGGCCGATGTCGAGGCGAACCGGCTCCTTGATGCCTTCAACCTGGCGCATCTCGCGGAGCGCTCTTTTCGTGATCTGTCGGGCGGCGAGGCTCAGCGTGTGCTCCTCGCGCGCGGGCTCGCATGCTCCCCCACCCTGCTCCTCGTGGATGAACCGACCGCGCAGCTTGATCAGTCCACGGCTCGCGACATCGCCTCCACGCTCGGCTCTCTGCGCGAGGACGGGGTGAGCGTCGTGATCGCGACGCACGATCCGTCGATTCGCGCGCAGTGCGACGCCGTCATTGACCTCGCCCGCTTCCAGGAGGAGGAGGAGCGATGAGCACACTCTCGTGGCGCGCACTCCTGTCCGAGGCCTGGAGGGACTGCCTGAGCGGGACGGCCCGCGTCGGGTTGCTGACTGTTCTGGCCACCGCCCTGGTCGGAGGCGCGATCTGCGCCGATGCGTTCTCGCTTCGTTCCCTCAGCGTTGAGGCGGCCTCTTTTCGTGCCCATCTGGGATCAGTGCGAGTCCTCCAAGCGCAAGGCAGCATCGACGGGGCCGCCTGCGATGCGCTGTCGCGAATCCCCGGGGTGCGCGCAGGAGCCGTTCGCTCGGTCGAATCCGGCTTGTCCCCGCTCGCCCTTCCGGCCTCGTCGCTGCCCCTGTACGAGGTCACGCCTGGAACCGTCTCTCTCCTGGGGACAACAACGGCCAATCCGACGGGAATTCTGCTCCCTGAGCAGGTAGCCGAGGACCTCGGCACCCCTCAAGGAACCCTTCTCCCCCTCGCACACGGGCAGGCCGAGGTGGCGGGCACCTACCCGTGGGACGAGAACGACGGGCGCCGTCCCGGCTACGCCTACGCGGCTCTTGCCCCCGTGCCGGCGATCGGGACCTTCGATGAGTGCTGGTACGAATCCTGGCCGCACAGCGACGACGTCGATGCCTTGGCGCGCTCATCCCTCGTTGGAAGCGACGACCAGAACGCCCAGGTCCTGGCCATGAACCCTTCGCGCGGGACAACCTTCGACGCGGCGGGGCGACTGCGGCAGAGGCCGACCTGGTGGGCGTGGATCGCCGCGAGCGCCATCGGCGCCGCCACCGGGGCTGCCGCTACGTGGTGGCGTCGCCTCGAGATCGCCTCGGCGCTGCACGCTGGGCTCCGCACGTCGGATACGACGGTCCTCCAACTGTTCGAGGCCGTGGCGTGGGTGGGCGGCGCATGCACCCTCACGTCCGGCATATGCCTCACGATCCTGAGCGGAGCGGCGCCCGGGGATCGCTCCGATCTCATGCGTTTGGTCGCTACCGAGGGTGTCTGTGCCGCGTCGTGGACTCTCATCGGGGTCGTCATTGCATCCGCGACGATCCGCGAGCGCCAGCTGTTCGCTTTCTTCAAGGGCCGGTAGGTATCAGCGCGTGATCGCGACTACAATTGGTGTATGAGCGTCCTCGTGATTCAAAACGACCCGATCGTTCCGGTGGGTCAGTTGTCCGCCTTCCTCGGCGGTCACGAGGTGGTGCGCGCCTGGGAGGACCCGCAGCGCCTCCAGGACCTGGCGGCCGCTCCCCTGCCGGGTGCCCTCATCCTGCTGGGTGGCCGCGCCAGCGCCTACGACGACGAGGCCTGCCCGTGGCTGGAAGCCGAACGTGAGCTCGTGCGCCGCTGCGTCGCCGCACGCATCCGGGTGCTCGGCATTTGCCTGGGCGCCCAGCTGATCGCCGCGACCTTCGGCGGGCGCGTCAGTGTTGCAGACCCGGCTGGCCCCGAATACGGCGTCATCTCCCTGGCCTGGGGCACGAACGACCAGGCGGGCGGCGGCGGAGCCGTCCCCCTGCGCATGGCCCTGGCCTCAACCCACACGGTGTTCGCCGACCATGGCGACGCCATCGTGGAACTCCCCCACGGCGCGCGCGAGTGGGCGCGCTCGGACAAATACACGCAGATCTTCTCCTACGGCACCGCCCTGGGCGTCCAGTTCCACCCGGAGGTCACGCGCGAGACCGCGACCGTGTGGGCAGTCAACAACGAGGACGTCGACACCGAGGACATCGTCGCCGGCTACGACGCCCATGAGGGCGAGCTGGCATCCACCTGCAAGACCCTGGCCGACTGGGTTTCCGGCGTCTTCTAAGGCACACACAGAATCGCAGTGCGGGCACCCCCACGCGGTGCCCGCACTGCGATTGACAATCGGACCTCATCGCAGCGAGCGGAGTTGAGGCCCTGCATCTAGTTTAGGGCAAAACTCGGCGAGCCAAGTAGCTTTTTCAGGAACCAAGACCACCACGTGGGACAGCTTGACAACGAAGCCCGCCACGGCCTCGTCGATACTCCCCGCGTCAGGCGGTCAGGGGGCCGCAACCTGCACGAACGAGCCCGTCCCGTACGCCCACACGCGGCGCTCGGCCGCCGAGATGAATACGGCCTGGCCGCGGCTCAGTTCCACACTGTCCCCGCCCTGCTCCTCGCTCACGTGCAGGGTGATGGACCCGGAGGTCGCGATGATAATACGCGGCCCCTCCCCGGGCACGGCGACCTCGTCGACGCGCGAGGTGTACATGCCCGGCGCAAGCGTCGTCACGGAGAGTTCAAACTCCTGGGCGGGCGCCAGGAAGCGGTCCGTCGTGGAGGAAGGATGCTCGGGGGCCACGCGCACGGGCGGCAGCGCTGAGAACTCGGTGATTTCGACGAGCTGGGCGGAATCCACGTACTTGCGAGTCAGGCCCGCGCGCACGACGTTGTCGGAGGAGGCCATGACCTCGATGCCCAGGCCCGACTGGTAGGCGTGAATCTGGCGCGGCGGGATGTAGACGGCCTCACCGGGACGCAGCGACACCGGATTCATGAGGAAGGCGACGATGATGCCGGGATCCCCGGGATGCTTCTCGCCCAGGACGCTCACGAGCGTGTCGGTGCGCGGCGAGGGGGAATTCCCCGACGCCAGGCGGGAGCGACACGACTCCACGAACTCTTCGATGCGCTCGGGGGTCGCCGGGGAATCCTCATCGAGGAGCCAGGTCGCCAGCGAACGCAGGCCACCGCGTACCGTCGAGAGCTTCAGGCGATGCCGCAGGCGCTCGGCCAGCTCACCCTGCAGGCCCACGAGCAGCTCGCGCGCCTTGCGCGGCACGCGAAAGCCCACGAGCGCGCTGAACTCCGTGAGCGCGTAGATCATCTCCGGCTTATGGTTCATGTCCCGGTAGACGCGTCGAGGATCCGTACGCTCAATCCCCAGGACCTCCTCGCGCAGGTAGCCCTCGCGTGCAATCTCCTTCGTCGGATGCACCTGCAGGGACAGGGTCTGGGCGGGCGCGATGATTTTCGCCAGGTACGGCAGCGTCGAGCCGAAGGCGTAGAGCAGGCCGCCGCCCAGCGCGCGCTTTGGGTCCGCCGCGATGTGCTCCGCGAGCGTGTCCCCGCTCGTCAGCAGCGTCGGGCCATCCGGGTGGGTGCCGAACCACACCTCAGACACGGGATCGTCCCCGGCGGCAGCGCCCAGGAACTCAGGGATCGCGTTCGTGGAACCCCACGCGTCAGCTTTTGTCCAGCCGATCAGTTTTTCCATAGGTCGCATCCTATCGCGACCGGGCACACAAAGACGCGGGGGACGAGGCCTGGGCCTCCTCCCCCGCGTCCGTTGCGTGTTGTCAGGCGCTGGGCTGGGCGTTGGTTTCGCGCGCCTCGAGTGCGGCGAGCGCGCCGCCTCGGGCGTGCAGCTCGGCGTACGTGCCGGTCTCGACGACTCGGCCAGCGTCCATGACGATGATCAGGTCGGCGTCGCGCACGGCGCTGATGCGGTGGGCGATTTCGACGATCGTGGCGTCGCCGGCGACGTGGGCGATGCCGGCGCGCACGCGCGCCTCGGTAGCCGGGTCGACCTGGCTGGTGGCCTCGTCGAGGATGTAGATGGGAGCATCTCGCAGGAGAGCACGCGCCAGGGCCAGGCGCTGGCGCTGGCCGCCGGAGAGGCGCTCACCCATGTCGCCGACGACGGTGTCCAGGCCGTCCTTCTCGCTGGCCAGCCAGTCGGTGAGGTCGACGGCGGCCAGGGCGCGCATGAGGTCCTCGTCGCTGGCGCCGGGGGCCGCCAGGACCAGGTTGGCGCGCAGCGTGTCGTTGAACAGGTAGGGGCGCTGGGGCGCGTAGGCCACCGTGGAGCGCAGGTCGGTCAGGGAGGCCTCGGCGACGTTGGTGCCGCCGATGGTGACCGTGCCCGAGGCAGGGTCCCAGGTACGGGTCAGCAGCGCGGCCAGGGTCGACTTGCCCGAACCGGAGGCGCCCACGATCGCGGTGCGCTTGCCCGCGGGGATGTGGATGCTCACGCCGTCCAGGACGGTCGGGGCCTGTATCCCGGTGTCCTCGAGGGGGTAGGCGAAGGTGACGTCGGTGATCTCGATGTCGCCCGGGGTCAGCGCCACCGGGTTGGCGGGGTCAGCCACGACCGGCGCACGGTCGGTGATCGCGAAGACGCGGGCTGCCGATGCGAAGGCCTGGTCCAGGTCGGCGGCGAACTCTTCGACCGCCAGGACCGGGCCGAAGGAACCCATCGCGATGCCGATGGCCATGCCCGCCTGGGGCAGGGTCAGCGCCCCGGCGAGGTACTCGGAGCCTGCAACAAAAGCGACGGTGACGACGCCCGCGGCAACAGCGGCCTGGTTGAGGCCTCGGCGCAGGGCAATCCAGCGGCCCTGGACGCCCAGGCCAGAGTCGATGCGCTCCTCGATCGCACTCATCTCGGCCTCGCGGCGCTCCTGAGCGCCGAAAGCGAGGACCTCGCGCACGCCCTGCACGGAGTCGGTCACGTGGGCTGCGATCGCTCCGCGGGCCTCGCGCAGCTCACGGGCGGCGCGGGCGGTCGATCCCGACCCCAGGAAGGGGATGACGGCGCCGACGACCAGCAGGAAGGGGAACAGGACGGCGGCGAGGGTCCACGACACCGAGGTCCCCATCCACGCCAGGGTCAGGATCGGGACGATGATCGCCGTCGTGACGGGGGCCAGTGTGTGGGCGAAAAAGACCTCGACGCGGTCGATGTCCTTGGTCACGCGGTTCATGATGTCGCCCGAATCCAGGCGATCCGTGCCCGCGGGAGCCTGGGGCTCAAGCTGGTCGTAGAAGTAGTTGCGCAGCATCGCCAGGGAGTGGAAGGCCACGAAGTGACCGGCGAACTGCTCAAGGTAGCGCGCCAGACCCTTGAAAATGCTCAGGCCAACGGCGACGCCGATGACGAGGGGGATGCCCCACGCGCTTCCGCCCGACGCCAGGGCTGCGACGGCCCAGCCGCCCAGGGCGAACAGGCCGATGCCGATCATCAGGAAGACGATGCGCGCGGCGATGGAGGCGGCCAGGGGCGGCAGCACCCGGCGCGTGATCGACAGGAGTCGGAGGGAGAGTTGCCTGCGGGTCATCGGATCGTTCCTTCCGTGAGCGTCGCGACGCGGTCGGCGCCCTTGATCGTGGCGTCTCGGTGAGAGATCGTCAGGGTGGTGCGCCCGGCGCACACCGTCTCCAGGGAGGCGAGGATCTCGCGCTCGGAGGCCAGGTCCACGTGCGCGGTCGGCTCGTCCAGGATCATGATCGACGCGTTCTTCAGGAACGCTCGGGCGATGGCGATGCGCTGGGCCTCGCCACCGGACACGGCCAGGCCGCGGGCACCCACGCGTGCGTCCAGCCCGCCAGGCAGCGTGTCGAGGAACTCACCCAGGTGCGCGGCGCGCAGGGCCTCGATGAGCTGATCGTCCGTGGCGGTGGGGGACGCCAGGAGCAGGTTCTCACGCAGCGTGCCGGAGAAAAGATAGGTGGTCTGCTCGACGACGGCGCTCTGGGCGCGCACCCACGACAGGGGCGCGGTCGCCAGGTCGACGCCGTTCAGGCTCACCTGCCCCGACCGGGGACGCAGGTAACCCTGCAAGAGCGCGGAGATCGTGGACTTTCCGGCGCCGGAGGGCCCGGCCAGGGCGACGTGCTCGCCGGGGGCGAGCGTCAGGTCGGCGCCCGCGAGCACCGGCGCGCCCTGGGTGTAGGCGAAAGAGACGTCCGACAGGCGGATCTGGCCGGGAGCGGGCGGCAGGGCCGGGGCCTTGACGTCCGGCGCGTCGAGCACGGGCGGGACCTGCGCGTTGAACTTCTTAATCTCCTTGTTGGCCGCCATGCCGCCCATGCCGATGTAGAAGAACTGGCCGATGCGATCCAGCGGATCGAGCATGATCGAGGAGAGAAGCACGAGGGAGAGCGCGCCGCCGACGGACAGCGCCCCCTGCTGGTAGCGGATGAGGGCCAGCGCAATCGCTCCGGTGATCATGCCCAGGGAGAAAACGGAGTCAATGACGAGGAGGATCAGCTGGTTGCCGGCCAGGTAGCTCATCACCTTCGAGCGCACCTCTTCGGCTGCCTCAGCGAGGCGCTTACCCATGTCCTTGCCCGCGTTCATGAGGGCCAGGTCGCCCAGGCCCTGGATGGCGTCGAGTTCCTTGGCGGCCAGCTGACGCGAGGCGTGACGGTAGCGGGAGGACACCGGCTTGAAGGCCTTGCGGAAGCCCAAGACGCAGATCGGGACCAACGGGATCGCGATGGCCAGGAAGCCTGCGGCGACCGGGTCGAGAACCAGAGCGACAAAGACGACAACCAGGATCGGCGTGGTCAGCGAGGCGATCATGGGGGCCAGGAAGGTGCCCTTGTAGGCGGCCACGCGCTCAACGCCGTCGGTCGCCGAGTTGACGATGCGGCCCGCGCGCTCGTTCGTGCGCTGCGACGGGCCCAGGGCGAAGACCTGGCGGATCATCGAATGGCGCAGGCTCGGTTCCAGCTGCTTCATCACCGTCGCGCCGAGCGCGCTCACCGCCCACGCGAAGAAGCCGGAAGCGAGGGCGCCGGCCAGTGCGAGCCACCACGTCGACCACGAATGTCCACCGACAATTTCGTCAATGCCCCAGCCGATCGCCAGATAGGCGAGCGCCAGACACAGAGCAGACGCCCACGAGCAGAGGACAACTATCGCGCGTTTCATGGTTCTCCTATCAACACGACACACACGAGTATATAGAGAAGGATACCCTTACTTTGGTTCTGACACTACTGTCACTAAGGCGACACTTCGGTAGGTGATACGCACACAAGAAACCACGGCCTCGTGGCAATCGACGAGGCCGTGGTTGGGATGAGTGACAAACGCTCAGGCCAGGCGGTACGTCCAGCCGTAGGGATCCTCGGCGCGGCCCCACTGGATGTCGGTAAGACGCTTGTGGATCTCGCGGGTCTTGTCCCCCACCTCGATCTCCACATCGAAGTCGTCGCCACCCAGTCGCGTGATCGGGGTGACCACGGCGGCCGTGCCGCACGCGAAGACCTCGGCGACCGCGCCCGAGCGGATGCCGTCCACGACCTCCGACAGGGCGATCTTCTCCTCGCGCACATCCACGCCCTCGTCGCGCAGGAGGCGCAGAATCGCGCTGCGCGTGCCACCCTCGAGGATGACGCCGGTGAGCTCGGGGGTACGAATCGTTCCGTCGGCCATGACGACGAACATGTTCATGCCGCCCAGCTCCTCAAGGTACTTGCCCTCGT